>JACKEA010000006.1:0-300000 GCA_020633235.1 Polyangiaceae bacterium | reverse complement strand
GCGGGATCTTGACCAAGCCTTGGGAGGAGCGCGATCGGAACATCTTCGCGGTTCAGCAAGATCTGTCGAAGAAGTCCCAGAACCTCGCGGGCATTCGCGCGCCCATGTTCGTCCCGGCACCGCTGCCCAGTCCGGGCTTGTTCCCGGTGGAGGTGGTGATCGCGTCCACTGCTCCCCACGAGGAAATCCTGCGTTTCGCTCAGCAACTCTCGAAGGTCGCCGGGGAGAGCGGCCAGTTCGCCTTCCCGCCCATGATCGACGTGAAGATCGATCAGCAGAAGGCCGAGATCACGCTGGACCGCTCCAAGATAGCCGCGCTCGGGCTCAACATGCGAGACGTGGGGACGGATCTCAGCACGCTCTTGAGCGGCAACTTCGTCAATCGCTTCGACATCGACGGGCGCAGCTACAAGGTGATCCCTCAGATTGAGCGAGCCAGCCGCCTGACACCGAACCAGCTGGAGGACGTGTACATCACCGGCCCTGCCGGAAAGCCGCTGCCCCTGCGGGCCGTGGCGAGCATCAAAGACGAGATCGAGCCGAGAACGCTGAACCGCTTCCAGCAGCTGAACGCCGTGAAGCTCTCGGGCATCGCAACGCGCTCCCTCGATGGCGGATTGCAGGTGCTCGAAAAGGAGGCGAAGAAGATCCTGCCGGCGGGCTATCGCGTGGGCTACACGGGAGAGTCCCGCCAGCTACGCCAGGAGAGCGGCAAGTTCCTGCCGGCCATGGGTTTGGCGCTGCTGCTGATCTTCCTGGTGCTTGCCGCCCAGTTCAACTCGTTCCGAGACCCGCTGGTGATCCTGCTCGGCTCCGTCCCCCTGGCCATGTTCGGCGCCATGATCTTCACGTTCTTGAAGTTCACGGGGCCACCCGGGATGGGATTCGCACTCACGGACGGCTGGACCACCACCATGAACATCTACTCCCAGGTGGGCTTGGTCACTCTGGTGGGCCTGGTGAGCAAGAACGGCATCTTGATCGTGGAGTTCGCCAATGCCCAGCAGGCCCTGGGTCACGGCAAGCTGGAGGCCGTGAAGATGGCGGCGGAAACCCGGCTGCGCCCCATCCTGATGACGACCGTCGCCACCGTGGCCGGGCACTTTCCGCTGACGCTGGTGACCGGCGCCGGTGCCATTGCTCGAAACTCCATCGGCATCGTGCTGGTGGGCGGGATGGCCATCGGGACGCTGTTCACGCTGTTCGTAGTGCCGGCCATCTACGTGCTGTTGGCGCGGGATCACCGCGCCTCGGAGGAGAGCCGGGAAGAGGTACCCGTTCCCGCGGTCGGCTGACGGCCGACAACCCCGGCCGAGGCGCGTATAACGGAGGCATGTCTCGGCGGCTCCTGCCTGTTCTCGCGCTGCTGTTCACGGCCTCTGCGTGCTCCAGCTACCACTACGACAACGGCCCTCCACGCGCGCCGGCTCCCATCCAGATCGAGCCCGCAACCGACTACCGGCCCGAGCACGAGAGTCTGAGCCAGGGCGACGCAGACGAAGAGATCATGTCCGGTCAAGTCGCCCAGACCGTGGCGCTCTCGGGACCCATCGCTGGAGCGCCCGCCGTTCGCGACGTCGCCAGCGCCGGATTGGAGCTGTTCGGCGCGACGGGTTCTGGCAACGCGGCGAGCTCGGCGCCTCCTCCTCCCGCCCCCATAGAGACCGACAAGTCCGAAGCCAGCACCACGAAGGAGATGATCGACATCGAAGCGCGGGTCACGCTCGAGGTCGCGTCGGTGGCATCGGCGTTGGTGCGCGTCCGCAAGGCCGTTGCGGATGTCAGGGGCCAGGTGGTCAACGAGGTCATCGAAGACAACGCCTCCGCCGCCGGGGCCTCCGTCTCGGTGCGCGTTCCCTCGGCGCAGATCCAGTCCTTCTTGAGCGGGTTGAGCGGCATCGGCAAGCTCGAATCCCGCCAGATCAAGAGCCGCGACATCGGCCGCGAGTACCACGACGCTCAGATCCTGCTGCAGAACCTGCAGGCAACCCTCGCGCGTTACGAGAAGCTGCTCCAAAAGGCGGAGAACGTGAAAGACATGGTCGCGCTCGAAGCCGCCATGGCTCGAGTCCGCACGCGCCTCGATCGCGTGCAGGGCGACCTACGCTACCTGAAGGACCGCGCTCAGCGCTCCACCGTGTACATCACGCTGAAGGCCAAGCCGGATCACGAGACGGTGGAGCCCACCGCGCAGCTCCACCCCGGCTTGCGCGCGACCATGGCCTGGGACTTCCCGAGTGACGCGGACAACCGCTCCTTTGCGGGTGGCGGCGTGTCCGTGTACTTCTTCCGGGCGCTGAATCTGGACGCCGACTTCATGGAGAGCACGTCCGGCGATGGGCAGCGTGGCTTGGATCTTTTCGTCGCCACCTTGGGCAGCGAGCTCTACTCGGACTTCTTGGGCGGCGGGGACCGCACGTTCTTCAACCCGTACCTCGGCTTCCGCGCCGGCTACGTGCGAAACCTGGGGCTGAACGAGATGGCGCTGGGCGGAAGTCTGGGCGTCGACGTATGGAAGACGTCTTTCATCGCCGTCGACGTGAACACCCGGGTGTACGCGTTCCTCGGCAACGCCAAGCGCGGAGCGCACCCCGTGGTGTCACCGAACCTCAGCGTGCGCTTTTCTTACTGACGTTTCCGCGCCGCACCGACAAGAAGCTACCGCTGAATCTTCTTCATGCAGTGCACGCAGCGCGTGGCCTGCGGGTGGATCAGACCGCCACAATGCGGACACGGCGCCTTGTCGATCTCCGCCTCCAGAGCGGGCTCCGGCTCTGGTTCTGACTCGGGCATTTTTGGTTGGTCCGCCGCGGAAGCAGCGGGCTCGACCTCGGGGGACGCCGCGGCTTCGGCGGCGGGGTCCGCGGCCTCGGGGGGCGGCAGAGCCTCCGCCGCGAGCGGCGCGGCCTCGACGGCGGGCGCGAGCACGGACGGCAGCTCCGCGGACGGCGCGTTCAGCGCGCAGAGATGGTCCACGCGCTCCAAGAGCGCGGGAATGGCGCGGGACGCCGCACCGTGGAACGCCCCCACGCTCCACACCACGATGCCGAACAAGATCACGGCGATGGACATGATGGAGAAACCCGTGCGGTCGCTCCGGCTACTCATGTCGAGCGCGGCAAACAGCAGAAATACGGCACCCACCGTCGCCAGGATGCCCACGACCCGAGTCACGACGCTCACGCGTGCGAGGCTCTTCGCGTGGCGCAGGGCCTCGTCTCGGTTGTTGTCCCACTCGCTCATCGCGCCCTCCTCTTGCCGCGGCGAGGTGTCAGCCGAGGCCCGTCTTCTCGTTGAACTGCAGGATCAGCTCGTCCAGCTTGGAGCGGAGCTCGGGGATGCTCGTCCAATACTCGTCGTCGTGCCACTGGCGCTGGATCTCGGCGTAGGTCTTCCCCTGCTGTTCGACCCACGTGTAGTACTTCAGGTTATGCACTCGCTTCTTGGCGGGGTGCGACAGCTCTTCCATGGCGTCCGTGGTGGCCCCGGCGATCCAGCGCTGGTGCGCCACGGCGGCATCGGCCTCGGTGAGCTGACCGCGCTCGGTCCGAAGCTCGGCGAGGCGGCTCTGGTACATGTCGATGGAGTCGGTCAGCACGGTCATCACCACGCTCTCACGACCGAGCTCGAACCACTTGGCGAACTTTATGGCGCTCACCAGGTTGGCGGCTCCGGAAATGCCGAACAAGGGCAGTTGTTTCACCAACGCGTCCGGCACGCCGCGAGCGCTCAGGTACTTCTGCCCCGCAGGCTCGTTGAACAGACGAATGGCCGAGATCGTGGCTTCGTCGTCGACGGCGAGCACGACGTCCGTGTTCTTCACGTTGTGGATCCAGGGCACGTGCTTGTCGCCGATACCCTCGATGCGATGCTCACCGAAGCCGTTCAAGAGCAGCGTGGGGCACTGCAACGCCTCGCTGGCACCGATGCGGCTGCCCGGGAACTGCTTCTTCAAGTAATCCCCGGCGGCGATGGTGCCGGCCGACCCGGTGGTGACCACCAGCCCCGCGAGTCTGCCCTTTGGGCCGAGCTCTTTTTGGAGCACCTCTTCCATCGCCCGGCCGGTGATCTCGTGATGCCACAGGTAGTTCCCGAGCTCCTCGAACTGATTGAAGATCATCAACGACTGGCCGCTGTTCCTGAGCTCCCAGCACTTGTCGAAGATCTCCTTCACGTTGCTCTCGGTGCCCGGGGTCTTGATCACCTCGCCGGCCACGCTCTCGAGCCAGCGGAAACGCTCCTGGCTCATGCCCTCGGGCAAGATGGCGATGGATTCGCAACCGAGCAGCGCGGAGTCGTAGGCGCCGCCGCGGCAGTAGTTGCCCGTGGACGGCCACACCGCCTTTTGAGACGTGGGATCGAACTGCCCGGTGACCAGCCGCGGTGCGAGGCAACCGAACGCGGCCCCCACCTTGTGGGCGCCGGTCGGAAACCACTTGCCCACCAACGCGATGATGCGCGCCTCCACCCCCGTGAGCTCCGGTGGCAGCTCCAGGTAGTTCACCGAACCGAAACCCCCGCCCTTCTCCACCGGCTCGTTGTGCCAGGTGATGCGGAACAGGTTCAGGGGGTTCACGTCCCACAAGCCCACGCCCCGGAGCTGCTCCACGATCTTCGCGGGGATCTTCTTGGGATCCGCCATCTGCGCGAAGGTCGGGATCAGGATGTTCTTCTCACGGGCCCGGGCCACGGCCTTCTCGAGGCCCTTTGGGTCGACGGTCAGATCGATCATTTGCGGGACTCTACACCCCGAGGGCGGCGCGCAGGGCATCGAGAGTGGGATCGATGACCGGCGCCACGTGGCGGGCGGCACGGGTGGCGGCAGCTACGTCCTTCAGGCCATTGCCGGTGACCAGGGTCACCACCTCCGCGCCGGCGGGGACGATGCCCCCGACCCGCGCACGCTCGAGGCCGGCGTAGGCGGCGGCTGCCGCGGGCTCCGCGAACACCGCGGCGTCCGCCCCCAAGGCGGCGATGGCGGCGAGGATCTCGTCGTCGGACACGATCACGAAGGCGCCCTCGGTGTCGCGCACGGCGCGAAGCGCGCGCGGTCCGTCCGCCGGCTTCCCCGCGGCGATGCTGTCCGCCAGGGTGTGGGTGACCACCGGCTCGATCACGTCGGTGCCGGCCTCGAAGGCGCGCGCGATGGGCGACGAGCCCTCGGCCTGGACGCCGAGGATCTTGGGCATGCGGTCGATGAAGCCGATTTCCACCAGCTCGCGGAAGCCCTTGTGCACACCGACCAGGATGTTGCCGTCGCCCACGCTCACCACCACCCACTCTGGCGCGCGCCACGAGAGCTGCTCGGCGATCTCGAAGGCGACGGTCTTCTTGCCCTCGACGGTGAACGGGTTGTGCGCGGTGTTGCGGCAGTACCAACCGAGCTCCCGGGCGGCCGCGTCGCTGACCTCGAAGGCGTCGTCGTAGCTGCCTTTGACCAGCACCACCCGGGCGCCGAAGATCGCCAGCTGAGCGAGCTTGCCAGCAGGCGCGGTCTCGGGCACCACGATGATCGCTTCCACGCCCGCGCAGGGTGCCATCGCTGCGAGGGCCACGCCGGCATTGCCGGTGGACGCGGTGATCACCCGCGGCGCACCGATGGCCTTGGCGCGCTGCACCACCACCGCGCTGGCCCGGTCCTTCAGCGAGCCCGTCGGCATGCGGCCCTCGTCCTTGAGCCACAGCTGGCCGAGGCCGAGTCGCGCCGCTCCGCGAGGCGCCGCGTAGAGCGGCGTCCCGCCCACCCCGCGCAGGGGCCCCGCCTCGTCCGGAGGCACCTCCACCGGCAGCAGCGGGGCGTAGCGCCAGAGCGAGGGGTCCCGGCTCTGGCTGATGTCCTGCTTCTGAGCCGCCGAGAAATCCAGCACCACGTCGAGGTTCTCGCAGCCCTTGGGACAGCGGTAGGTCGCTTGCTCCGGGGTGAAGCGGCCGCCGCAGCGCGAGCAGGCGTAGCCAACGAAGCTCATGCTCGGCTTCTACTGGCGTGGGGTTGGAACTGCACGCCGTTTCAGCATCAGTAGAACTCACACAGCGTCGAGTTGCGCGCCGGGGCTTTGTGTGGTGCCCTTTGTGCCGGGGATTCGGCTTCCATGCGCTTACGTCATCGCTGGCTACTCTTGGCAGGGCTGCTCGCCCTATCGAGCTGCGACATCAATCCGCAGCCCGAGGTGCCGAGCGACGACGAGACCAACACGGACTACGGCGACGACGGCGGCGTGACCGCGACGCCGGGCTACGGCGGCGCCGGGGGTGGAGATCAGTGGGGCGACAAGCAGGCCCAGGCCGACGATCGCGAAGCGAAGGACCCGAACGCGTACGGCGGCTTCGACAACACCAATGCCCCGCCGTCGGGCTCGGGTGAAGAGCCGCGACCGCTGCCGGACGCCCGAGACGCGGGCGCGTCAGTTCCGGAAGCTGGCGGCGTGCTCACGCTCTGATCAGCTCGCCCACGCGCGCCCGCGGAACGAAGCGACCACCGCCCTTGGTGCGCTGACTGCCGCGCTCCACGATCACTCGCCCGCGTGAGATCACCGTCTCCGGATAGCCCACGACCTCCACGCCCTCGTAAGGGTTGTAGTCCACGCGCATGTGGTGGGTCGCTTTCTCGTTCACACCGATGGTCAAGCGCTTGTCGGGATCGAAGATCACGATGTCGGCGTCGCTGCCCACGGCAAGGGTGCCCTTCTTGGGAAACAGGCCGAAACTCTTCGCCGCGGCAGTGGACGTGAGCTCCACGAAGCGGTTCAGGTCGAAGCGCCCCGCCGCCACGCCCTGGTAGATGAGGCTCATTCGGTTTTCGATTCCGGGAGCGCCGTTCGGGATCTTGGTGAAGTCGCCGCGCCCCAGCTCCTTGTCGGCGAAGCAGAAGGGACAGTGGTCCGTTGCGACCATGGCCAGGTGCCCAAAAGAGAGCCCGCGCCACAGTGCTTCCAGGTTCGACCTGTCACGCAGCGGCGGAGTCATCACCCACTTGGCCGCCTCGAAGCTCGGCTTGTCATACAGCGTGTCGTCCAAGAACAGGTACTGCGGGCAGGTTTCCGCCTGCACGTCCTGGTTTCTCGCACGCGCGCGTTTCACCTCTTCCAGCGCGTCCGCGCTCGAAAGATGCACGATGTGCAAGGGAACGTCCGCCACTTCCGCGATGGCGATGGAGCGATGCACCGCTTCGGCTTCCATGCGCGTGGGCCGCGTGCGCGCGTGCCACTCCGGGCCGACCTTTCCGTCCCGCACCGCCGCCTTCACGATCTCGTCGATCACGATGCCGTTCTCGGCGTGCATCAGAATGCGCGCCCCGAGCTCCCCCGCCCGACGGAAGGCGCGATACAGCACGCCGTCGTCCAAGTACAGGCGACCGGGATAGGCCATGAACAACTTGAAGGACGGGATCCCGAGCTCCACCAGCTCGTTCATCTCGGGCAGCCGGCTCTCCGGCAGATCCGAGACGATCATGTGGAAGGCGTAGTCGATGTGCGCCTTGCCGTTCGCCTTGTCGTGCCACTCGTCCAGCGCCGAGAGCATGGACTTGCCGATCGTTTGCGTCGGAAAGTCGATGATGGTCGTGGTCCCGCCGAAAGCCGCAGCCAGCGTCCCCGTATCGAAGTCGTCGGCGCTGGTCACGTTGCCGGCGGGCATGTCCAGGTGCGTGTGCGGGTCGATGCCGCCGGGGATCACCAGCTTGCCCGCAGCGTCGATCACTTCGTCCGCCGTGGCCTCCAGGTTCTTGCCGATGCGCGTGACCTGCTCACCCTCGACCAACACGTCGGCGAAGTAGTCGTCCGCCGCGGTCACCACGCGACCATTCCGAATCAGGATGCTCACGCGCTCACGGTAGCATCACAGCTCCGGGCACATGGGATCTCCCGACGGACAACTCGACGCCGGTTTCGGGCTTTGTTCGCTTTCATGTCGGGTCGGCGCGAGCCCCGGCACGGGCCGGCCCGCGCGATACGCCTCTTCGAACCCCGGCGGCGGCTTCTGTGCGACCCGTGCCGCCTCGCGCAGCTCGACGGGTCGCTCTCCCTCGGCGAACACCAGCGGATAGCTGACCTCGATCACTTGGCCCGGCGGCACCGGGAAACGAAGCTCGAAGAACGTCTCGAGGATGCAGCGCCGGAGCGCGCGATCCGGCAAGGTCACGTTCTCCTCTCGCGCGACGGACACGGCGCCATCGGGACCAATGGTGAAACGCACGTCGACGCGACCGTGGGCGTCCGGATGACGCTGGAGGGCACAGCCGCGGAACTTGCCGGCAGCCTGGCGCACCACTCGACGAATGGCGTCCGCCGGCAAGCGCACGTTGGGGTCGGGGGCGACCCACGCACTCACGGGCACCTCACGGACGAGAGGCGGGATGGGCGTCAGCTCTTCCGGACTCGGAGCTGGTGCATCGACGGCCACGGGGGAGAGGGCGGCCTCGATACCGGCATGGAGTCGGGCAAGCTCGACGGCGTCGTTCTCCGATTGGACCGGGGGTGACGTGCGCATGGTGTGCCGGGCCGCGTAGGGTGACGTTGGCGCAACCGCCGGCGGAGGGCCCGCGGAGCAACCCACCACGAACGTCACACTCACCAGCGCCAGGCCGCCTCTCATGCGGCCTTTGACAACGAAGGGCGTGGAGAGTTCCCGTCCAGCAATGGGCCGAAGTGCGCGCAGACCGCTAGTTCCGCCCGGAAATCCCGTCGAGGTGAATCCTACGCCCCGAGAGCGCTACAGTCGTCCGGGCATCGAATGCCGAGCTCTCAACGTCCTCCTCCCCCGCCGCGGCCGCCGCGGCCGGCGCCGCCCTCGGCGCCACGTCGCCCGACGCCGCCTCCGCCGCCGTCGTCGCGGAGGCCCGCGTTCGTGGCCGCGCCGGAGGAGCCGACGATGCGGGACCTCGCGCCGCCGAGCTCCCACGACGACGAGTCCACGGTGTCGGGGACGCCCTTCGAGCCTCAGCGCGAGTCCTATGACGACCTGCCGACCCTGGTGGAGGCCGTCCACGACCTGCCCACGGTAACGATGGAGGTACCTCTCGACGATCACGAGCACGACGACCGAACCGTGCCGACGATGGGCGCCTTCGAGCCGTTCGACCACAGCGAGCACACGGCACCGACGCAGCCGTACCCGATCCCTTGGACGCGCACCGGGGTGGAGAAGCCGTCCAAAGTGCCCGCGCCGCAGAAAGCGCCCGCGTCGTCCCGGCCGCCAGGCACCGTGCGCTATGGGGGCGAGGGTGCAGACGAGGCTGCGCCGGGAACGATGCGCTACGGGGCGTCCGCGCCGCCGGCGCCCGCCCGCGAGGCCCTGCCGCGAGTGCAAGCGCCGCCAGCTCCGCCCACGACGACCCTGCACGGAGCGACGCGCTCCGACGTCGCGCCGTCCCCGCCGCCGGTGCCGACCACCACGTTGCACAGCGTGTCGCGCTCCGACGTGTTGCCGTCGGATGCGCCCGCAGCGCCGGTACTCGTGGCGTCGTCCCCCGCGCCGCCGCCAGCGCCCGCGAGCGCGCCGCCGCCGATGCCGGCCTCGCCGTTCGCGCCGCCCGTGGCCCGCGCCGCACCAACATCCCCTGTAGAACCCGACACGGTGCCGTATGCAGCGCCACCGGCTCCCGGCTGGGGAATTCCGGATGCGCCAGCGCCTCCGCCACCACCTCCACCGGCGCCTTCCGCACCGCCGGCGTGGGCTGGAGCGCCGGCGCCGGCAGCGCAGAAATCGAAGGCGCCCCTGGTCGCGGCGGCCATCGGCGCAGTGTTGCTCGCAGGCGTCGTAGTGGTTGGCGGTGCGCTGTGGTTCCTATCGCGGGAAGGCGAGCGCGTGCCGGCTCCGACCACTGAACCCAGCGCCGCGGCTTCCAGCGCAGCACCGGAACCGACGGCATCGGCGTCTGCGGCTCCGGTCGTCGAGAAGACCCTGAAGGGCTGCCGGGTGGCACACGCGACAACACGCATTGCCAGCGACGTCTTCCCCCTATCCCCCGTCACCGCTCGCAGCGAAGGTGATCGCACCCTCGTCGGGTTCGCGTCCGCGCGCTTCGGCGCCGAGGGCGTCAGCGTGAGCTCGGACCTTTCCGCCACGTCGCTCTATCACGAGGACTTCACCCGCCCGGTGTTCCGCGTCACGCCGCTCGGGGGCAAGCGCTTCGCCGTGGACCACGACGACCCACGGCTGCGTTCCGTGCGCACGGTTCCCGCGAGCACACCCTTTCGCCTCGGGATCAACTACTTCGGCATCGTGCGCCCCGGGGAGCCCGGCTCCGAGCCCGCAGTGGTGTGGGAAGGTGGCCGCGGCGTGGACATCACCGACCCCGGCTTCGCCAAGAGCGGGGACCGCTTCGCCGTCACTTTCCGCCGCGGCGTCCAAGACCCTTTCGTGCTGTTCGGCTGGATCTCGGAGCGCGGAGAGAAGGAGAGCGAGCTCGCGGAAGTGTCCGTGACCGGCACGGACATCGGGGCGCCCACGGTGGCGGCCAGCGATGACGCGGCGCTGCTGCTGGTGACGGCGCGGGAGCGCCAAGGCGGGCCGCGAAGAGCGCTTGCGGCCCGAGTGAAGACGGGTGCCACGCCCTCCAAGGTGGAACCCACCAAGATCACCGACGGCGACACGGTGGCGATTAGCGCGGCAACGTTGACGGGCGGCTCGTGGCTGGTGAGCTTCATCGACGGAGACACGGGTCGGCTCACGGTGCGCGTGCTGTCGTCGGAGCTCGAGCCCATTGGCGCTCCGCTATTCCTGACCGAACGCGAGACCCCCATCTCCATGGAGCGCGGAGCCGTCGCCAGCAACGGCTCCAGTGTGACGATTGTCTATCGCGTGAAGGACGGGCGCCGGACCGACCTGTGGGGCGTGGCGCTCACCTGTCAGTGACGCTGACCGGGCAGATCTGTTCCAGGCGGCGACACACGGCGCTGCGGCCCTCGCCCGCCCTCACCAGGGGCTCCAACCAAGGCATCACGCGCTTTCTCCAAGCGTCGTCCTTCCACAGGTTCTTCTTCTCGAAGGGATCCGCGTCCAGATCGTAGATCTGTGCCGTGGTGCGATCGTTGGAGACGATCACCTTGGTGCGACCCCGCACCGCGTAGAAGCCCTCCAGTGCCCATGCTCGGATGGCGCAGGTGCTCTGCCCGGCGATCTGGTTGTCGACCGGTGGAGGCCGGAGCAGGCTCTGGCCCGGAATGTGGGGCGGCAAGAGCTCCGGCTCGTCCCCCAAGCTCAAGAAGTCACGAATGGTCGGCAAGAAGTCGAGGTTCTGCACGTTCTTGTCGTGCCAGGCCTCGAGCTCCTTCTGCCAAGCAGGGTGCTTCTTCAGAAGCTCCGGGGGGACGCGGATCCAGAACGGGATACGCACGGTGGGCTCGTAGTAGGCGCCCAAGCGATCCGGCGTGCGTCGAGGGATGATGTTCTCGCCATGATCCGACGTGGCCAGCACGATCGTGTTTCGGTCGAGCCCGGTCTCGTGCAGCGCTTTCATCACGCGCTCTACGAGGCCATCCACGTAGCGAATGGACATCGCGTAGCGCTCGGGATCCCCGGGGGCACCGGTGAAAGGTGGTGTGCCGGGCCCGGCCCACCCCGGAAGGTGGGTAGCGTCGAAGTGAATCGCACCCACGAAGGGTCCGGGCGTCTGCGCGAGACTCTTCAGGTGACCGATGGCGGCGTCGACCACGGCGCCGTCGTCGGCAGCGGTGCTTCCGATGGGCACTGCTTCCGAGAGCTCCGTGCCCGTCAGCACCTGGTCGACGTTCTTGTCGATGAAGAACTCGTCGAAATGCGACCAGGAGTAGGCCTCGGCAGCGAACAGGAACGTCCGGGCACCGAACACCTTGCCCACGGACCACAGGGACTGAGCACGCCCGTAGGCGTCCGCCGGACCGCCCGGATCGATGCCCGACACGATGCTGGGCACGCTGGACTCCGTCGCGGTGGAGTTGGTGCGGGCGTACGGAAAGAAGAAAAAGCCCTCCTCCTGCCGCTCCGGAATCGACGACTGATAGGGGGAGATCTTCTTGGGATCGAGCTTGGTGTTCGCGTAGTCGAGACCCGGAAAGACGGCATCCGCCCGCAGGGACTCGTGCACGAAGACCAGCACGTTGGGCCGCCCATTGGGGTCTCGCTTGGGGATGGGGGGCCGCACCGGAGCCACGAGATGGCGCCGGCTCTGGCTCTGGGCAATGGCGAACTGCACCACGGCGGCAGCGGCGTTGGTGTCGACCGGCAGCGGCGACTGAAACCCTGGAACTCCGAGCACGACGACACCGAGGGCGACGTAGGACAAGTTCCGGACCCAGCGCAGGATGGGACGAGGACGGCGGAGGATCGCGCTCTTCGCTGGTGCCAAGAGCCAGAACGCGGCCGCCGCGGTGATCGCGAAGGCGAGCAGGTCCCTCGCCTTGAGCCCCCAAGAGCCGAGACGAATGAGCCACTTCGGTTCGGCTACGGCGAACTTCAACACCTGCCAGCTCGGAGACTGATCGAAGTTCTTCAGGTAGGCGAAGCTCAGGGAGAACAAGAGCGCGGCGACGAAAGCCGTCGCGATGCGCAGGCCCAGAGCCAACCGTGGACGCCCTCGGAGCCGAAGAAGCAGCCGAGAGAAGAGCATCCAAGTGAACAAGGACCACAGCAAGCCGAGGGCATAGAGCCCGACTTCCTTGGCCTCCCAGCGGCGAGGGTTCTGATATCCGACGGCGCCCAAGCGGAGCACGAAGTCCACGGCGGCGAGGCCGAGCGAAAACACGATGGCACCGCGCACGTTGGCGAAGAAGCGGCGGGCGCGCACGGACGTGGTGGGCCGTGTTTTCTCCTCGACGTCGGAGGATTGCTTCTCACTCGAGCTTGAAGTCACCTGTTCCGCGCGGCATATCACTCCACCCTGAGGGCGACCACCGGATCCAACTTCGCCGCACGCCACGCCGGCAATACGCCGAACACCACCCCCGTCACCAGGGACAGCCCCGCTCCCAGCAGCAGCGAGAGGCTCGACACCTGGATCGGAAAGCTGCCAAAGACCTGTGACAGGCCGAGGGCGCAAAGGGCCGCAAGACCGCTGCCCAGGAGCACGCCCAAGAACCCGCCGACCCCGGACAGCAGCACGGATTCGGCCAGGAACAACCTCAGGATGCTCCCCCGCGTGGCGCCCAGAGCCCGGCGCAATCCGATCTCCCGGGTCCGCTCCGTCACCCGCACCAGCATCACGTTCATCACGTTGATGCCACCCACGAACAGCGCCAAGACGCCCGTCCCCAGGAGCAGGAGCCCGATGACGGAGAGGATCAGCTCCTCTTGCTTGGCGCCACTGGGATCGTCGAGCTCGAAGTTCTCCGCGCCGGCGTGCAGATGCGAGACGAGCGCGCGAATCGTGCTGCGCACGGCTCGAACGCGCGTCCCGGCGCGCACGATGAGTCGGTCCGCGCCGTGCTCGGGGGCGTAGCGGAGGTCGTAGCTCGTTTCCGGCACGACGACCTTGCGCCCCCACACCCAGGTTCCCGTGGTGGAACCGATCATCGGCTTCTTCTTCAGCACGCCGACGATCTGCCAGCGCGTTCCGTCGATCGACAGCGCCAGCTCGCGATCGAGGGGCGCCCGGCGCAGCAGCTCTTCGTAGATCTCGTCGCCCACCACACACACCCGGCGGCGTTGAACCAGATCCGACGCCACCAAGAAGCGCCCCTTCGCGGTCTCGACGCGATACAGCTCCGCGACGCGAGGGTTGCCGCTCACCACCCGCACGCGCTTGTTCTTGCCGCGAAAGTACGCGCGGGTGTCCCGGCTGGCGTCCGCATGGACGCTGCGGTCCTGCAAGAGCCGAGTCTTCGCCAGCGCCGTTCCGTCCGCTCGGGAAAGCTCCGGACGGCCCAAGAGGCGCGCCCGCTCCGGCAGGCGCTTGCCAGAAACCACGACCAAGTCCGCGCCCGTCACGCCTTGGTTGGTTCGAATCAACGCGCTCTTACCGCCCTCGAGCAAGCTCATCACCAGCACGATCGCCGCGCTGCCGATGACGATGCCGAGCAGTGTCAAGAACAGGCGCCCGGGCGCCTGAGTCAGGGAGCGGAGCGTCCGCGTGATCTCGATGAAGCTCATCGCCGCATGGCCTCCACGGGAGACAGTCGCGCCGCACGGCGGGCGGGGAGCCAGCCGAACACCAGCCCGATGACGACGGCGGACGAGAACGCGGTCAGGGCCGCACCGGTAGATACCACCGCAACCCAGGTCGGCAGCAGGTGCCGCAGGACGACGCCTGCCCCCAAAGATGCGAGCACGCCGATGACGACGCCCAGGGTGCCGCCGGTGGTGGACAACAGGGCTGCCTCGACGACGAACTGGGTTCGTATCGCCTGTGCGCTGGCGCCCAAGGCCTTGCGCACGCCGATCTCGCAAACCCGCTCGCTCACGCTCACCAGCATCATGTTCATCACGCCCACGCCACCGATCACGAGGGCGATGCCCGCCACCAGACCCACGAGCGCCTGCATCAGAGCGAAGGTCGTGCGGAACTTCGTCACCACGCTCGACAGGTCGTAGAACGTGAAGTCGTCGATGCCGCGGCGGCGAGCCGCGAGCCGCGCGTTCACCACCCGCAAGACGATGTCGTTGGACTCCGGGGCGTCCGTCTCCAACGTGATCAATGCGCCCGCGGCAATCTCCGGGTCGTGCTCCCGGCCCAGGCGAAACGGAACCACCACCACGTCGTCCCAGTCGAAGCCGAAGTTGGTTCCGAATCGCGAGTTCTTCGCGAGCTCCCCCACCACCCGGCAGCGGAGCGTCCCCAGGGCAAGGCGATGTCCGATCGCGCCGTCCTGCCAGACCTTCTTCGCGAGCTCGGGGCCAACCACGCACACCGGCGCCGCAGCGGCTTCGTCCACCGCCGAAAGCGCACGACCCCGCGCCACCGCCATGTGCATCACCTCGAAGAAGTCCGGATCCGCCGCCACCAGGTCCGTACGTACCGTCTTGCCCCCATCGCTCACGGCTTCGCGCCCTCGCACCGACGCCCACAGGGACGAGCTGCGGAGATGAGGCACACCCGCGACCAGGGCGTCACGCTCTTCCGGCGTGAAGGGTCGAGGCTTCGCCGCGCGATCTTCCGCCCGCTCCGGCGTCTTGGGCGAGAGCAACAGCATGCGCGCAGCGCCGAGCTCTTCGATGCCGCGCATCAACGTCTCGAGGCCGCTCCCCGCCAGCGAGGTCATCAACACGATCGCGAGGGTGCCCAAGGTGATGCTCGAAACCGTGAGCAGGGAACGCCCGGCTCGAGCGGAAAGCGCCGATGCGGCGACTCTCAAGTGCGCCGCGAGCATCAGATTTTCGTCTGGTTTTCGTCGGCCGAAGGCGGATCCAGCACCACGCGGTCCCCTTCCCCGACGCCGGATACGATCTCCACCTGGTGGTCGTTCTCGGAGCCCAAGACCACCGTCACCCGCTCGGTGTGCTCGTGCTCCTTGTCGCCCACCAGCCGCGTGACGAAGGTCTGCTTGCCATCGCGCCGCACCGACTCCAGCGGCAGCGCCACCACACTGGGCTTGTCCTCGATGGAGATGCGAACGTCCGCAGTCATGCCCGGCTTGATCCTGGCGTCCGCCGTGATGAGCTCGGCCTCCACGGGGAACACGTCCAGGTCCTTGCCGGCAGGGCGCACGCTGGCCGGTGCAATCTTGGTCACGCGCGCCGCGAAGGTCTCTCCCGGCAGCGCATCCAACGAGAGCTTCACGCGCTGCCCGAGCTTCACCTTGGCAACGTCAATCTGATTGAGCTCCGTCTTGACCACCAAACGCGACAAGTCCGCGATGGTGAGCAGCGCCACGGACTCGAACGACGACTGCACACCGGGCTTGACCATCTCCCCCGGCTCGATCGAACGCCGAGTCACGGTTCCGGTGATGGGAGCCACGAGCTCCGTGTCCTTCAGCTGGTCCCGAGCCTGGCGCACCGCGACGGCGGCCAGGCTCGCGTCCAAGCCAGCGAGCTTTGCTTCCTGTTCCGCTGTTTGTCGGTCCACCGCGGAAACGATGCCCTGCGCGGCCCCCCGCCCTTTGCGCTTCGCCTCGCTCCGAGCGAAGGCGCGCCGCGCCTTCGCTCGGGCGAGCTCCGCGCCCGCGCGGGAAAGCTCGCGTTTCGCTTCGCGCCCGTCGAGGCGCACCAGGAGCTGACCCGCTTTCACCCGGTCGCCCTCGTCCACCAACACCTCGAGCACGCGTCCCGGCACGCGCGACGCGAGCTCCACGGTATCCACCGCCTCGATGCGCCCGACGTCCACGACCTCGACGGCCAGGGGCGCCCGCGCGGCGGTGACGACCAATGCCGGGTCCACCGGCTTTTCGCCCGAGCGCGTGGCGCGCCAGACGCCGAAGGCGAGGGCGGGCACGGCCAGCAGCAGCACCCAGCCGAGCTTGCGTCGCGACCGCCTGCGCGCGGGAACGGTCACCGGATGAGTCGAGTCGCTCATGCCGCCCTCCCCGTGTCCTGCACGATGCGACCGTCGGAGAACTCGACGACGCGCGCCGCGAACGCCGCGACATTGGGATCGTGGGTGACGATCACGAGCGTCACCCCTTGCTCGCTCAAGTCACGAAACAGCTCGAGGATCTCCCGCGTGGTGCTGGAATCCAGCGCCCCCGTCGGCTCGTCCGCCAACAGCAGCAGGGGCTCGTTCACGATGGCGCGAGCGATCGCCACGCGTTGCTGCTGCCCACCGGACAGCTGATTCGGACGATGCGCGGTCCGGTCTCCCAGGCCCACCTTCTCCAGAGCCCGGTGGGCCCGTTCGCGACGCTCGCGGGGTGACAGGCCCGCGTAGATCATCGGCAATTCGACGTTCTCCAGCGCCGTGGAGCCCGGCAGCAGGTGAAACGCCTGGAAGACGAAGCCGATCTTCCGGTTCCGAAGCAGCGCCAGCTCCCCGTCCTCGAGCCCTTCCACCGGCATGCCGTCCAGGCGGTACTGACCCCTGCTGGGCGTGTCCAAGGTGCCCATGATGTTCAGGGCCGTGGACTTGCCCGAGCCGGACGCGCCGGTAATGGCCATCAGCTCGCCACGGCCGACCCGGAGATCGATGCCCTCGAGCGCGTGCACCCAGCCTTCCCCGGACGGATAGCTCCGGCCGAGCCCCTCGAATTCCACGAGCGTCTGCCTCATGCCCGGCTCTTCGACGGCGGCTCGGGCGTTATTTCATCGTGGTGCCGAAAGCCGGCCAAGCAGCTAAGGTTCCCCGTCGTGAAAGCGCGGATCGCCCTGCTCGGAGTGGTCGTCGGTGCCGGCCTGGTGGTCGGTGCCGTGGCGTGGCGCCTGCGCGCCACACCCGCCACCGCCCGCCGGCCGCCGCCGCGTCCGCGGCGACGCCGCCCAGCGCTTCTGCCGAAGCGCCGGACGCCGCCCCCTCCCCCCCGCGCGCCCCGCTGAGCCCCCCCGGCGACGAAATAGGCAAGAACGCCCACGAGGAGCGCGAGCGGATGTACGCCCGCATGCGCAAGGAGCTCGGCTACGGCGACAAGGAAATCGCCGCTCTGCGAGAGATCATCGGCGACTCGCGAGTGATCAGCGAAGGCAACCCCGACATCAGCGAGCATCCGATGAAGCGCTCCGAGTGCTACCGCATTCGAAAGGATGCGGGCCTCGAGTCCCCCAAGGCGCTGGCCGAGCTCGCGAAGAAGGAGTCGGTGTGCAAGGCGCGCTACATGGTTCCGGTCACGGGAAAGCCCGACGCCGGCGTCACGCCGGTGTGCATCGATCAGTACGAGTTCCCGGACATCCCCTGCGAGTACCCCACGGTGTACGCCAGCGCGAAGCAGGCGTCGGACATGTGCCGCGCCGTCGGCAAGCGTCTATGTGACGCCCACGAGTGGGAAGGCGCTTGTGCAGGAGAGCTGCGCAAGGCCGAAGACGAGTACCTGTGGGACCGCCCTCGGCGCATGGAGATGTGGTACTTCAAGAACAAGGACCGCCAGAAGGTGTGGGCGTACGGTCCCGAGAAGAACCACGCGCTGTGCGCGACGGCGTCTCACAAGAGCCGCAAGTGCAACGGCGGCGGCTGGGAGACCTGCGGCAGCAACACCTACCCGGCGGGCGCCTTCCCCAAGTGCGTGAGCTCCTTCGGCGTGTACGACCAGCACGGCAACGCCGCGGAGCACATGAGCTTGCCGATGAAGCCTGAAGACCTGGGCAGCCGCGGTGGGCTCGGCGAGACCGAGATGAAGGGCAGTTGGTTCATCTTCCTACGCGAGGAGGCTCACGAGGACGACTGCCGCTGGCGGGCACCAGCGTGGCACGCCACTCGCGTGGACGACCCCATGAGCCACATGAACTACCACCTCGGTTTTCGCTGCTGCAAAGACATCAGCGAATGATCGGGAACGGGCCGGAGGGTTCCACCCGGGGCCGATGCGAGGGGCGGGCCACCGTCGCGGGCAGCGTCACGGAGAACGTGGTTCCTTTTCCGAACGTGCTCTCGCAACGCAGCTCGCCGCCGAACGACTGAACCAACCGCAGACTCACGGCCAAGCCGAGCCCCGTGCCTTCGCCCGGAGGTTTGGTCGTGTAGAAGGGCTCGAAGATCCGCTCGAGCTGCTCGGGCGGAACGCCCGGCCCATTGTCGTGAACCTCGGCTACTACCTGATATTCCGCCTGGTACACGCTGATGACGATCTGGTTGTCCTCGGTGCGCCCCTCCGGCATCGCCTGAAGCGCGTTCACGATCAGGTTCAGGAACACCTGCCCTAGCCGCGCCGGGTTGGCGGCCACGAAGGACACCTCTTGGAACCGCTTGTCGATTCGAGCTCGGTGTCGCAGGTCCGCCGCCGCCAACCGCAGCGTGGAATCGATCACGCTCCGAATGTCCACCGGCTCGACCCGTGCTTCGTCGGCACGGGAGAACGTGCCGAGGTCCCGCACGATCGTCTTCAAGTGGTCGATGGCCAAACGTGCGTCTCGCAAGGCTTCGTCGGCTTCCCCCACGTCGACGCCGGCCTGCGCGAGCTCCGCGACCTGTTCCTCCGCGAGATCCACGTTCAGCGCGAGCGCGTTCAGCGGGTTGTTCATCTCGTGTCCGACGCCCGCCGCCAAAGCACCCATGGCCGCCAGCCGATCGGCCGCGATCAGCTGAGCCTGCGACCGCCTGCGCTCGGAAAGATCGCGGTACACGGCGATGGCCGTCGGGTACCCGTTCATCAGGCGCCACGCCGTGCGCACCTCCACCGGCAGCTCGGTCCCGTCTCGCTTCCGGACTCGGATGTCTCGCGGATGAACGGACGCAAAGCTCGCCCGCGGTAGCTTGCTGGCGATGTCCACGTCCTCTGGATGGGTCCAATCGTCGGGATTCAGCCCGTGGAGCTCGCTCACGTCGTCGAACCCGAACAAGACCGCCGCGCGCTGATTCGCGAACACTACCAGTCCATCTTGGCAGCCGAGCACTGCATCCGGCAGCCGATCCAAGAGGTTCAGGAAGCCATCCTCGGATTCGTGAAGGCGGTCTTGCGTTTGACGTCGCGCCGCTTTTTGAAGCTCGCTGTCCTTGAGCAGGCGAGTTTGCGCCACCGAAAAGACCACGCCAAGAGCAGCGCCGAGCAGGAATAGAACCCCTGTCACGGCCAAGTGGCGCAGTGGCGAGTCAGTGTGAACCTGGAGCGCGACGTGCACTGCCGCAGCTTCGACGGCCGTGAGAACCGTCAAGCGAAGGCTCAGCGAAAGTGCAACCCCCAACACGCACAAGAGGAGCGTCGCGGAGTTGAAGTTGATGAGGGCCGACGGATTGGGAGCAAATCGAACGAACAGCAACTCCAGTCCGGCGATGACCGGAACGTCCAGCAGCGGAACCGCCCGCCACGAACGCCGCGTGCCTGCCTCGCTCAGCTGGGCGTCGACCGCCAAGGCGATGGCGATGCACGCATAGGGCGCGGCGAGCCACACCCCGTCTTGCCACTCCGACACGTTTCGATAGACCACGAACACCGCCGCCAGGGCGACAGCACCAACAGCACGAACCCACGAGAGCACGCGCGCGTTGCGGCTTCTCTGTCGCGCGATTGCTTGCCGCAGCCGCGGCCCGGTGATGACGGGCGTGTCGTCGATCGCCGGCATGGAGAACGTACCGGACGACCGCACCTCCACACCGCTGACGGGGCGTGGGGTCGAGGCACTCTCACGTGCGTTGTTGTTCACCGGGATGGAGGGCACAGATCTCTAAGCGTCCATCATATACGCGTCCGCAGGGAGGATTGAGCCATCCCGCAACTTCGGTCGGGCGTACTCCCACTCCCGACCACACGAAAAGGTTGCGTCCGTCTCATCAAGAGACGTCGACACGGGCCCGGGACTCCGACAGACTCCGGCAATGGTCTCGGTACGCATCCGCAGCACCGCCCTGATCCCTTTGATGTGCACCTTGGCGTGCTCCAGCAGCGACGATGGCGCAAAGCCACCGGAGCCCATCCCGGTCCACGTATCCGGTGACGCCTTCGCCTTCACTTTGCCCGGAAATCCCTACGGACACATCGATGGCGGCACCCTCAGCGTGCTGGAAGCTCCGGACGTGAGCACCGTCACCGACACCAACGGCCACTTCGAGCTCGATGGTTTGATGTCCGGGCAAACGGCCACCTTCGTCCTCGTGGCGCAAGATTTTCCCGAGGCGCAGACCAAGAGTTTCACGCTCCCGCGCGGTGACCTGGAAAAGGTGACGTTCCAGGTGCCGAACCAGACGTTGTTCGACATCCTCGCCTCCGGGCTGAAGATCACACCGGACCCAAAGCGCTGCCAGATCGTCAGCACCATCACGCGGGTCGGCAAATCCATCTACGATTCGGGCGCCCACGGTGAGGCCGGCGCCACCGTTACCATCGAGCCCGCGGTGGACGCGACGAGCGGCCCCATCTATTTCAACGCCAACGTGATTCCGGACCGGACACTGACCGAGTCTTCGGAGGACGGCGGCGTCGTGTTCTTGAACGTGCCGGAAGGCGAGTACACCCTGACGGCGCACAAGGACGGCGTGAAGTTCGTGCCAGTGCACGCGAAGTGCCGAGCCAACGTGCTCGTCAACGCGTCGCCGCCCTACGGGCTTCAGGCACTCTGACGTCAGTTCCGCCGCGCGCGGCCTGCGGCGTCGCCAATGTCGCGCAGGGCTTCCGCGAGCTTCCGCGCTGCCGCGGCATCCTCTTCAGTCTTGGCGGGGGGAGGCGCTTGCCAGGGGGGAGGAGACGGCCGCGTTGGAGGGCGTCGTCGCAGCCAACGGGGACGCGGGAACGGATTGCCCCGAATCAGATCCGCCACGAAGCGCCAAGCCTCCGCGCCATCCAGCGGTGGGATGGGCAACAGATTCAAGAGCATGATCCAAACGTTGGTGCGCACGAACACGCTGGCGAGCTCGAGGCTCCAGCGAGAATGCGCTCCCCCCGTGAGCGCCAGCACGGCCACGCTCACCCCCAACAGCGCGAGCTGCGCGAGGACGCCGCCCCAAGCGATGGCCCCGCGCTCCATGCGGCTGGCGTTGCCGAACCAGTGGCACATGCCGCCGAAGCCCGTCACGTCCACCTTCAGGACTTGGTGACCGTAGGCGCGGACCACGGTGGCGTGGCCCAGCTCGTGGATGAGGACCAAGAGGAAGAAGCCGACCCAGAACGCCGGCGCGAAGGTGAAGCCGGAAAACAGCAACGCACCGAGAGGAATGGTCCAGTGCAGGCGGATGGGAATGCCCCGAAGTCGACCGATGGTGAGGTAGCCACGTTCCAGCATCAGTGTTCGAACCTAACCATGGGACGCGCCCTGGCCACCCGCCCTTGGCTCAAGCCCCCGCCCGAGCGGCCGTTCTCCCAGTGCATGGCCATTCCTCCGCCCCTTCCCATCCCGGCCCCTGCCAAACCGGCGCCAAGAGTCTCCGATGAGCTCGCTCAGTCCGTGGTCGAGCAGCTGTGGTTCGGGGACCCCGACCCCGAGCGCACCCTGAGTGAAGCGTCGGGCTCCTTCGCGGCGGCTCTGGGCCGGAGCTTGGCCCTGAAACCCTTTCCCAAGACGGCGTCCGAAGCGATGGGGCTACTGGCTCACCCGGAAACGCCGGTGGAGCGCGTCACGCGGGTGCTGGAGCACGACCTGGCGCTCAGCTCGCGCCTGCTGCAGGTGGCTAACTCGGTGATCTTCGCAGGCCGGAGCCCGTGCGCCACGGTGAGCGAGGCGGTGGTGCGCCTGGGCTTCCGGCAGACCGGTCAGCTGGTGTTGAGCGCGGCGGCGCTGGGGATGTTCGAGGACGCGGCCGGCGTTGCCAGCGTGGTGCGCGACCATTGCGTGGCGGTGGCGGCGATGACCCACACCTTGGCCACGGAGTGGGGCAGCCAGTGCCTCGACACCGCGTTTGCAGCAGGGCTCTTGTCCGACGTGGGCAAGCTGTTCGCGCTGCAGTCCAAGGAGCTGAACTACGAGGCATCGCCGTCCGTGCTGGAAGTTCCCGACCGCGTCCACGTGATGGAGCGGATGATCGTCGGTTGGGACCACGCAGTGCTCGGAGGCCACTTACTGCACTACTGGCAGCTACCGGCGGAGATTGGACGGGCCGTGGCCTGGCACCACCAACCCGGCCGCGCCTATCAAGAAGGCGGCAGCGTGGGGCTCACGGTGGCGCTGATGCGCTTGGCCAACAGCGTGGAGTATCAGCTGCGCAAGAATCCGGAGCTGGACGAGGACTTCGCCGACGAGCTCGCTCGTTCCGGTGAGGCGTCCTACGCGAGCCTTTCTCGTGACATCCTCGTCGCCATGTGGCCGAAGCTCGCGCAGGCGCGCCGAGACGCGCTGACCAGTCTGTGAACCTCTGGTATTCAGACCGGGTGCCTCGCCCTCGCGATTTCGACCTCGAAGCCGCCTTGGACGCCGCGGTCAAGGTCTTCTGGACCCGCGGCTACTCCGCGACCTCCGTGCGGGAGCTGTGCGAGGCGATGCACATCCAGCCGGGGAGCTTCTACGGAGCCTTCGGCAGCAAGGAGGAGTGCTTCCGCAAATCCTTGGAGCGCTACCTGGCGACTCAAGGCCTACCCCGGAATCCGAGCGAGGACGCCATCATCGCTTGGCTCGATGCGATCGTGAGCCCCAAGCGCACACCTCGTGGCTGCCTATTGGTGGCCTCCGCCATGGAAACGGCCCAGCTGGACGACGCGTCCCAGAAGCTGGTCGCCGACAAGCTGACGGCCATGGAGACGTTCTTCGCGCGCTGCCTCGCCGCCCGTGGCAAGCGCCAGGCGCAGGCCGACGCGGCCCTGCTGGCGGCCTCGGTGGCCGGCATCCACGTCCTCGCCCGGGCGGGCGCCTCCCCGCGCCAGCTGCGCCGCGCGGCGGATCGCGTGCTTTTCGCCATCGGGCTTGCGCATTCTTGAGTGATCGCTCAAGAATGCCACCCATGCTTCCGCTCCCCGCCCTGGCCGCCGTCGTCGTGGTCGCCGTCGCCCACGTGGGTTTCATGGTGCTCGAAGCGGTGCTGTGGACCACGCCCACCGGCCGTCGCATCTTCGGCCAGACGTCCGAGCAGGCCGAAACGACCAAGGTCCTGGCGCAAAACCAGGGCGTGTACAACGGCGCGCTCGCCGCGTTGCTGCTCTGGTTCGCGTTCCGCGGGGACAGCTCCGCCACCCTCGCCGTGCTGGCCTTCGTGGTGGTGGTGGGGATCTACGGGGGCTTCACCGCGAAGAAGACGATCCTGCTCTTGCAGGCCGCTCCGGCGGTGATCGCGATGCTGGTGACGCTCGCCGTAGCTTGACGCTTGCGGAAGCGCGGGCCGTTGGTGAAATGTCTCGTGTGGCAGCGCGCAAACGAGACAGCTTTCGGGACCTCGCGCCCGACGTGAAGCCGCTGCCCGACAAGCCCGCCCGAGTACCGGAGCCCGACGCACCCGCGGCACCGCCATCGCGCTCCGAGCTCGAGAGCTCGACGCTGCCGCCACTGATCGTGGAACGTGGCGTGGAGTGGGCCCGAGGCTACACCGAAGGCCTCGACAAACGCCGCCTCACGCAGCTGAGCCGCGGGCAGCCGCGCCCCGTTTCCAGCGTGGACGTGCACGGAAGCGTCGCCGCGGACGCGCGCCGCACCGTCGCCAAGTTCCTGCAGGATGCCCACAGCCGCGGCCAGCGCAGCGTGCTCGTGGTGTTCGGCCGCGGCCTGCACTCCGGCGCGCGCGGCCCCGTCCTGCGCGACGAAATGATCACGCTGCTCAGCGAGACGCTATCGCACCGAGTGCTCGCCTTCTGCTCGGCCCCCGGCGTGCTCGGCGGCAGCGGCGCCTTCGTCGTGCTGCTGCGTCGTTCCAAGTAGCATCCCCTCGTTTCTCTTGTTGGTGCGGCGCGATTACTGCACGGGCATGTTGTGTCGTCATAGCTGCAGCCCCCAATCTTGTTCAGAGGACCTGGCCCGCAGCGCGACACAGCCGGTATACTCAGGTGGTGAGCCAGCTTCAGCGGATCCGACGCCTGTCCGAGCGAAAGGATGAAGAGTATGAGCTCCGTGTGCGCGAGGCGAAGCACACCACCCCTTCGGAGCGGTTGACGCAGGCACTGGAGCTGAGCGACATCGCGCGCGAGCTTGCCAAGTCCGTGGGGGCCGCTTGGGTCACGTCGCCTCCGGCAGACCTCGGCGAGAAGGCACGCCGCTACCCCGTGGGCCGTTGATGCAACCTGGACTGCACGAGGCGCTCGGAGCCGCGCTCCAGGTCCTGCACGATCTCGGGCTACGCTACGCCCTGGTGGGTGGGTTGGCGGTGAGCGCCTGGGCCGTTCCGCGCGCTACGCGTGACGCCGACCTTTGGGTCGATCTGGAAGGACATGAGAACGACCTTGTCGTGGAACTTCGCTCCGCTGGTTTCGATGTTCCGGCCATGGCAGAAGAGCTAGAAAATTTCGGGGTTTTCCGCTCTCGACACGTTGCAACGGGTGTCTTCATCGACATGTTCAACGCGGTGGGTCCGCTCGGCAAGTCGATCCTCGACAGGCGAAAGCAAGCTCGGTTGGGCGAGCACGATACTTGGCTTGCCAGTGCCGAGGACGTGGCCGTGTTGAAAGCATTCTCCGATCGTCCACGTGACTTGGACGATCTAGTGGCGCTCCTACAAGTCACGCCACTCGACCTGAACTACGTGAGTCAATGGGCTGAAAGGCTCGACGCCAGCATCGAAAGCAATGAAGTGAGTGAGCGCCTAAGGAGCGCGAGGGCCAAGGCCAAGCATTGACTCGTCGTGCCACCAGGCCACGCTGGTGTTGCGCCCGATCTCCTGTGTCCGTTCTCCGTGCCCGACCCGTTCCCCGAGGGCGCGCCGGCACCGCGGCGAACCGACAAACAGAAGAAACGCGGTCCGCCCCGGATGGGACGGACCGCGCGCGGGAGGGAGCAACGAAGACTATTCGGCGGCGGGCAGCACCTCTTCCGCGTCGCCCCGCCGAGCCGCGAGGAAGCGGTAGGCAACGGTGCCGCCGATGGCCAGCGCCACCGCGCCCACGAGCGCCCAGCCGAGACCACTGGCGAAGAGGTTCGACACGAACCCCGCCGGCAGCTGCTTGCCGAGGACGAAGATGGCCATCACCACCACGAACCAGCCGAAGGACTTGCGCAGGGTTTCCTGGGACATCTTGCCCGCGAGCTTGCCGCCGATGAGGCTGCCCACGATGGCCGCGCCGCTCACGATCAGCGCCATGGTCCAGTCGACCGGAACGCTGTGCATGTAGCCAACGAAGCCCGCAGCGCTCTTCATGGAGATGACCAGGAGCGAGGTGCCAACGGCCACGCCCATGGGCAGGCCGCCCAAGAGCGCGAGCGCGGGAACCACCAGGAAGCCGCCGCCGGCGCCCACCAAGCCCGTGACCAGACCGACGATGACGCCGTCGAGCAGCACGCGGAAGATCGGCAGCTCGCGCTTGTCGTCCGCCGGTGCCGCCTCGGCCTTGGCCGCCTTCTTCTTGGGGCGGAGCATCGCGATTGCGGTCGCAACCATCATCAGGCCGAAGGCGATGAGCAACCAGTTGCCGGGAATGTACTGCGCGATGCGTCCACCAGCGTAGGCGCCCGACATTCCGGCCATGCCGAAGATGACGCCGGTGCGCCAGCGAACGCGGCCGGCTCGCGCGTGGCTGATCATGCCGGCCGCGCTGGTCACCGCGACCACGAACAGCGAGGTGGCGATGGCTTGCTTGGGCGGCATGCCGATGGCGTAGACGAGAATGGGAACGGTGAGGATGGAGCCACCACCGCCGAGGACGCCGAGCGAGACGCCGATCAGAATCGAGAGAAGAAGAGCAACAATCAACATCGTTTTCGTTCCTTTGAGGCTCAGGCGTCGATGCTTCCGGCATCCATCAGGTCGATGCGGGGAGCAGGTTTCTTCTCGGCTTCGGGCTTCTTCTGGCGCCAGCTGTCGAAAGCCGAAAACAACAGCATTCCAGTGAGCATGGTGGCGACGAACACGAAGGACTTGGCGCCCAGCGAGCCCAGGCTCACGAGCCCCGGCCCCGGGCAGTAGCCCGCGAGACCCCAGCCCAGGCCGAACACCGCCGAGCCGAGCACCAAGCGCTTGTCGATGTCGCGGCGTTTCGGAATGCCGAAGTCGCTCGCGAAGATGGGGCTCGGCCAATGCAGGATGAAGCGGTAGAGCACCCAGTGCACCAGGATGGCGCCGACCATCACGAAGGCGAGACTGGGATCCCACTTGCCGGTGAAGTCCAGGAAGCCGACCACCTTTGCGGGCTGAGTCATGCCCGCGACCACCAGACCCAGGCCGAACACCAGGCCCGAGCCGAACATCGTGACAATGCGCATGCCGTGCATCAGACCGAACCTCCGAACAGATGACCCACGACGAAGGCGGCGATGGCGCCGGTCGTCATGAACGTTGCCGTCGCGATCAAGGAACGCGGCGAGAAGCGCGTGATGCCGCACACGCCGTGGCCGCTGGTGCAGCCGCTACCCAGGCGAGAACCGAAGCCCACCAGCAAGCCGGCGATGGCCACTGCCCAGCTGGAGCGCTCGATGCCGACCTGGAACTGACTGGGCGCGAGCAGCGCAGCGATGATGCCCGCGGCAACGAGGCCGCCGATGAAGTAGAGCCGCCACGCGGTGTCCCCACGCTTCGGGTTCACGAGGCCGCCGGCGATGCCGCTGATGCCGGCGATGCGTCCGTGAAGGAACAGCATTGCCGAGGCCGAAAGGCCGATCAGCACGCCGCCGAGGAGCGACGCAAAGGGAGTGAAGGTGTCCATGCGGCAGCCCCAGTGCAGGGCCCGTGCCACGACCATGGACCGGCGATCCGCCGCGCTTCTTGCGGGATTGCCGGGGGTGCGGCCGTTACATTCCGCAGCGGAACGTTTCGATCGCCGTTTCAGGCGGTTTCAGAGACGGTCAACTCTCGCGACAAATGCGGATGGCACGTGCACTGCAACGAGGGCTGGCGGGAGAAACGAACCATGATTTTCCGACAGCTCTTCGACAAGGAATCGTCCACCTATACGTATCTCGTCGCCGACCCCAAGACGAAGCGCGCCCTACTGATCGATCCCGTGCTCGAACAAGTGGATCGCGACTTGCGGGTGATCTCCGAGCTCGGCCTCGAGCTCGCCTACGTGCTCGACACCCACGTGCACGCGGACCACGTGACGGCCAGCGGCGTGCTCCGGGAGCGCACGGGGGCGACCACCGTCGGCTCTCCCCTGGGCGCTGACTGCGTCGACAAGAAGGTGAAGCACGGTGACGTGATCGAGCTGGGCGAGGTGCGCGTCGAGGTGCTGGAGACTCCCGGACACACGGACGACAGCTTGAGCTACCGCGTGGGTGACAACGTGTTCACCGGTGATGCGCTCCTGATCCGCGGCACCGGCCGCACGGACTTCCAGAATGGCGATCCCAAGACGCTGTGGCACTCCTTGACCAAGGTGCTCTTCGCTCTGCCCGACGAAACCCGGGTGTGGCCCGGCCACGACTACAAGGGCATGACGATGTCCACCATCCACGAAGAGAAGCTCTTGAACCCACGGGTGGCCGGCAAGAACGAGACGACCTTCATCGATTTGATGCAGAACCTCGGGCTGCCCAACCCCAAGAAGATCGACGTCGCAGTCCCCGCCAATCGCGCCTGCGGCCAAAGCACGCTGAATTGACCGGAAGGAAGGAAGATGACTCAAGATCAACTGTGGAATCAGGCCGTGAAGCACCCCGCGGGCTACCGCGAGACCGGCCCCGACGCCGTCGTCGCAGCCCTGGACGCAGCCCGCATCATCGACGTGCGCGAGCCCTTCGAGTTCGTCAGCGGTCGCGTGCCCGGATCGGAGCTGGTGCCGCTGGGTGAGTTCGCCGCGGCCTCCACGCATTGGAACAAGGACGACCTCTACGTGCTCGTGTGTCGCAGCGGTGCTCGCTCGGGGCGCGCCGCCGGCTACCTGGCGTCCCAGGGTTTCACCCGCGTGATCAACATGGCGGGAGGCATGCTGGAGTACGCCGCAGCGGGCCTGGATCTGGAAACCGCAGCGTAGGCATCGGCACTCCGAGCCCCCGACGGCAGCGTCACGCGGCGCTGCCGTCGACGCGTCTACGGTCTCCGCCGAGGCGCGCGGCAGCTGCGTCGAAGGGGCGGCGCGCCGCACGATTTTCTGGAAACGGGGTCCCGGAGGTCGACCCGCGCCATCGTCATTCTTCAACGTTTATCGCCAGTTACACACCAGCCGCGAGCGCTGGCATGTGGGATGCAGCCCACATTTCAGCAGAGAGTACGCGCGCGGCAGCGCAGGAGGTGCCGTCATGAAAGCCCTCGTCACCGTAGTTTCGCTCGGGCTCGGAGCCGGCGCGCTCGGGCTCGTGCTGGCGATCCAGAACGACCCCCTCACTCTCACCAGCCCTCACCCGGCGGAGCTCACGCCGGCGCTGCGCGCGACGCCCACCATGATCGAGCCCGTCACCATCGAGATCGAGCCGGGCAACGTCGTGCAGATCCGAGAGGAAGTCTTGAAGGTGGCTCCCGCATCCCTGGCACCCTCCGTGCAGCAAAAGATGCGGAAGCATCGGTCGCGGGTCATTGCGCCCACCCCCGCACCGGCCCCCACCATCGTTCCCGCACCCTGCGTGGACGGTGAGTACCGCAAGTTGGAAGAGAATCGTGGCGTGCGACTGATGTGCCCGGGTCAGGTCTGAGCGTACCCTTCCTGCATCTGAACCGAGACCAGTCCCGCCTCGGGGCCAACGGGTCATCGACCGGACCCGTTGGCCCCTCTCTTGGGGGTTTGATGTTGGTGCGCCGCGGAACCGAGCGCGGTCCGCTCACGGCCCCGCGTCGGCGTTGCCAAAGGAAAAGCCACCCTGAAAGGTGAAGCCTCCGTCGGTGCGCTTCGCGGTGCCCCACACCTTCACGCCGGCATCCGGCGTCGAGTGCAGCTGCACCACGCCACCGTCGTTCGTCACTTCCACGCGCACGCTGGCACGCACGCCATCGTCGCGCGGCGCGGGCGCGGGCGCACTGACCCGCGGCGGCGGCGCTGCGCTGCCGGAACCGGCATCCGCCGCTTCCGGCACCACCACCGCCGCCTGGGGCGCCTTCTGCTCCTGGTGCGCGCTGCCGCACGCCACCAGAAGCACGGAAAATAGCAGAAAAACTCGCGTCACGCGGCAAGCATAGCGCTCCCCGCGATCAGATCACGCCGCGCCGCTCTTGGTCCCGCTCGATGCTGCGAAACAGGGCACCAAAGTTACCCTCTCCGAAAGACAGGTGATTCTCCCTCTGGATCATCTCGAAGAAGATCGGACCGATCACGTTCTGGGTGAAGATCTGCAGCAAGTAGCCGTCGGCGTCACCATCCACCAACACCTTCGCCGCTTCGATGGCGCCGTGATCCTCCCGCACACCGGGAACGCGGTCGAACACGGTGCGGTAGTACTCGTCGTCGATGTCCAGCGTGGGCACGCCCAGCCCTTGCAAGCTGCCGAGCAGATCGCTCGAGAGGAGCGCGAGGTGCTGGATGCCGGCCCCGCGGTACTCCCGGAGGTACTCCTCGATCTGACTCTTTTCCTCGCTGCCCTCGTTGATCGGGATGCAGAACTGGCCGCAGGGGGAACGCAGCGCGTAGGAAGTGAGCCCGGTCTTCTTGCCCCGAATGTCGAACGTGCGCACCTCGGTGAAGCCGAACACGTCCATGTAGAAGCGCGTCCATTGCTCCATCGTGCCCTTCTCCACGTTGTTCGTGAGGTGGTCGATGAGATGGAAGCCGCGGCTCGAGACGAGCTCCGGTCGATCCAGCGCGATGAACTGCGCCGAGAAACCCGTCGCCGGCCGCTCGAGGAAGTAGATCAAGGAATCGCCGATGCCGTAGATGGCCGGAGCGTCACCAAACAGGCCGGCACCCTCATAGCGCCGCGCGCCCCGGCGTACGGCCTCCTCGATGGCGAGCTGGGCGTCCTTCACCCACCAGCCCATGCTGGAGATGCAGGGGCCGTGGGCCCGCGCGAAATCCGCGGCGAAGCCATGGGGCTCGCGGTTGACGAGGAAGCGCACGTCCTTGTCGAGGTAGGCGTCCACCTCCAGGGAGGCGTGGCGCATGCGCTTCGAGAGACCCAGCGCCTTGAACAGACGTCCGAGCTCGCCGAGGCCCTCGGCGCTGGGTGCGGAGAACTCCACGCAGGCGATGCCGTCGATGCCCAGGGGATTTGCGTTCATCGGTCCTTGCCCTCCGCCGGCGACTGCCAGCTCTTCCAGTAGTCCGGTTGCTCCACGCCCTTGCCGGCCTCGGTGAGATCGAGGGGCCGCCGGGTGTCCACCATCACGGCAATCTCGTTGGTGCGCGTCTTGTCCTTGGCCGCCAACACTGCCGCGGGTTGCGGTCCGTGGTGGATGCCCTGCGGGTGGTAGGTGACCATCCCAGGCCGGATGCCCGCGCGGCTGAAGAAGTCTCCCGAGTGGTAGAAGATGACTTCGTCGTAGTCGATGTTCGAGTGATAGAAGGGCACGCGCAGCGCGCCCGGATCACCCGTCTCCAGCGGTCGCGGCAGAAAGGTGCACACTACCCAGCTCGGCGTGGCGAAGGTGGCGTGAGCGCTCGGCGGCAGATGATAGCGCTCGCTCAGGATCGGACGGATGTCGCCCACGTTCAGCCGCCATACGCTGAGGTTACCCTTCCATCCCACGGTGTTGAGAGGGTTGAAGGGGTAGAAGATGCTCGTGACCTTGCCGCGGTGCTGCACGCGCAGCTCCCACTCACCATTGTCGGCGGAGAGCGTGCTCGGCGCCGGCTCGGGAACCTCCACCACGTCGAGATCGAAGAGCGCGTGATGACCGAGGATGCCGCGCTCCGGGAGAGTGACCTCGTCCCGAGACTCGATCACCAGCAGGTTGGTGACGTCCGCGGGCACCAGGCGATGCGCGGTGCCGCGGGGGATCACCAGGTAGTCGCCCGGGCGATAGTCGATGGTGCCGAAGTCGCTCTCGAGCTGACCGCGTCCGGTGTGGACGAACAGCACCTCGTCGGCGTCGGCATTACGGAAGTGATACGGCACCGGCTCGCTCACGCGGGCGAAGCGCAGGGTCACGTCGTCGTTCTGCAGGAAGGCCGCGCGCGAAGCGAGGTAGTCGCCGCCCAGTCCTTGGAGCTCGGCGGCGTGCAGCGCGTGGGGACGGAGCTCGCCCTCGATACGGGTCCAACCCACGGGCGCTTCCGCCCGATACAGGTGGCTCGCGGCGCCGAAGAAGCCGCCGCGACCGAACTCCTCTTCCACGGTTCCGGTGGGCAGATCGACATGGGCCTGACGGGTGACGCGGCCGCGCACGTGGTGATGCATCGTTCCTCCTCGCTCTCGCGAACGATGGGGTAGCAGCCGAGCGCTATTCTAGAAATTACAAAGACCTGATAAAAGTCATTCAGATTCTTTGAACAACCCCCTCACCCTGGACCAGCTGCGGGTGCTGGACTCGATCGAGCGGTTGGGCAGCTTTGCCCGAGCGGCCCGGGAGCTTTCCCGGGCCACCAGCGCCGTCAGCTACTCGGTCAAGACGTTGGAAGAGTCCCTGGGGTTGCGGCTGTTCGACCGCAGCGGTCACCGCGCCGCCCTCACCCCCGCTGGGCGGCGCGTGCTCGACGAAGGGCGGCGCCTCTTGGAGCACGCGGACCGCTTGCGCCGCATGGCGCGGGAGCTCCGGGACGAATGGGAACCACGGCTCGCCATCGTCGTGGAAGGCATCTTGCCGATGCCCCCGATCCTCGGCGCCCTCCGTCGCTTCGGCGAACGCGGCGTGCCCACGCGCGTCGCGCTTCGGATCGAGCATCTTGCAGGAGTGCGCGAACGCTTCGTGCGAGAGCGCGCAGATCTGATGCTGAGCATCGACTACGTTGGCGATGCACACCACGTGGCAGAGCCGCTACCGCCGATCTCCATGTTGCTGTTGGCACGAGCGGATCACCCCGTGCTGAATGCAGGGGGCGTGGACCGCGCGCGGCTCGCCGAGCACGTCGAGCTGATCGTCGAGGATTCCGCACGCGACGCGGAGCCGCGCACCGGACGCCTGTCCCTCGGCAGCCCCCAGGTGTTTCGCCTCTCGGATTTCCACACCAAGCGTCAGGCGTTGCTCGCCGGTGTGGGCTTCGGCTGGATGCCGGAGCACCTCGTGCAGCAAGACTTGAGGTCCGGCGCGCTCACGCGCGTCGGCTTCGTGGAAGGCGACGAATACGTGTTCACGCCACAGCTCGTGACACGACGACGAGATCCGGGGCGCTCCGCCTCACTGTTCCTCGAGCTGCTCGCGGAAGAGACAAAACGCGACGGGACTTCGCGCCGCACCAACAAAAAAGATCGAGGTCGGCGGTAACTCCCGCCGGCGGCAACGCGTAGGCGCACACGGAGGGTGAGCCTCGGCGATCCCAGAGCCCCATCGCTCTCGGATCCCGTCGAGGTCTCTCTCGTGGCGCTGCCCCTTCGGGCGGCGCCGTCTCTTCATTTGCGAATACGAACCACCGACAAAAGGGGATCGATCATCATGATGCGCACACGAACTTTCGTACTTCTTTCTGCGATCTTGTCCCTCGGCCTTCCCGCCTGCGGGAGCGACGACGACGGGGGCGGCAGTGGCGGCACGGCCGGCAGCGGTGCCACTGGTGGCATGGCGGGAAGTGGCGGCGCGTCGGGCAGCGGGGGCATGGCCGGCATGGCGGGCAGCGGCGGCATGGCGGGCAGCGGCGGCATGGCCGGCGCGACATCGAGCTTCAAGGTGAAGATCGAGAACGTGTCCGGCTCGAGCGCGCTGCCCTCCGGCGTATCGCCCACGTTGCTCGTGCTGCACACTGCACCCAATCCGTTCTTCGAGGTGGGTAAGGCGGATCCGGGGCTCGGACTCGAGAGCGTCGCGGAGGACGGCGACCCGAGCGCGTTGGTCACCAGCCTGACGACCGCCGGAATGACGGCGATGGCGGTGGACACGCCGGTGGGCAAGTCGAGCGCAGGCCCCGCGTTGCCCGGCGACAGCTTCGAAGCGGTGATCACCGCGCACCCCGGCGACAAGCTCTCAATGGCGGCGATGTACGGACAATCCAACGATACCTTCATTGGCGACGACGGCAGCGGCATCGCGCTGTTCGACGGCAGCGGCGCGCCGCTGGCGGCGCAAGACGTCACCTCGCAGATCGCGCTCTGGAACGCCGGTACCGAGCGCGACGAAGCACCGGGATTCGGCGGCTCCCAGGCCCCGCGGCAAGCCGCCCCCAACACCGGCCCCGCCGAAGGCGTGGTGGCGCCGCGCACGGACCCGACTCGCGCGCTGCCCGTGGCATCGGCCATCGCCAACGTGACCGTCAGCGAGAGCGGCGGCACGTTCACCATCACCATGGAGAACGTGTCCAAGGCCATGGGCGTGGCCATGTCGCCGATCTCGCCCGCGTTCTACGCCACCCACGACTCGAGCTGGAGCCTGTTCACCCTGGGCAATACCGCACCCGCGGGCCTCGAGAACCTGGCGGAAGACGGCGATCCTTCCATGTTGGTGACGGCCAACACCGGCGCCAGCGGCATCGGCGAGGTCGACTCCGCCGGCTCGCTGACGCTGCCGGGCGCGTCCCTCTCCTTCTCCGTCACGCCGACGGCGGCAGCGCCCATGCTCTCCTTCGCCAGCATGGTGGGGCAGACCAACGACACCATCGTCGGCACGCCGCCCGAGGGCGTGGCATTGATGGACGCTGGCACCGCGCGCCCCGCCGCCGACGTGCAGGCCGACATCATGCGCACGCTCTCGCTATGGGACGTGGGCACGGAAATGAACGAGGCGCCCGGCGTGGGTCCGAACCAAGCGCCGCGGCAAGCCGCTCCCAACACCGGCCCCGCAGATCCGAACGACAAGGTGCGCCGCTACTCCGACACCACCAACGACTGGGACGCGACCCACCTGAGCAAGTTCGCCGGCGTCACCATCAAGAACGCGGGCGGCCTCAAGTTCGACGTAACGGTCGAGAACGTCAGTGCCAACACGGCCTTCGTGGGGCTCATCTCTCCGGTGGCCTGGGCCATCCACGACGCGACCGCCAGCATGTTCAAGACCGGCATGCCCGCTTCGCCGGGGCTGGAAGCCTTGGCCGAGGACGGCAAGGGAACCACCCTCTTGAGCGAGCTCTCCGCCATGAGCGGAGTGATGAGCTCCGGCTCCGAGGGCAGCGGGCCGATCATGCCCGGCAACAGCGTGACGTTCCAGGTCACCGCCGACGCGAGCCATCGCTTCCTGAGCATCGCCAGCATGGCCGTACCTTCGAACGACACCTTCCTGTCCTTGGGCGAGGGCGGCATTGCGCTTCTGGACGGCAGCGGCGCTGCCCGGAGCGACACCGACATTGCCAACGACGTCGGCGCGCAGCTGGCGGCCTGGGACGCGGGCACGGAACAGAACCAGGGCTCCGCGCTGGGGCCTGACATGGCGGGCCCCGGGCTTCAGTCCGGTCCGAACATGGGCGCCAGCGAGGGGGACGGCACCGTGCGCGCGTCGAGCTCCGACCTGTGGCCGCTGCCCGCCGCCTCCAGCGTGGTGAAGGTCACCATCGAACCGATGTGAGCCGCCGCTTCCCGCCACGCTGCCCGTGCGGCGTGGCGGGAGGCGTCACGCTTCGAGCGGATCGAAGTAGATCTCGTCGAGGGGGAGGATGCACCCAATACTGCGAAGCTCGACTTCGCCGCGCGCGAGCACCGTCGAAGCTGTCCACTCTCCGCCGCGCTCGCGTTGCCAGTGAGTCACGCTTCGCTCCGAGGAAGATACGAGCAGCACCTCCCTCAAGCTTTCAATCCGCTTGTAATGCTCCAGCTTCTCCCCAGCGTCGTAATCGGCCGTGGTCGGACTGAGTACCTCGAGCAGGAAGATCGGGTTTACCGCCGTGTGGCGTTTGGGATCTTCCGAATCGAGTTCGATGTCGCCGCAAATCACGGATGCGTCGGGGTAGGTTCCGAGACCGGTCTCGACGACACGCACTCTCAAATCCGAGGTAAAGACTCGACAGCGTTTCCCCTTCAGGCTCTGGCGAAGGTGGCCAATCACGTTACCGGCGATAGCCGCGTGCTGTGGCGAACCGCCTGCCATCGCCCAAGCCTGACCATCGAGATACTCGTGCTTTACCGTGCTCATCTCTTCCAGGAGCACGTACTCCGCAAAGGTGAAACGCTGGTGAAGCGACTGAGTCACTCTACGAGTCTACGCTACGCGGGCGTGTTTGCCACCAGGCCTGCTTCGGCGCGGATGCGCGCCACGTCCAAGTGGCGCAGATAGGCGACGAGGTTCTTCCACACGGGATGGAAGCCGAAGCCGCCGTTCGTCATCTCGTCGATGGCGCGCTCCTTCGACCAGCCCTGCACCACCACGCGATACACCGCCACCAAGAGCCCGGTCCTGTCTGCTCCGTGCTGACAGTGCACCAGCACGGTTCCACTCTCGGGATTGGTCACGATGCGCAAGAAGCGCACGACGTCTTCGTCTTCCGGGTGCCAGGCGTTCATCCGGATGTGCTCGCTGCGCAGGGGCAGCGTGCCGATCTCTTCGCTGTCCGAATGCAGCGAGCGGAGGTTCACCACCGTGGTCACGCCCAACGCCGGAAGCTCGCGCATGCCCTCGGTGCTGGGCTGAGCACTGCGGTACAGCCGCGACGAGACGCGATGCAGGTTCGGAAGGCCGGGGCGCGCGACGCGCGGTGCGTACCAGGCCGCGGGCTTCCGCGGCGAACCAACATCCTGATGCTGGACCGGCGCGGAACAGGCCGTGAGCAACAGCACGAGAGCGAACGCCCGCATGACCCCGAGCTTACTTCACCGGAGCGAAACGTCGACCGTCCGCCGGGCGCCGTCGCGAACCACGACGGCGGTCAAGTGCGTCGCGCGGGCCAGCGTCGCTAGGGCTCGCATGGCCTGTTCGGCGTCTTTCAGCGTGAAACCATTGACGCTCTCGATGCGATCGCCGCGGCGAAGGCCCAAGCGATGGAGCAACTTGCCCGGCGTCACGGCCTGCAGCCGGAGGCCCGACGCCCCCGACAGAGTGGAGAGGTCGATGCGCGCGCCCAACGTCTCCGGGTGAGCCAGCGCGGTTTCCAGCACGGAGCGGTCCACTTCGAGCTCGCCCGACGTGGATGGCGGCGGGGGCGCCACGAGCCTCTGCGCGTCGCCCATCACCACCTGGCACAGCGCCTTCCCCGCCGTCAACCACACCGCCGGCCGCCGCAGCCGTGGGTTCTCGCCGACGTACACCACGCGACGGTCTTCCACGGATCCCTTGAAGCCGCGCGTCACGCTGCCGCGCGCGCTTCGGATGCTGGCCAGCGATGCATGGTCGTCGTCGAGCTGGCTCACGGCCGTGAGCGTCAGGCCCGCGCAGCGCGGCGCTGCCAAAGGGTCCGCCCTGAGCACCGGCGCCGGCCCGCGACCCGCGGGCGCGGGTGGCACGACTTCTTGGACCGGCTCGATGACGACCGGCTCCGCCTGCGCCCATAGCTCCGGAAGCACTCCGGCGACGGACAGGTTCGCGCCCCCCGAGAGCACCGCGATGACGATGCCGGTGACGATGCCGTGGGGAGCGCGCGGGCGGAGCACGACGCACTCCAATGCGATCGCCGTGCCACGCGAAACGCCGCAGGAAATCGCACAAACGCGCGTTCGAACCCAGCCAGAATGTCTCGCGCACCGGAGTGCTCGGACAACCTGTCACAATCATGCTAGGTGGCGGCCCCGTGATTGGCATCGTGAACCTCGAGAAAGCGTTCGGCCCGCAGACTTTGTTCGAGGGCGTCACGCTGCAGCTGAACCCCGCCAGCCGCTACGGCCTGGTGGGCGCCAACGGCTCGGGCAAGACGACCTTCCTGCGCATCCTCACCGGGGACGAGCCCGCGAGCGGCGGCGAGGTCACCTTTCCGAAGAACGCCCGTGTCGGGGTGCTGCGTCAGGATCGCTTCCTGAACGACGACCAGATCATCCTGGACGTGGCCATGATGGGCGACGAGATCGCCTGGAAGGCGCTGGCGGAGCACGACGCCCTCGCCGAGCAGGAGATGCCCGACGCCCACCGCATGGGCGAGCTCGACGAAATCCTGCGCGCGCACGACGGCTACACCCTGGAATCCCGCGCGGCGCAGGTGCTGGTCGGCCTCGGCATTCCGGAGAGCGCGATCCGTCAACCGCTGCGCACGTTGAGCGGCGGCTACAAGCTCCGAGTGCTGCTGGCGCAGGTGCTCGTGGGCCAGCCCGACGCGCTGTTCTTGGACGAGCCCACCAACCACCTGGACATCTTGAGCATCCGTTGGTTGGAGCGCTTTCTCTCGAGCTACAAGGGCTGCGCGGTGATCATCAGCCACGATCACCGATTCTTGAACAACGTGGCGACCCACGTTCTGGACGTGGACTACCGCACCATCAACCTCTACCCCGGCAACTACAACGACTTCTTGGAGCAGAAGGTCGCCACGCGCGACCGCAAGGAGAGCGAAATTGCCAAGGCCGAGAAGGCCATCGCCGACAAGAAGGCGTTCGTGGAGCGCTTTCGCGCCAAGGCCACCAAGGCGCGGCAGGCCCAGAGCCGACTGAAGCAGATCGAGAAGATCGAGATCGTCGAACTGCCGCAGTCTTCCCGGCGCTATCCGAAGTTCCGCTTCGACATCGTCCGCCCCAGCGGCAAGGACGTGATCGCTCTCGAGGACGTGAGCAAGGCCTACGGCGAAAAGCAGGTGCTGAGCGACGTGTCACTCACCATTCGCCGGGGAGAGCGCGTGGCGGTGATCGGCGCCAACGGCCTGGGCAAGTCCACGCTGCTGAAGATCGTGACGGAAAACCTGGACGCCGACGCCGGCACCGTCAGTTGGGGACACGAGACGCAGGTCGGCTACTTCGCGCAGGACCACAAAGATCAGCTCACGGATCCGAAGCAGACCGCCCTCGACTACCTGTGGGACATCTGCCCGCAGGAGGGCACCAGCTTCGTGCGCGGTGTGCTCGGACGCCTGTTGTTCTCGGGGGAGGACGTGGAAAAGAAGATCGGCGCGCTCTCCGGAGGGGAAGCCACCCGCTTGGTGATGAGCCGCTTGATGGTGCAAAAACCCAACGTGCTGGTGCTGGACGAGCCCACCAACCACCTCGATCTGGAATCCATCGAGGCGCTGGTGGCCGCTCTCGAAAGCTACGAGGGCACGTTGATCTTCGTGTCCCACGATCGCTGGTTCGTGTCCCAGCTGGCCACCCGCGTGATCGAGGTCAAAGCCGACGGCCTGAACGACTTCGCGGGCAGCTACGACGAGTACCTGGAGCGCGAAGGCGACGACCACCTGGACGCGGAGAGCGTGGAGCTCCGCGCCAAGAGCGAGAAGAAAGCGCAACGGGGCGAGCGCCCGCAGAAGGACAAGAAGGTCAGCAAGAATCGCCAGAGCGCGCTGCCAAAAGAGCGCGATTCGGTGATGGAGCGCATCGAGCAGACGGAGCTCAGGCTGGCGCAGATCCGGGAGCGCTACTGCGAGCCCGGATTCTTCGAGACGGACGAAGCGCCCAAGCTCCGGGCGGAGGAAACCAAGCTGGAAACCACCGTCGCAGAGCTGATGGAACGCTGGGAAGAGCTGGAAGCGGAAATCGCCGGCGCCTGATCAGGGTGCTCCACAGCCCAGGTAAGCCAAGATCTTTTGTTTGTCCGCCGCGGAAATGCCACCGGGCGGCATGCTCCCGGACTGGATGCGTCCGGTGATGGAGCTGAGCTTGCTCTGGACGGAAGAGTGCGATCCGGCCCAGCTGTGGCACTTCGCGCAGTTGTTCGCGAAGAAGGCTTGGCCGTAGCTCGCCCAGGTGTCCGTGCAGGTGGTGGTGCTCCCGCCGGTACCGCCACCGCCGGACGTGCCGCCGCTGCCACCGCCGCCAAAGCCCCCGGTCCCACCACCGGAGCCGCCGGTACCGCCGCCGCCGCCGAAGCCACCGGTGCCACCGCCACCACCGAAGCCGCTGCAGCTGCCGCTGCTGGGAACGCAGGTCTTGTATGGGTCGTTGGGATCCTGCATGCAGGTGGCTCCCGACGGACACGCGTTGCTGTTGGTGCAGTCGAGGGCGCAGTAGCCTGGTGTCGTGCTGTCACCCTGTAGCCAGCAGCCAGCGCTCTGGCCATCACCACAGGTGGAGTCGCTCGCACATGGCTGGCATTGCACGGTGGTGGGGCCACCGCCGCAGGACCCTCCGTCCGGGATGCACGTCTTGTACTGGTCCCCCGTATCCTGGATGCAGCTCGAGCCCGACGGACACACCTGACCCAAGGTGCAGTCGAGAGCGCAATACGCGGGCTGCCCGGTGCCATTGCCGATCCAGCACCCCGCGCTCTGGCCATCCCCGCACTGGGAGTCCGTGGAGCATGGGTTGCACTCCACGCTGGTCACCGTGGTGCCGCCGGATCCGCCTCCGCCGCCCGTGGCACCGAAGCCCCCCGTGCCGCCCCCAACGCCGCCGCCACCCGTGCCGCCCTGCGCGCCAAAGCCGCCGGTGCCGGTGCCGCCGGCACCGAAACCACCCGTGCCGGTGCCGCCGGCGCCAAAGCCACCGTTGCCCCCCGTGGCTCCGATGCCACCACCACCACCGACCGCGCCGACGCCACCTCCGCCGCCGCTCCCCGTCGCGTTACCACTACCCCCGTTGCCTTTGAGCACGCCGCTGTCAGTCGGCGCCGCGCAGGCAAGAGGAACGAACAACAACAAGGGTGTCAGATAACGTGCTTGCATCTTTGCTCTCCCGAAACGAGTGACCGCCGCGCGCGTCATGCGCAGCACGTCGGTGTACCGTTCGTACCCACACGTAGCGACAGCAGGCGACGGAAGTGCGTGACCGTAATGAAAAAGCCGACCACTTCAAGCGAGCGATCTCGTTCGCTGCAATTTGAAATGCGCAACAACACTGCGTTCGAAAAGTTGCAGCGCGAGTCCGCCTGCACGTCGCAGTGATCGCGTTCAGCCGGGAGACAGGAGTCCCGGTGGGATGATGCCGGGTGGGATCAATCCGGGCGGCAAGCCCAACGGCGTGAGCGGACGCTTCTTCTTCTGTGGTGCTGCAGCGACGAGATTGTCGACGTAGGCGGTGAAGAACGGCGTGCTGACCGACTGCGTGGGGAGACGCGACGACAGCTGCACCGCGTATTCACCCGTCTCGGGCAGCGCACAGGTGACGGTGAGCGCCGCTCCGGCCTCCACCACCACCTCCGTCTGCCCGTTTGCCGGCGGCGGCAGCACCTGACACGGCGCCCCGCGAAACCCCGCGGTTTGCCCCTGATACAGCGCCATGAGCTGGCCCGGCACCCGCTGCGTGACGCGCGTGCGGAGCTGCACCGCGATCTGCCCTTGGGCCGGCGCGCGATAAGGCAGCGGCGCCGTGAGCTCCCAACCGCGTTCGAAGAACGGACGTTCGAGAACGGGCTGCGCCGCGAACTCCGCAAAGCTCGCGGGCCGCTCGCGGAGCTGCCAGCGCGCGTCGTCCGGGAAGTGCGAATTGAGAAGGAGCTCCGCCGGTGGAAACAGGAAGTCCGTCCGGTAGCCCGGCGGCGCACCGGGACGTGTGTGGCCGCCGTCCCACGCCACGTCCACGGCGAACCAGCCGTCGCCGATGCGGGCGACGTTCCAAACGTGATCCGCCGTGGCGGCGGTCGCGTACGGCGCGCGAACGACGCCCGTCACCACCAGCACCTCGAGCCCCGCCGCCTTGCCCAGCTCCGCCAACAGCGCCGCATAGCCCGCGCTCGTCGCCGTGCGCTGGCGGAACACGAGCTCGGGATCTGCCGCTTGCCCGCGCGGCAGCTCGCCACCCGTGCCTTGCACGTGGAGGATCTCCCAGTCGTGGAGCACGCGCAGACGTTCGTAGGGGTTTTGCACCTGCGCCGCGATGGCGCTCCCCAACGCCTGGATGCTCTGCTCCGCGCCGGGCGGAGGCTGCGCGGCGAGGGGGTGCGGCCCTCCGGGAAGCGGCCAGCTCGGCGGCGGTCCACCCCAGCCCTCGGCCACCACGGCGCCACTGCCGCTTCCGCCGAGGCTGGCGGGCGGGGTCGGGTAGCGCGGTGCGGTCGTTCGCCGGCACGCCGCGATCAGCGAAATGCCGGCGAAAAGCGCCAGGAGCCCCACTCGCATGGCCGCATTGTACGCGCTTCCTCTGCGCGGGCTTCCGCGCCGGGCCAACATCATCATCCATCAGGGATTTCTGGATGTCGGTCCGGCGCGATACCCGTCGCGTTCAGCCCGGAACGTAACTGCCCACGAAGCCTTCACCCCCCGCCACGGTGAAGGCACCGCTCGGATACACCACGCACTCGCTCAGGGCGTCGGGGGCGCTCGGCGTCATGTCCGTGAAGGTCTTGCCGCCGTCGTCCGAAACCAAGAGCAGGGGATCGCTGGTCTTCGGATACTCGCCCACCGCCACGATGCGCGAGCCGTTGGTGCACACGCCCCGAATCCACGTCGCGGCAGAGGGAAACAGCTGACCCACGTCGAAGGCCTGCCAGTCCGCGGGGTCGCTGGGGTTCGCTTGCGAGACGTAGATCATTCCGCGGTGCGTGTCCTGGTTCACGCCCCCCACCACCACGCCGCCGGACGGATCCACGTCGATGCCCCACATCTCGCCGCTGAAGGATCCCAGCTGCACCACGCTCATCTGCCATGGCTCGCTGGCGCTGGGGTTCGGCAAGAACATCATGGGCGGCTCGGAAATCGTGGCGCCGCAGCCGTAGAACTTCCCGCCGTGCTCCTCGAGGTCGAGGATCTGGTAGCTCTTTCCGCCACCGTTCGCCCAGTAGGACGCGTTCACCCAAGAGAGTGGGTTTGCGCCCACGGAATCGTCCTTGCGGTACAGCATCTGATAGCCGTTCAGGGATTCCGCCAGGGCCGAACATCGGCAGCACGACGAAACGTGCCCACGGTGAAGGCGGTGTCGATGGTGGACCCGTACTTCAGCACCACCTCGAGCTTGTAGGGCTCCGCGCTGGTATCGAGGGAGATCACGGAGCGGGAACCGTTGTCCGTGCCCGCCAAGTACAGCTTGCCGTCGGCGTGCTGCTGCTTGCAACCCGACGCCAACGCCAGCAAGACAGCCAACGAAGCGATCCTCCGAGTCTTCATCACACGTCGCCCTTTCCGGCGCCATGGCGGCGCCGAGAGCACCTCAGCAACCGCCGTGCCGGAGGACTCACGGCGGAACGTCGATGGAAACAAAGAAGCGCCGTTACCCGAGGGCAACGGCGCCGGAGGGTGCTGTTACGTCAGATGGTGGCGGACGCCTTCTTGGTCGTCCGCTTCTTCGACTTCTTGCCGGTGCCTTTGCCTTTGCCTTTGTCCTTGCCCTTGGCAAAGAGCAGTCGGTCCAGCCACTCGGTAAGCGGCAAGGCGACGTAGATCGACGAATAGGTACCAAACAGGATGCCGATGATGAGCGTGAGGGAGAAGTCCTTCAGCGCGCCGGTGCCCCACACGAAGAACGCCAACAAGCTGATGACCGTGGTGCCGCTGGTGAGGATGGTGCGGCTCAGCATTTCCGAGAGGCTCACGTTGATGAGGCTCACGAAGGTGGCCCCACGGAGCCTGCCCAGGTTCTCGCGAACACGGTCGTAGACCACCACCGTGTCGTTCACCGAATAGCCGATGATGGTGAGGATTGCGGCTACGGTAGTGAGGTTCAGCTCCTTGTGCAGCGCGATCAGCACACCGATGGTGGCCACGGCATCGTGCATCAGGGCGATGACGGCGCCGGGAGCGAACCGCAGATCGAAGCGGAACGCGATGTAGGCCATGATGAAGACGAGCGAGATCGCGATGCTCTTCAGCGCGGCGTCCCGGAGTTGGGCGCCCGCCTTGGGACCGATCCACTCCACGCGGAGGGCCGTATCCGGCACCTTGTCCATACCCAGCGTCTTGCGGAGGCCGGCCATGAGCTGGTCGCCCTTGCTCATCAGCTGGATTTCCACCTTGTGATCGCGGGCATTCTGGATGGTGGGGTTGTTGGCACCGGCGCGGAGCTCGATGCCCCCCACCTTGCTCATGCGCTCCTTCACCCAAGCGAGATCCGGCGTATCCCGGAAACGAACGGTGATCTTGTCGCCGCCCGGAGAGAACTTCACCTCGGTGCTCTGCTTGGCCTCCGGGCACTGGGTCGCGTCGAGGTTCTCGCCGTAGCAGAGCTGCCCCTCGATCTCCGCGCGCTTGCCTTCACTGATGGTGGAGACTTCCTGCACCCGAATCAGAAATCGGTTCGGGTTGTTCTCGTCGTCCACCTTGATGACGTCCGGGTTCGAGAACCCGGCGTTCCGCACGGCCTCACGAATCTCTCCGCTGGACGTGGGGGCCTTGAAGGCGACCTCGATCTCCGTACCGCCCTTGAAGTCCGTTCCCAGGCGGGGGCCAGGGTAGATGATGGCGACGATGGAGCTCAGCACCACGACGACGCTGACGCCGACGAAGATTCGCCGGCTGCTCATGAAGTCGAAGACTTTGCCGATTGGGAAGAATTGCATGGCTCAGCCGATGTCGAGGCGCTTGAGGCGGCCGAAACCGCGGACCCAAAGGTCGAACAGCACGCGGCTGACGACCAAGCTGGTGAAGATGCTGATGGTCACGCCCACGATGAGGGTGACGGCGAAGCCCTTGATGGGACCGGTGCCGTACTGAGCGAGCACGATGCCGGAGATCAAGGTAGTGAGCTGCCCGTCGACGATGGCGGACAGTGCCTTGTTGTAGCCGAGCTCCACGGCAGCCCTTGGGCTCTTTCCGGCTCGTATTTCCTCACGGATGCGTTCGTTGATGAGCACGTTCGCGTCCACGCTCATGCCGATGGTCAGTGCCAGACCCGCAATGCCGGGCAGCGTCATGGAAGCGCTGAAGCTGGCGAGCACGGCGAGCTGTAGGAAAAGGTTCATGCTCACGGAGATATCCGCGATGAACCCGGCACGCCGGTAGTACAGGACCATGAAGATCAGCACCAACAGGCCGCCGCCGAACGCGCCTTCCACGCCCAGGCGAATCGAATCCCGCCCCAAGGACGGACCGATGCGCTGCTCGTTGGTGGGTGAGATGGGGGCCGGGAGCGCACCGGACCGCAGCACCAGCTCGAGCTTTCGCGCGTCTCGCAGCTGAATCTCCGGATCGTTGGAGCCCAGCGTGATACTCGCGTTGCCGCCGGCGATGCGCGTCAGGATGACCGGGGTGCTCTCCACGCGGTTGTCCAAGATGATCGCGAAGCGCCGCTTCACGTTGGCGCTGGTGATCTTGTCGAAGATGTGGCCGCCCTGGTCCGTGAAGGTGATGGCCACGTGCCAGCCGCCCAGGCTGCCTTGCCCTTGATCCGGCACCGCAGCGGCGTCCCGCACCAGATCACCCGTGATTTCGGCCCGGCTCTTGAGCAGATAGGTGCGCCAGCCGTTCTCCGTCTCCTTCAGGGTGTCGGGGTCCGTCTTGTAGACCAGCTCGAAGCCCACCTCGCGATCGGGCGGGACTTCCAGCGTGTTGACCCACTCCTTGAAGCGCTGCAGCGTCTGCTGGGCCTTCTCGTCCTTCTTGATGGGGAGGAACGCGTAGACCAGCTGCTTGTTGATCTGGTCGCCGTTCTCGTCCAGACCCACGGGAGCGCTCTCCCGCTGGAACTCCAGGCCTTCCGGCAGGCTCTCCTTGGTGGCCTTCTTGGCGACCTCACCCATGAAGTCGGTGTCGTCGTCCAGGAGCTTGAACTCGAGGCGAGCCGTCTGGCTGATGATGTCCCGAATGTTGGCGAAGCTCTTTTCGTCCTCGCCCGGGACCTCCACGATGATGTCCTCGTCTCGCGTGCTCACCGCGGCCTCGCGCAGGCCGAGCTCGTCCACGCGGCGCAGGATGATCTCCCGGGCCTGATTCACAGCGCGCTGGCGAATGCCCGTCTCCGCCTCTTCCTTGATGCGGAAGTTCCAGCTCTTCTTGTCCGCGCTCTGGGAATAGGTGAGGTCACCCCGGAAGCGCTCCAGAAAGCGTGAATCGATGATGTTGGGATCCGTGTCGCCGAGAAGCGTGAGGCGGATCACGTTGGCGGGGCGCCGGGGTGCCTCGAGCTTCACCTTCTCACGAAGCTTCGCCAGCGTTTCCTCGCTGGGCCGCTCGTCCCCGGAGTGCAGGTTGAGGATCTTGGCCAGCTCCGCCCGCATTTCCTCGTAGTAGCGGTCGCGCTTGTCCTTGATGGCCTCGTCCACGTCCACCGTGTAGACCAGGCGCAAGCCACCCCGCAGATCCAGACCGGCGACCAGACGGAAGCCGATGCGATCCTTCACGAAAGTGGGGCACGGCAGCTTGTGTTTGGTCAGCACCTCCAGCGTGGGCCACAGGGCGAAGAAGCCCAACAGCCCCACGGAGAGCACCACGCCGGCGCGAACCCGCCAGTTCAGGTCCACCAGGTTGGTAGCGGCGAAGCCCGCCGCCAGAGTCAGGACACCCAGGGCCACCATGGGCCAGAAGGCATCGCTCCAGGCGGCTCCACCCGCAGCCGCTGCGCTCAGAGCCCCGACCCACAGCGGAAGCCGCTTGGATCGACTGAGGTAACCGCCGAGCGCGAACACCGCGAAGATGCCGCCGAAGATGTACGCGATGATGTGTTGGACCACGCCTGCCGCTCACTTCTTCTCGGGGGCGTTGTCCCCCGTGTCCTTGCCGAGAAGGCCGGACTTCAAGATTTCGACCTTCACGCCCGGTGCGACCTCCACCTTGGCGTAGCGATCCCCGAGCTCGACGAGCTTTCCGACGAGCCCGGCTTGGGTAACCACGCGATCCCCCTTCTTCAACGAAGAAATCACCTGCTGCTGCTTCTTCTGCTGCGAGCGCGAGGAGAAGAACATGATGAGAAGCAGCGGGAGCAGCAGCAAGATGGGGAACAGCAAGCTGAGGGAGCCCGGCTGTTCGCCACCTGCGGGCGGGGCGTCTTTCCCTCCCGGCTTCTCCGGTTGGGTCACGGCGGGCTTCACCTCGGCGGGCTGCCCTTGCTGGGGGCGGCCCGGTGCCGGGGGCACGGCTTGGTAGAAGGATGCGGCCGTTGCCAAGCGATTACCTCTTTGTGCGTTGCCAGCTGAAGCGAATCGGTTGGTCCGCACGCGCCGAAACCCGGGCGGCGAACGCTCATCCACGTGCGCGGCGAGCGCGTCGCCGGGCCACGAGGGACGCCGGCTATACCGACATTCCGAGGGCCGCGCAAGCTGGGGGGTCGGGCCGATTTTGGGGGTTCCGTCGAGGGTGCACGCCCGTACAGGATCGTCAGGCTGCAGTCTGCACGTCTTGACACCCTGAAGGCCGGGATGTAGTCGATCGGTCCCCTGCTTTCCCGATCTCCACAGATCCAGGCGCGTAGCTCAGTGGTAGAGCACTACCTTGACACGGTAGGGGTCGGCAGTTCAATCCTGCCCGCGCCTACAAACCGCGTGCGCTCGACCGTGACCTCGTGACGGCCGTGACGGAGTCTCAGCGCACCACTCCGCGCGAGCTTCTCGAACAGGCGGGCAAGCTCGACAAGGCCGTGCTCGCCGTGCTCGTGGACGGCGAGGTCGTCGACTTGATGACGCCGGTGGCGCCCGACAGCGACGTCACTCCCCTCACCGTGGAGGACCCCCGCGCCCTCGCGGTGCTGCGTCACTCCGCTGCACACGTGATGGCGGACGCAGTCCAGCGGCTGTTCCCCGGCACGCAGGTGACGATCGGCCCGGCCATCGACCAAGGCTTCTATTACGACTTCGATCGCCCCGACGGCCCCTTCACGGACAAGGACCTGGCCCGCATCGAGAAAGAGATGCGGCGCATCATCAAGGCCAACAAGCCGTTCTATCGGGAAGAGGTGGATCGCGAAGAGGTGAAGAAGCTCTTCGCGGAGATGGGCGAGCACTACAAGTGCCAGATCATCGACGCCATCCCCGAGGGAGAGGCGGTGAGCCTGTATCGCCACGGCAGCCCAGGCCGCCCGGAGGGCACTTGGGTGGACGTGTGTCGCGGGCCGCACGTGCCCAGCACCGGCAAGCTCGGCGCAGTGAAGCTGCTCAGCGTGGCCGGCGCCTACTGGCGCGGGGACGAGAAGAACCCGATGCTGCAGCGCATCTACGGGACCGCGTTCCCGACCCAAGAGGCGCTGGACGAGCACATGAAGCGCCTGGAAGAGGCGCGGGCGCGGGACCACAGAAAGCTCGGCAAAGAGCTCGAGCTGTTCATGTTCCACGACTACGCGCCGGCGATGCCGTTCTTCTTGCCGCGCGGCGCCGCCATCTACAACCGGCTGGTGGACTACATCCGCGAGCTGTACGTCGACTACGGCTACGACGAGGTCATCACCCCGCAGATCTTCGATCTGGAGCTGTTCGCCACCAGCGGTCACCTCGCGAACTACCGCGAGAACATGTACCTGCCGGTCACCGCGGACGACGTGGACGAAGCCAAGAGCGAGTTCGAAGAGAAGCACTCCGCGGCAGCCTTCGACCTGAAGACGCTGGGCCAGAAACCCATGAACTGCCCCAGCCACTGCCTCATCTTCGGACAGAAGAAGCGCAGCTATCGCGAGCTCCCCTGGCGCATCGCGGACTTCGGGCGGCTGCACCGCTACGAGCGCGGCGGCGTGGTCCACGGCTTGGCGCGGGTGCGCAGCTTCTGCCAGGACGACGCGCACATCTTCTGCACGCCGGAGCAGATGGAGAGCGAGATCAAGAGCTTCAACCAGCTCTTGTTCGAGGTGTACCACGCGTTCTCATTCGCGGACGTCCGGGTGAAGCTCGCCCTGCGACCGGAAAAGCGCGTGGGCTCGGACGAGCTCTGGGACCAAGCCGAAGCGGCCCTCGAGCGCGTGCTGGTGGAGTCCAAGCTTCCCTTCGAGAAGCTGCCCGGAGAGGGCGCCTTCTACGGACCCAAGCTCGAGTTCCACGTGACGGACGCCATTGGCCGCAGCTGGCAGCTCGGCACCATCCAGGTGGACTACTCCATGCCCGAGCGTTTCGGTCTGGAATACGTGGGGGCGGACGGCGCCGTGCACACGCCGGTGATGCTGCACCGAGCGATCCTGGGATCCATCGAGCGCTTCTTCGGCATGTACATCGAGCATGTGGCCGGCAAGTTCCCGGTCTGGATCTCGCCGGAGCAGGCCACCCTGGTGACCGTCAGCGAGAAGCAGGCGGAGTACGCCGAGGGCGTGCGCGCGCGGCTCTCGGAGGCCGGGTTGCGCGTGCTGCTGGATGCCGGCTCCGACAAGCTCGGCGCCAAGATCCGCAACGCCCGCATGATGCGCACGCCGTACATCGCCGTGATTGGCGATCAAGAGGCAGAGAGCGACAGCGTGACCCCGCGCTCCCGGGAAGACGGCGAGCTCGGGGCCATGAAAGTTTCCGAGTTTCAGGCGCGACTACTGGCTGAAGCCAAGCCGCCGCGCCTGCACGTGAAAGACGGATGAACCGGCTCGGCCGGAGAAGGGCATAGAAGTACCAGCACATGGCAATGGGGCGACGATTCAGCCGCGAGCCGCGAGGTCCGCAAATCCGTATCAACCACCGCATTCGCGTGCCCGAGGTCCGGGTCGTGGCCGAGGATGGCGAGAACCTCGGCGTCATGGCGACGGAAGATGCCCTCAAGCGTGCCCGGGAGAAGGGCCTCGACTTGGTCGAGGTGAACCCGAAGAGCATGCCTCCCGTCTGCAAGATCCTCGACTTCGGCAAGTACAAGTACGAGGAGAAGAAGAAGCAGCGGGAAGCCAAGCGCAAGCAGACCGTCGTGGAGGTGAAGGAGATCAAGCTTCGCCCCAAGACGGACGACCACGACTTGAACGTGAAGGTTCGGGCGGCGCGCAAGTTCATCGAGGGTGGCAACAAGGTGAAGGTCACCTGCCGTTTCCGTGGTCGCGAGATCACCCACCCCGAGATCGCGCACAAGCAGCTGACCTACATTCTCGAGAACCTCGACGACATCGCTCACGTGGAGCAATCCCCGGCGATGGAGGGCCGCACCATGGCCCTGACGGTAGCGCCGCGGCCCGCCGTGATGCAGCGCATCGCCAACGAGCGCGCCAAGCGCGAGGCAGAGGAGGAGGGCAGCGCCGAGGGCAGCTCCGCCAGCCACTCCGTGCCGGACAACGAAGCTCCCGCGCAGCCCGAAGACTCCGCCTGATCTCGGGGCGCGACGGGTATCGCGCCGAACCAACATTCTGATTTTCTTGTTGGTTCGGCGCGGAAGCTCGCGAGTCTCCCTGCCGCGTCGCCATGGGCGTCATCATCCCCGCCAAGGTCGCCTGCGCTTGCCCCCGACAGGGGTCCGACCGCTCGCGTTCGGCATCGAGGAACGGCACGCCCTCGGGCCGGCGGCCCTCGACGAGCGGCTGGCCCAGACCCCCGGTCCCTGGGTCGTCGACGAGCGCAGCGGGGACGTCGTCGCGTCGCCCATGGGCATGCTCGTGCGTACCTCCGGAACGACAGTGACCCTCGGCGGCGCAAACCCCGGCGGGCCCCGGTACCACGTGCGCTTGGACGACGAGCGCGTGACGCCGGCACGCACGGGAAACGACGATCCGCCGCTCGAAAGCCTGAAGGTGGAGTGGCGCCCCTTCCCGCCGACGTTTCTGGAGTCGACGCGTCGATCCCTCGCGAACCTGATCGCCGCGGCCCGAGCCACGGGGCACCCCGTGTCACTGTGCGATCGCTTCGGCGTGGCGCTCGACGTCCCCGGGGACTGACCGGCGTCCGCCCTGACTCGGCGGGCTACGCTCCCTCTGCCAGGTCGACACCGTCGTAGATGTCGCCCAGTGTGAGGGTGCCATCGAGACCGGTCAAAGCGATGCGGGAGTCCAGCGTCGTGTGCGTGGCGACGATCCACTCACCACCTTCGGCACGCCGGTAGTGATCAATCCGGCGTTCACGATGGGAAACGATCACGTAGTCGCGTAGCTCGGGGATGCTCTGATAGTTGACGAACTTCTTGCCGCGGTCGTAGTCCTCCGTAGAGTCCGACGTTACTTCCACGACGACCATAGGATTGAGGATCGACGCCGGCGGGCCCGACTTGTATCGGCGCTCACCGCACGCTACGAGCACGTCCGCGTACGTGTAGAGGCCAGTGGTAGGGACGTGGATACGCTGATCGCTCGTCAACGTCACGCAGGGTTTGCCCCGCGACAACGCTCGCAACGAGGCGGTCATGTTCGCCGCAAGCGCGTTGTGTGCCGGGGAGGCTCCTGCCATCGCGACGATGGCGCCATCGACGAACTCGTGCTTCGTGTCGCTCGCGGCCTCGAGCGCGAGGTACTCGACTTCGGTGAAGACCGTCGGCGCGCGTGAAACCATGCGTGTGAACACTACCACGCAGGAAGCTTCGGGGCAGCGGGAGGGCTGGGCCCTGACGACTCCGTCGGAGCTCGCAGCGCGACGGGTATCGCGCCGAACCAACATTCTGATTTTCCTGTTGGCTCGGCGCGGAATCCCGCGGCCGTCGTCCGGCCGTTTGACGCGCTCGCGAACGAGATGAGCGATCCCAGGCGCGGACTTCGGTGTGGAGGCGAGCTCGGAGGCCCCGGACTGCGCCAGTAGGAGTTAAGCTGCGCGGGCTCATGGCTGCCCGCTCGGCGATGGAGAGCAGCGTGCTCGAGGTGGCGTCAGCCCTCTTGGAGGAGGGCGCGGACGCAGACCAGGTGCGTGAAGACACCATGCGCAATGTGGTGTCGGCCTGGGCCGAGAGCCACCAGCAAGAGCTGCCGAAGGCGCTCCGGCTGCTTCCGAGCGTCGAGCGACACGACACTCTGGTGGATGCCTTCGCAAAGGAGCCCGTGGAAGCCGTGGGCGGCGCCTACGAGCTGCTCGTGGCTCACTCCGTGAAGGACGGCCGCTGGGTGCGCACGCGAGCGCGGAAGCAGAGCGGCAGCTTCTACACGCCGCCGGCGGTGGCCGCGCGCGTCGCGCGCGAAGCGCTGACACCACGGGCAGCGGAGATCGCGGCGCTGCCCGAAAGCGAGCGGCGCGCCGCGTGGCTCGCCACACGGGTGTGCGACCCCGCGGCGGGCGCCGGCGTGTTCCTGCTCGCGGCGCTGGGCGTCATCGCGGCCGAGAGCGGCGCGCCGACCGCCGCCGTCGCGCGCTCTTGCTTGTTCGGCGTGGACAAGAGCGCCCTGGCCGTCGCCGTGGCCGAGGCCTCGGTGGCGCTGGCCGCGGGCGCAGTGCCACGCCTCGCGGTGGGCGACGCGCTGGTCGGCGCGCCGCCCGGTCCGGCGCGCACGCTATTTCCGACCGGCGGCTTCGACTGGCGCGCCGCCTTCCCCGACGCCGCGGACGGCTTCCACGTGGTGATCGGCAATCCGCCCTGGATCGCCTACGCCGGGCGCGCCGCACAGCCCCTCGCGCCGGAGCTCCGCGCGTACTTCCGCGAGCACTACCGCACGCTGCGCGGCTATCCCACGCTGCACGGCTTGTTCGTCGAGCGCGCTGCGGCCCTCGCGCCCCGCGGAACCATCGCCCTCATCGTCCCGAGCCCACTTTCGGATCTGGACGGCTATCGCCCCGTGCGACACGTCCTCGCGGAGAGTCACACCCCGCGGGAGCCGCTGCTCGAGCTCGGCCAGGACGCCTTCGTCGGGGTCACGCAGCCGTGCATCGTCCTGATCGCCGACCCCGGAGCGGACCCGCGGGGCGGCGATCGCGCCTGGCGTCTGGTGGAGCGGCAGCGAAGCGCCGCCCAGGCCGCGGAGGTGAGCGTCCCCGCGGCGTTGTCACGTCTCGCCGAGCGCGCGCCGCTGCCCGCCGAGCTGTTCGGCGAGATGGGCTTTCAGAGCAGCGGCGAAGTGTCGCGCCGGCTGTTCCGGCGCGCGGATGCCCCCGACGCACTGCACGACTATCCGCTGCTCGAGGGGCGGAACGTGCACGAGTTCCGTCAAGACGCGCCGCGCCTCTACCTGCACCGCGACGCGGACGTCCTCGCGCGCTCGCGCTGCCGCGTCCGCCCCTTGGACGACTATCGCCGCGCGCGTTTCGTGATCCGCCAAACCGCCGCGTGGCCCATCGCGGCGCTCCACGGCGGGCTGCCCTTTCGCAACAGCTTGCTGGCCGGCTTCGCCCACGACGCCTTCGCGCCGGAGCTCGTGGTCGCGCTGCTCAACAGCGCCCTTTACCGCGCGCTGCACCTCGCCGCGCGCCGCGACGCGCGCCAGGCCGCGTTCCCGCAGATGAAGGTCGCCCACCTCCGCGCCCTGCCCGCGCCCCCCAGCGACCCCGAGCGCCACGCGCGCCTCTCCGATTTGTGCCGCCGCGCCACCGCTTCCGGCATCGACACCGCACTGCGCCGCGAGCTCGACGCCGTGGTCTTCGATCTGTTCGACATCGGCGACGCCCGCAACGAGATCCTGACGTTCCTCGCCGCCCGCGCCCCGAAGCTCGCGAAGCTCTGATCTACGTCTTCTTGTTGGTCCGCCGCGAGCCACTCCGGGCCCGACCGCCTTGGGCATCGCGAAGCGCGTTCGAAGGAAGGGCCCCTCGCGTCGCCGCACCCTGGTCACGATCCGCGACAACACGCCAGCGACCAGCGTGGAGTCCATCGCACACACCGCGCCCGGCCAACCATGGCGCCCGCGTTCCGCGAGGTTCCGCGTGGAGCCAACAAGCAATCCGCAAGCCCCCGGGACACCGCCGAGTCACCGTCGATCGGGCTCAGCAAGCCCACGACGAGCGACGGCACACCCGCGCGCGACAAGCCTCGCGCAGCGAGTCGCATTCCCGCGACGAGCGAAGCGGAGCGAGTCGCGTCGGGGGTTTGGGGGCTTGCCAGCGAACCACTCGCTCGCGCGAAGGCTGCTGGGGCTGGGGCCCCGGCAGCTGAAACCCCTTAGTCCGACTTTGGCACGATCAGATCACGTCTCGGAACTGAGAGGTGAGTGGGAACACCGGCCGGGACCGGCGCCGGCTGGGTGCTCTTTGGAACTATCGCCACACGCGAGTCTGCGTTGCGGCGAGCGGAGCGAGCCCACGACGAGCGACCGCGAAGCGGAGCGAGTCGCGTCGGGGGTTTGGGGGCTTGCCAGCGAACCACTCGCTCGCGCGAAGGCTGCTGGGGCTGGGGCCCCGGCAGCTGGAACCCCTTAGTCCGACTTTGGCACGATCAGATCACGTCTCGGAACTGAGAGGTGAGTGGGAACACCGGCCGGGACCGGCGCCGGCTGGGTGCTCTTTGGAACTATCGCCACACGCGAGTCTGCGTTGCGGCGAGCGGAGCGAGCCCGCGACGAGCGACCGCGAAGCGGAGCGAGTCGCGTCGGGGGTTTTGGGGCTTGCCCCCAAGGAGGATTACGGTGGGGGTGGGCGGGTGGGACTATGAAAAGTGGAGCCGAGGGGGATCGAACCCTGACCTCCTGACTGCCAGTCAGGCGCTCTCCCAGCTGAGCTACGGCCCCGGGAAGGGCGCGGAGCCTGACACAGCTCCGGCCAAAATGCGAGCGGCTTTTCGAGCTATCGTGCTTCCCGACCGGGAAGCCCTAGCTGCCTCAACCGCCGGTTGGGCGCCCGCCAGTTGGGCGCCCTGCGGGCATTCGCCCAGGCATGGGGGCGGGCGTGGGTGTGGGGGCCGCCTGCTCGGGCGCCGGAGCCGGGGGCTCCTCCTGCTGCACCTTGGCCGCAGCAGCCTTGCTGAGCTCGTCCGCGGTCTTGCCCGCTGGACGAGTCGCGATCCAGAAGATGGCGGCAGTCAAGAACAGCACGACACCGAGCAACGGCATCCACAACGGCGTGCGCGGCTCGTCAGGCTCGAGCTCGTCCGGGTGACTGGCAAGAACCGCTTCGTCGTGTGCCATGATCGCGTCTTAGCATCGCTTCCCCGGCGCCGCACCAGCGTGAAATTTGCGTCGTCATTTCGCGACGGTTGGATGTCGTGGCAGGCGGCTCCGAGGAGAGTACCATCGCGGAGACCGTGACGACTCTTCACTTCGGCGTGGTGGCGAACCCCGAGCAGGCTCGTGAAGCCTTGGCCCAGTTCTGCGGCGACCTCGAGCGCGCGACGGGAATGTCCATCCAACCGAAGGCGGCGGAGAGCTACTCCGCCTTGGTGAACGGCGTGAGGCAAGGCGAGATCGACATCGCTTGGGCTCCGCCGCTGGTCGCCGTGGAGCTCGAGGATCAGAAACTCGCCAGCTCCGTGGCCGTCGTGCAGCGTACGCAGCGTTCGGGGTACTACTGCGCCGTCTTCGTCAGAGCCAGCTCCAGCATCAAGAAGCCCGAAGACCTCCACGGCGCGCGGCCCGCGTGGGTCACCCGAGAGAGCGCTTCCGGCTACGTGGTCCCACGCTGGCACCTGCGCTCCCTGGGCATCGATCTGGACGCGGCATTCCGCGACGAGCAGTTCTTGGGCAGCCACGAGGCCGTGCTCGAGGCCGTGCTGGAAGGCCGCGCGGACACCGGCGCCACGCACGTGGGGCTCGACCCCGTCACGGGCAAGCTGAAGACCGCCCCCTGGCTTTCGGAGTCCGCAGCCGTTGGTGCCGTCCGCGTCATCCTCTTGATCGGACCGATCCCGGGCGACGTGCTGATGGCGAGCACGCGTCTGTCGCCCACGGCCCAGCGCCAGCTCACCGCGGCGTTCTTGTCCCTCCGGGGCGAGATCGCGCTGTTCGAAGCCAGTCGCTTCGATCCGGTGCCGGACGGTCATTTCACCATGCTGCGCAAGCTGTCCCGCTATTCGGAAACCCGTAGCTGAAGCCTCGGCTTGACCGCTCCCTCCGCCGAGCCCTAGGCTCCGTTTTCGCGCGCAAGGACGATGGCCCAGCAGCAACAGCGTTATCGAGTCATCGAGAAGATCGCCTCTGGCGGCATGGCCGAGGTGTTCCGCGCGGAGAGCGCGGGTCTCGAAGGCTTCAAGAAGACCGTCGCCATCAAACGCGTTCTTCCGCACCTCGCCGAGAAGAAGCAGTTCATGGGGATGTTCCTCGACGAGGCGCGGCTGTCGGCGCACTTGTCGCATTCCAACTGCGTTCAGGTGTTCGACATCGGCGTCGGCGACGACACCTTCTTCATCGTCATGGAGTACGTCGATGGCGCCGACCTCAAGGCGATCATCGAGTACAGCCGTAAGCACAGCCAGGCGATTCCGCCCGGCGTGGCCTGCCTCATCTGCGTACGCATCTGCGAGGGCCTCGCCTACGCCCACGAGCTGATGGACGCCAAGGGCAACAACCTCCACATCGTCCATCGCGACATGTCGCCGCCGAACGTGCTCATCACGCGGCACGGCGAGGTCAAGATCGTGGACTTTGGCCTGGCCAAAGCCAATAGCCAGCTCGAGAAGAGCGAGCCCGGCATCATCAAGGGCAAGTTCAGCTACCTGTCGCCGGAGGCCGCCCTGGGCCAGCCCGTCGACGGCCGCACGGACATCTTTGCCGTGGGCATCATCTTGTGGGAGCTGCTCGCAGGCCGACGTCTGTTCCAGGGCGAGACGGACCTGGAGACGGTACGCCAGGTACAGTCCGCACGGGTTCCGCCCATCCGACAGCTGAACCCCGCCGTGTCTCCGGATCTGGAAGCGGTGATCGCGAAGTCGCTGGCGCAGGATCCGACGGCCCGTTACCAGTCCGCGCGGGACCTCGGGCGAGACCTGAACGCGGTGCTCTTTGGCCTCGGAAGCCCCGTTTCTTCCTTCGACATCGCGGCTTTGGTGGAGCCCGTCGTCAAGAAGCGCCAGACCGATGCGGCCCGCAAGGCCAACAAGAAGTCGATCATCGGCTCCCTCATCGAGCAAGCGCTCTTCGAGTTCACCTCACTGCAAGAGGGCAGTGAAGATCGCTCCTCGGCGGACATCGGTTCGGCGCCCCTCAATCTGGGAATGGACTGGGCAGAGGATCTGGGGCTCGGCTCCAGCGTGCAGAACCCCGTGCCCTCGGAGCAAGGCTTCGAGCTGGGAAATCTCGCCGCCTTGGAAGACGAGAACATGCGGCAAGAGCACTACCCGTCGGCCCCTGCGTCAGCGCCGGTCTCGGTGCCCCATCCGATACCTCAGTCCGAGCCGCATCCGATGCCGGCTTCCGCGCCGGGCCAACAGCTCCCGCCTCCCATCAGTCAAGGGGAGCTACCCCAGAAGAAGGGCGGCAAGGGCGGGATCATCGCGTTGCTCTTGGTGCTGCTCCTGGTCGCCGGTGCCGTGGGCGCGTACTTCGCGGGACTGATTCCACCCGGAATCATCCCGGAGAACCTGCTGCCGCCGCGCTGAGCGTCAGCGGAAGTTTCCCCACTGCAGCACGCAGCGCCCGCCTTCGCAGGCGGCCCGCGTCATGCACCCGCGCTCGGTGCACACGGAGCGGCTGCAGTCGCCACGGTCGTACTGACGCTCTGCATCTGCTACGTGCGCGTTGTTGACGGTGACCACGCTGCCGCCGTTGCAGACGTCGCAGCAGGTCGTCTGCACCAGCGTGCATTCGCTGGATTCGGAGCAAGTGCGCCAATCGTCCGGGGCATTCGGGTCGACGGCCTTGGTGACCCACGCGGGTTCGTTTCCTGGCGGGGTGGGCCCGGGTTGCATGGGAGGCGAGGAAACCGGCGTATCGGGGCTCGCGGTGGGCGGCGCGCTCGGCGTGGCGGCGCCCGAGGGGGGCGGTGCGCTCTGACACGCGACCAACAGCAGAGAGAAGACGACGCAGCGCATGCGGACCGCTTGGCCCGCCGCGCGACGGGTGTCAAGCCCGGGACAAGCGCTCGGCGAGGCGCATTGCCGCGATCATGCCGTTTTCGTCCGCACGGCCTTGCCATGCGATGTCGTAGCCCGTGCCGTGATCCACGCTGGTGCGTACCACGGACAAACCGAGCGTGACGTTCACCGCGGAACCGAACGCGACGAGCTTGGTCGGGATCGTCGCTTGGTCGTGATACATGGCGACGACACCGTGCACGTGACCGGCGTGGGCGCGACGAAAAGCCGTCTCGGCGCCGATGGGCCCCACGAGCTCCACGCTTCGGAGGCTTCGGCGAGCGGCGCGCATGCCCGGGACGATGGCCTTCTGCTCTTCCGTTCCGAGCAGCTCCCCTTCTCCCGCGTGGGGGTTGAGGGACGCGACGGCGATGCGCGGGCGCGGAGTGCCGAGGCGCTGGAGCATGTGCGCCAGCTCGACGGTGGCGACCCGCACCTTGCTGGCGTCCACGCGGCGCGGCACTTTGGAGAGCGGCAGGTGCGTGGTGACCAGACTGGTGGCGAAGGTGGGCGCGACGAAGCACATCACGCTGTACGAAGCGCCGTCGCGCTTTTCGAGCCACTCCGTGTGACCGCGGAAGCTTGCCGCGCCGCGCACGGCGGAGCGGGCGATGGCGACTTTGCTCACCGGACCGGTGCACAGGGCGCGACGCGGCGCCGCGCGCACCAGGTCGTAGGCGGCGTCGATCCAGGCGAGCTGGGCGCGCCCGCCTTGGCGCGTCGGCCGCTGGCGATCGCGCTCCGAAAGCTCCGGCCCCACGTGCTGGATCCAGATCTTGCCGGCGCCCCGCGACGCCGGACCGAAGTCCGCGAAGCGACTCTCCGCTACGCCACACAGCCGAGCTGCGGCCAGAATGGTTCCGCGGTCTCCCACCAAAACCCGAGGGATTCGGCTGAGGCGGGCAGCGGCGCGGACGCTCACCTCCGGGCCGATTCCCGCCGGGCAGCCGATGCTCACGACGATCATGTGTCGTCCGGCGCGCGCAGCTTGTAGCCGGCACCGCGCAGCGTTTCCAGCGGCAGCGCGTCGCCGAGCTTCGCTCGCAAGCGGCGCACGTGGATGTCCACGGTGCGCGGACCACCCTCGTAGCGGTTGCCCCACACGTTCGCGAGCAAGTGCTCGCGGGAGAGCACCTTGCCGCGGCGATCGCAGAGATAGGCGAGCAGCGCGAACTCCTTGGCGGTGAGCGAAATCGGGCGACCGTCGACCGACACCTCGTGGGCGGCCTTGTCCACCACGATGCCGCCGACCTTGTGGCGCTCCTCCGAAGCGAACTCGCTGCGACGCCACTCCAGCGAGCGGATCCGCGCGTAGAGCTCCTCCGGAACGTAGGGGTTCATGACGAAGTCGTCGAAGCCGGAAGCCGGATCCACTCGCGCGACCTGGCCCACGCTCACGGCGATGAGCGCCCCCACTCCGTCGAAGTAGTGCTCCTTGCGCACCGCCCTGAGCGCTGCGATGGCCAGGTCCGGGCGATCCAAGGCCTCGAACACCAGGGCGCGGGCGGAGATCCCGCATTCGTCGTCCTCGTCCTCGATCAGGTTCACGGGATCGTCCCACAGATCCAGCGTGCGTACGGTGGCGCCCAGCTGGCGCAGTACGGACGCAGCGCCGTCCTCCCGCTCCAGCAGCGGGCCGTGTCCGATCACGCCGATGAACGCGCGGGCTCGGCTGCGGACGACCTCACCCGATCTCGGTGCCACCGACGGTGATCCGCGCGATCTTGATCGTCGGGCAGCCGACCCCCACCGGTACGCTCTGACCATCCTTGCCGCAGGTCCAGATGCCGTCGGACACCTCGAGATCGTTGCCGAGCATGGTCACCTGGTTGAGCGTGTCCGGACCGTTGCCGATCAGATTCACGCCCTTGAGGGGCGCGGTGAGCTTTCCGTCTTCAATCAGGTAGCTCTCGGTCAGAGAGAAGACGAAATCCCCATTGGAGATGTCCACCTGACCACCGCCGAAGGTCTTGGCGTACACGCCGCGCTTGACGCTGCGGACGATCTCTTCGGGATCGTGCGGCCCCGCCAGCAGCACGGTGTTCGTCATGCGCGGCATTGGCGCGCACTGAAAGCTCTCCCGTCGCCCGTTACCGGAGGGCGTAACGCCGAAATGCTTGGCCGAGATGCGATCTTGCATGTAGCCGCGAAGCTTGCCGTTCTCGATCAATACGCTGCGGTGAGGCTCGAGCCCTTCGTCGTCCACGTTGATGGAACCGCGGCTCTGGGAGAAGGTCGGATCGTCCACCACCGTGCACAGCTCACTGGCCACGTCTTCACCCACGCGACCGGTGTAGTTGCTGGTGCCCTTGCGATTGAAGTCCGCTTCCAGACCGTGACCGACGGCCTCGTGCAGCAGCACGCCGCTGTCCCCCGGCGCCAGCACTACCTCGAGCTGGCCGGCGGGCGCTTGCCGCGCATCCAACATGGTCAGCGCTTGTCGCGCCGCGCGCTCCGCATGCCACTCCGGGCTCTTGTCCCCGAAGTAGCCCAAGGTCATGCGACCACCGCCGCCGCTGCGCCCCGACTCGCGACGCCCACCGTCCTCCGCCAGGGCGCTCACGCCGAAACGCATCATCGGTTGCACGTCGTGGATGAAGCGGCCGTCACTGGTGGCGATCAAGATCTCACGCACCTCTTCGGCGAAAGACGCCTCCACCTTCACGATCTTGGGGTCGTGAGCCAGAGCGGCCTTGCTGGCGCGCTCGAGCAGCGAGCGTTTGTCGAGGCCGGGGGCGTCGATCGTGGGCGCATCGAGCTCATAGCGTTGAGGCAACACGATGGGGTCCAAGCGCTGAGGCGCCGGCGAGCCCCCACCCGTCGCGATGCGTGCCGCCGTCTCGGCCGCTCGTTTCATCGCCTCCCAGGTCAAGTCCTCCACGTAGGCGTAGCCCGTGGCGTCCCCCCGCTGGACCCGCACGCCCAGACCGAGGGCCACGCCCCGGGTGGCACTGCGGGTGATGCCCTCCTCGAAAGCCATGCCTCCGGCGGCCCGGTACTCGAAGAACAGGTCGGCGTACTCCCCACCACGGGACAGGGCGATCTCGAGCAGCTTGCGGCAGATCTCGGTGTCGATTTCCTGCGCCCCACCGGGAGCGAAGGGGGCACGGTAGGTGGCGCTGGCGGTCGGCATCAGAGGGACCATGCTCCGGCCGGCACGCCTCCGCAAGGGCACCCCGGGCCTGGGAATTTGCGCCCCGATCTCGTCGTTTGGAGGGCGGGGCACTATGCTCCCGCGCGATGAGCACCCACGGCCTGCTCCTGCTGGTTCATGTGATCGCCAATCTGGTGTGGATCGGCTCGATCCTCGCGGTGGCCGTTGCCTTGGTGGGCAGCGCGGAGCCGAAGATCCGAGGTCAGATCGGCCGCAACATCTACCGAAAGCTGGCCGCCCCGGCCTTCGGCGTCTCGTTCTTGGCAGCGTTGGCCCTCCTTTTCCTGAACCTGAAGCTCTATTTCGTCCAGACCCACTGGATGCATGGCAAACTCCCGCTGGCCTTGGCCGTGATCGCCCTGCACCACGTGATCGGCGCCCGGGCCAAGGCCCTGGAGAGCGGAAAGCGTAGTGAGGCCGGGCCCATAGCTGCCCTGGGCGGTGCCCTCTTCGTGTGCGCTCTGGGGGCCGCCGCCCTGGTCATCCTCAAGCCCTTCTGAGGCTGAGCGTTTCTTGACCAAACCCCCCGTTATCGCGTAGGATTTGGCGCTCCCTCGTCTCTGATCACCGTCGCTCGTAAGGGCGCGCGGCATCGTCGTGTCTACCGATCGCGAGAAGATCATCCAGGCCGCCCAGAAGTGGGTCGACAAGAAACGGTATGACCGGGCGGTAGAGGAGTATCAAAAGATCGTCGCGCAGGATCCGAACGACGCGCGCACGCTCCTCAAGATCGGTGACCTGCAAGCTCGCATGCAGGCGTACCCCGAAGCGATCGCCACCTACGATCGAGTCGGCGAGTACTACGCCTCCCAGGGCTTCGCGCTCAAGGCGATCGCCGTCTACAAACAGATCCGCGAGCTGATTCGCAAGCACGCGCCCCACCTCGCGGACCGCTACGGGCACTTGGTGCCGCGGCTGGCGGAAATCTACACGCAGCTGGGCCTCACCAGCGACGCGCTGCAGGCCTACGACGAGGTCGCCACCCGGCTCCAACGCGGAGGCCGAGACCGCGACGCCATCGACATCTTCCGCAAGATGGTCGAGCTCGATGCCAGCAACCCGCTGCCCCATTTGAGGCTCGCGGAGGCGTGCTGTCGAGTCCAGGCGCTGGACGACGCCATCGACGCGTTCTGGACGGCTGCGGAGCTGCTGCTCCAACTCGGCCGTCGCGACGACGCGCTCAAGGTCATCGAGCGCATCCTGCATTTCAAGGCCCAGCCGCGCTTCGCCAAGGTGGCCGCGGAGCTGTACCTCCAGCGCGGCACCCGCGAAGACGGCCTGCAAGCCCTGGCAAAGCTCCAGCTCTGCTTCCAGGCGGACCCCAAGGACCTCGAAACCCTGTCCCTTTTGGCGCAGGCCTTCACCCTCATCGACCAGCCGGAAAAGTCGATCGAGGTGTACAAGGAAATGGCGCGCATCGCCCGGGACGGGAACCAGATGGACCTGTTCCGGGAGCTGGTCGCACACCTGGTAGCGGTCGCCCCCAACGACGAGCAGGTCCGCGCGCTGTCCCAGGCGGAAGCGCCCGAGCCGGAACCCGTACACGAGCCATCGGCCGTCCACGTGGACGACGCCGACGTGGAGCTGATGGACGACGACGGCGCCATCGCGTCGGAGGAGCCGTTCGAGCTCCGGCCGAGCCACCCGGAGATGCGGCCGTTCCGGGGAAGCTCGCCGGACGTGGTGGTCGTGGACGACCAGGTCGAGGTCGCCGAGGAGCTCGTCGATCCCGACTCTCTGGACGCGCGCGCCCACGCTCGCAAGGCCGTGATCGACGCGGAGTCCTTCCGGCGTCTGCGCCTCTACTCCAAGGCCCTCGAGGTGATTCACATCGCCCTCGAGATCGATCCGGGCTCCACCGAGGTTCGCGAGAAGCTGCGCGAAATCCTGATCGAGAGCGGGGATCGCGACGGCGCCATCGGAGAGAGCATCACGCTGGCCGCCATCCACGCGGAGCAAGGGGATCCGGCCCGCGCCGAGGTGCTGCTCTACGAAGTGCTGGAGGCCGAGCCCAATCACGCCGCCGCGCTCGAGATGCTGGCAGCGCTCACGGGGGAAGCCACTCAAGCGGACTACGCCTGGAACCCCGATGAGGGTGGCTACGCCGAGCAGCAGTACGCCGACCAGGGCTACGAATACGGCGAGCAGCAACAGTACGCCGACCAGCAGCAAGGCTACGACCAGTATCAGGGCTACGAGTACCCCGAGCAGAGCTACGATCCCTACGCCGGCCAGACCTCGCCGGACGGCTACGACCCCAACGCGCCGCTGCCCTCGTACGATCTGGAAGAGGTGAGCGCCTCCAGCGCGATGGCCAGCGCCGAGCCGTTCACGGAAGATCAGGGTTACCCGCCCACGCAGGATCCCTTCGCCTCCGCGTCCATGGACGAACCGTTCGTGGAAGGCCCGTTGCCCTCGTTCCCCCTCGGGACAGAAGCCGTGGCCGAGGTGGACGAAGAGGAGATCGCCTACGGTCCGGAGGCGCCCACGTCCCAGGGGCTGCTGCAAGAAGAGACGAGCACCGAGCCAACCTCCGGCCAGGGCTCGGAAGCGGTGGAAGAGGCCCTGGAGGAGGCGGAGTTCTTCGGTGCGCGCGGCCTGTACGACGACGCCCGAGCCATCATCTCGGATCAGCTCGCCCGCACTCCGAACCACCCGCTGCTCATCGAGCGCCTGCGCGAGATCGACGGCGCCATTGCCGCGGCCGGCGAGAGCCGCACCATCGATCGCTCGCAGCTCGAGCCCGCAGCGATGCCCGCGGCCACGGAGCAAGACGACGGGGATCGCGCGTTCGACATCGCTGCGTCGCTGGAAGCGCTGGATCAGCTCGAGCCTGCCGACGCCCCGCCCGCGCAGAGCATCGGCGGCGACGACATCGACGTCGACCACGTGTTCGCCAAGTTCAAGGAAGGCGTCCGCGCACAGGTCGCCGAGAACGACAGCGCCACCCACTACGACCTGGGCGTGGCGTACAAGGAGATGGGGCTCCTGGGCGACGCCATCTCGGAGTTCGAGCTCGCCGCCAAGGATCCTTCGCGCGACTGCATGTGCTACGCGATGATCGGCATGATTCGCCTGGAGCGAACCGAGCTGGACGACGCCGCCAAGGCTTACATTCGAGCACTGGAATCGCCCCACAAGACGGTGGAGCAGGAGATGGCGCTCTACTACGACCTGGGCAACGTCTACGAGATGAAGAGCAGTCCGAAAGAGGCGCTCTACTACTTCCAGAAGATCGCGCGGCGCGATCCCGGCTACCGCGACGTGAGCGACCGCATCGCCGCGCTGTCGCCGGAGTCGCAAGCGCGTGAGTCCAGCGCCCGCGCCGTCAACGACGACGACGAGTTCGATCGCGTCTTCGACGACTTGTTCGAGTCCAAGTAGCCGTCTTCTTTTGTTGGTCCGCCGCGGCCCCGGCGGGCATCGTGCAGCGCGCTCGAGGGAGGGAGCTACGCGGACGCGCGATCCACGACCGCCAGCGCGGGGAGCCGCGGACGGATGAAGCGCACCAACTCCGCGACGAGCTCGTCCTGGCCCAGCTCCGCGTGCACCTGCTCCAGCGCTACCGCGAGGGGCTCGCGCGAGCGCCACAGCAGACGGAACGCTCGCTCCAAGGCCTTGCGCGAGGCGTCCGGCACGCCGAGCCGTTCGAGACCCACGCGATTGAGTGCGCGGACCCGCGCGCGGTCTCCCTGAGCGATCACGAACGGCGGGACGTCACGTTCCACTCGCGCGCCGCCCGCGACGAAACAGCCGCGGCCGAGCCGCACGAAGGGCGCGACCGCGACGTGGCCGCCACAGACGACACTTGGCTCCACCACGACGTGGCCGCCCAGGGTCGTGAGATTGGTGAGCACTGCGTCGCTTTCCACGACGCAGTCGTGCGCGACGTGCGCGCCGACCATCAGCAGGCACCGGTCCGCGATGCGCGTGCAGCCTCCGCCCTTCACGGTTCCGCGGTGGACCGACACCTGCTCTCGGAAAACGTTGCCATCTCCGATGGAGAGCAGCGTGGGCTCGCCGCGATAGCTGCGGTCTTGAGGCTCGGCCCCCAGGGTGGCATGGGGGAACACGCGATTGTCACGCCCGAGCGTGGTGGGGCCGAGGACGGACGCGTGCAGCAAGAGCTCGCTGCCGGCGCCGATCTTCACCTCCGGGCCCACGTAGCAGAACGGACCCACCACCACGTCGTGATCGAGCTCGGCTCCGGGCTCGACCACGGCGGTCGGGTGAATCTGCGTGGCCACGCCTCAGCCTTCTCGTTCCACGATGGAGGCGAGCAGCTCGCCCTGGGCGCACAGGGTTCCGTCGACCGTCGCTTCCCCCCTGAACTTCCAGACGTTGGTGCGATGCTGCAACACCTTCACGTGCAGGTCCAAGCGATCCCCGGGGGTGACGGTGTGGCGAAACTTCGCCTTGTCGATACCCAGGAAGTACATGAGGTGGCGGCTGGGATCGACGGGGTCCGAGGCATAGGTGAGGATGCCGCCGATCTGCGCCAGGGCCTCGACGATGAGCACGCCAGGCATGATGGGCCGGCCGGGGAAATGCCCGCTGGCCCAAGGCTCGTTCACGCTGACCATCTTGATGCCGCGAATATGCTCGTTCGGCACGATCTCAGTCACGCGATCGACCATCACGAAGGGATAGCGGTGGGGGAGGATCTCCAGGATCTCCTGGATGTCCAGCTCGAGGATCTTCGGGTTGGTCGTCATGAGCGTTTGGAGGAAAGCAGCGCCGCCATGCCGCGCAGCCAGCGCCAACGCGAAACGGCAGGGAATCCTGCCACGGTCGCCCCCGCTGGTATATCCCCGATGACGCCGGACTTGGCCGCGACGCTCGCGCCGGCGCCCACGCTCACGTGATCCTTGAAGCCGGCTTGCCCACCGACGATGGCTCCTTCGCCGAGCTCCACCGATCCGGCGAAGCCGACCTGTGCCGCAACCAGACAGCCAGCGTGGATGCGGACGTTGTGTCCGACGTGGACGTGCGCATCGAGCTTCGCGCCGGTGCCGATGAAGGTGGGCGAAAGCGTGCCCGCATCCACCGTGGACAGCGCGCCGATCTCCACGTCGTCCTCGATCACCACGCCGCCGAGCTGCGGAATGCGCCGCACGCGGCCCTCCGGCCCCGGCGCCCAGCCGAAGCCCGGGCGTCCGATCACGGCGTTCGGCCCGATCACCACCCGCGCGCCGATGCTGCTCCCCGTGCAGACCACGGCGTTTTCGCCAATCACCGAGTGAGGGCCGATGCTCACGCCGGTCTGCACCACGGCGCCCGGCCGCACCCGCGCGCTGGGATCCACCTCGGCGCCAACGGCCACCACTGCATCGCGCGACGAGGGGGGCGCCATGCGCTCCGCCGCCACTTCCGCGAGCAGCGTGGCCATCACCCATAGCGGGTGCTCGTGACGAAAGCGCCGCCCTTCGGGCAAGCGGGAAGCGAGCCCGGGAGTACACAGCAACACGCCACGCCCTGCCGCCGCCGGCGGAACCCAGCGAGCAGAGGCAACGACGACGAGATCCGACTCCCGGGTGTCGGCACCGGGCTCGGCCACGCGGGCCACTCGCCGCGCCGCCAGCTCCGGGTCGAGTGTGCCCCCCAGTTGCTCGGCTAGCTCGACGACTCCGACGGATGCCAGAAGGTCGACGCCGGGCACGAGCTCAGGGCTTGGCCGGAGCCTTGAGGGTCGGCGCCTTGGGAGCCGGAGCCTTGTCGTTGCCTCCGGCCTTGGGGTCCGGTGCACCGCCACCACCCTGGTTGTACATGGTGATGATCTTGTCGGTGAGATCCAGATCGCTGCGCACGTAGGGCACGGCCTGCTTGTCCACCACGATGTCGTAGCCGTCCTGCGTGGCCAGTCGGCGGATGAGGCCCATGGCCTTCTGGAAGATGGGCTGCGTCAGCTCGTTCTGCTTCTTCTGCAGCTCTTTGTTGTACTCCACGAACACGCCCTGGAGGCTCATCATCTCCCGCTGCCACTTCTCGATTCGCTTCTGCAGCGCGGCCTTGCTGAGGACGTCCTTCTGCTTCTCGATGTCCTCGCGCTCCTTCTGGAGATCGACCTGCTTCTTGTCGAGCTCGCGCTGGCGCTTGTCGAACAGCTTCTTCAGCGTGGCCTGCGCCCGCAGGCCGTCTTCGGTCTCCATGATCGCGCGCTGGGTGTCCACCACGGCGATCTTGGATTCGGCCGAAGCGGCCGGAGCGAACGCGGTGAGAGCCCCGAAAGCCAGCACTGCGGAAAAGAGCTTCACGAAGGAACCCGACTTCATGCCGCGGGCTTAGCCGTCGGTTTGCTGCGGGTCAAGAAGCCTTGGTCTTTCCGGCGCGGAAGCGGTGGGAACGCGCTTTCGCGCTGGAAATCACAAGTCGAAACCCAGCTCCGCGCTCGCGTCGAAGGACAGCACGGTCTGGTCGTGGGTGACCCACACGGTGGGCGTGATCAAGTCCAGGACCATGTCGACGCCGTCCGCCAGCTGAAAGGAGACGCCCGCCGACGAGCGAAGCAGCGGGCCGTTCTTGGGCAGGTAGCCCGGTGCGAAGCGCAGTGGGATGCCGATGGTGTCGCTCACCATCGGGCGATACTCGAGCATGGCCCAGCCGAGGCCGTTGTGGGCGCGGCCGTCCTTGCCCTTCAAGTTCGCGTACCCGAGATAGAGCCCGAGGCTCACGTCCGGCGCAAAGCGGCGATCGATACGCGCGCCGGCGAGATGATTGTAGAAGGTGTCCGGCGCGACACCGAAGGCGGCTTCCGTCTGCACCGCGAGGTGCCACTCCGAAAACTGCGGAGGGGGCGGCGGGGCGGGCCGGGCCATGGGCGGAGGCGGATAGGGCTGCGCGCTGGCGCCCAGCGCCCAGCACAGAACCACGAGCACGATTCGGAGGCGCATTCCGCTACGCCCGCCGTCGGAGCAGGAGGCCCAAACCCAAGAGCAGCACGACGCTCGCCCCTGCCGCCGTGCTTCCCTGTCCCGTCGCGCTGCAGCCTTCGAAGAAGGGCGGCTTCACCGTGGTGACGCAGGTCTCGCGATTGCCGCTGGCGCTGGCCTTGTTGGTGAGGTCCCGAGCAATGGCGGCAAAGCACACTTCGCCGATGCTGTCGGAGAGGGCGCGCACGACGCGCACCTTGGAGCCGCCGGGCATCCGCTGCACCAGCACCGGCTCCGGCGCACTCGGCGACACGTGCGGTCCCTTGGTCTGGAACACGAGCAGGGTGAGGGATTCCGCTCCGCCGTCGTCGCTGCGGGCGCCGAGATCCAGATCGAAGGTAAAGCGCTCCTCCACGGAGTCCGTGCAGTCGTCTTTCTCGCGAACGAAGTCCCAGTCCACACCGGTGAGCCCGTCGAAGCTCGGCGCTGCGTCGTCCGTGCTCGAGCCCGCGGTGAAGGTGACCTCCGCACCCCGACCGAGGTTGGCGGTGGAGTGCCCGCGTAGGCGCGGCCAGATGATCTTGTATTCGTCGCCGGCGACGAGCCCGCCGGGATCGATGCTCACCAGGCCTTCGTTGGCGTTGAACGTCCCGCTGAAGGTCTGCTCGCCGACGCCCACGTGCTCCAGCGTGATCTCCTCGTCCAGGTACTCGGCGCTGGGCGCATAGTGCGCGAACAACACCGCGTTCAGCGGCACGCCGTCCGCGCCATCCGGCGGCATGGTGTCCAGCAGGTCCGGTCGATTGCAGGGCGCAGCTGCCGCCACCGTCGACCAGGCCAGCACGACGAGCAGGAGCGCCCATCGGGCTACTTGCAAAGTACGTCCTCGCACTGGCCGATCATCTCGGAGCTGTTGCCGTCTTCGTCCAAATCGAAGTCGTCTACGCAGCAATAGCCGTTGTCCACGCAGCACTGCTCGAGCTCCTTGGAGTACTGCTTGTCCTTGGCGATGGACTTGCACTCCGGCGGCGGCTCGTTCTCCTTGCACTTGCCGTAGCCCTTGCCGTCCGCCGCACAGGTCTGCTGCCCCCAGTACTTGCAGTAGGAGTTGAAGCACACGCGCTCTGCACCGGGGATGCACACCTCGCAGCGATCGGGGCACAGGCTGTAGGCCCCTGCCACGCAGTACTGCGCGCCGCCTCCTTCACAGGGGATGGAGGGCACCTCGTCCACCTGGCCGTCGCAGTCGTCGTCCACGCCGTTGCACACCTCTTCCGTTGGCGTGCAGGTGCTGCTGCCACCATCCGGCAGCGCGCCGTCCGGCAGCGGCTTCACCACTTGCCCATCCGGACCTCCGCCGTCGAGCCACTGCTCGTCCCACTCGGCGTCGAGGCCGCTACGCCCACAGGCGCCTACCAGCACCAGGGCTGTCATCCACACGAAGCGTCGCACTGGAACACCACGTGAATGCAATGACGGCACCAACCCCGCCATGAGCAAAACCTTTCTCAACGTAGCAGCTCGCCATCATCGCGGCTATCGTCGCAGGCGGGACAGGATGAGGCCTCGGATCAGCGGTATTTTCGGCCCGATCGTCGCTGTGACGCTCGCCGCCGCAAGCCTCCGCGCCCAACCCGCGCCACAGCCGCCGCCCGCTCCCGAGCCCGACGCGGGTGCACCCGTGGTCACGCCGCCGCGTGAATCCGCCGTCACGCCCGCGCCCGCTCCCAGTCAGGCCCCGACGCCCGGGTACCCCGCCTTCCCGCCTCCTTACAACCCCTACCCCTACTACCCCCGCTACGGCTACCCACCCCCGACCTACGCGCCGCCGCCGGATCCCCGCGTCGAGCAACGCCGCCTGCGCACCGGCGAGGCGCACGCGGATCACGTCATCTTGATGCCCACCGCGTACACCCACCCCGCGGGCACGGTGTACTTCTCGAGCATCGACATCGTGCTGTTGCAGGCGGGCTACGCCATCAGCGACGACACCCAGGTCACCCTCAGCGGCACGCCGCCCCTGGGAGAGGACAACGTCTTCCCCCTGGACCTGAGCCTCAAGAACGCGTTCGTGAACGAGGGCCCGGTGCGCGTCGCCGCCATCGGATCCATCACCGGCATCGCGGGGCTCGACGAAGGAAACTTCTTCCTCGGACGCATCGGCGGCGCCGCCCAGCTGTGCTTCGACACGCCCTGCAAGTCGAGCGCTTCCGTCGCGAGCACGGCGCTCCTCGCGGGCCCCGCCACGCTGGTGCTCACCGGCGTCGGCTTCATCTGGAACGTGGCGGACTGGGCGTCGCTGCTGCTCGAGGTGGACACCGTCGTGCCCCTCGGCAACGAAGCCGGCGAGTACCACGCCATCGCGGTGGGCCCCGGCTTCCGCCTCCCCTACGAGAACTGGGCCCTCGATCTCGGCGTGCTCCGCCCACTGGACGTCCAAGAGCCCGCGGACATCGTGCCGGTGATCACCGTGAGCTATCGCGCACTGCCGTGAGGCGAGAAGAGCAGCGACCCGAAAAAGCCCAGCAAGGTGGTGGTCTTCGGCAAGTTCTGGGGCAGCCGCGATCCGTACCTGAAGAAGCTCGACCCGAGCTTGCAGAAGTACATCGACCAACTGGAAGACAAGGATGGCGCAGACACCCCGAACGCAGCAACCCAGCCCTCCAAGGTGGCGCCGACCACCAAAGGCATGGCCGCCCCCATCTGAATTTCGAGTATGTCGGTCCGCCGCGAGCCCCGTCGCGTCGCGCCCCTTCCGCGCTTGCTCTCGGCGGCTTTGGTCCCATAGTTGAAGCCGCGGCAACGCCGCGGCGAGGAGCAGCGCATGGCCAACGGATGGGCCCGAGACGGAGCCGTACAAGATCAGATCGACGCCAGCATCGAGGACGAAGTGCTGCGCGCGCGCCGTCGTCTGGGCTCCGGGGAGAGCCGGAAGGAATGCGTGAGCTGCGGCGAGCCCATCCCGGAAGCTCGGCGCACGGCGCTCCCCGGTGTGCGCAAGTGCATTGCCTGCCAGCAAGAAGAAGACCAAGGGCAGCACGCCGTCAGTGCGTACAACCGCCGCGGTAGCAAGGACAGTCAGCTCCGCTGAGAGCGCGCGAGCCGCGTGGTTCCGCGGCGGACCAACAAGCAAATGTAGAGAGGCGGAGCTCAGACGAGGACGTAGTCGTCTGCTTCGGTGGCTTCTTGGGCGACGAGGCTGGTCGTTTCTTCGTCCCGCTTGATGGCCAGCTCGTAGAGCTGGGCGAGGATCGCCGGGTGCTTCTTGATCAGATCCAAGAAGCGATCCCGCGGCAGGTGCAGCGTGACGGTGGGACAGTTCGCGATCACGTCGGCGCTGGAAGCGCGGTGGAGCACGAGGGCCACCTCGCCCACGACCTCGCCGACGCCCAGCTTGGCGATCAAGGTGGAGTCGTCGTCTTCCTGATGCATGACGGCGACCTCGCCGGAGGCGATCAGGTGTAGGCCCTCGGATTCCCGGCCCTGGAAGATGAGGCGTTCCCCCTCTTCGTAGGTGCGGGTGACGAAGCGCTCCACCAGGGCGGGCCGCTCGTCCGGGCGCACGGCGGACAGGATGCTGCTGGTGCGGACCAGGTTTTCCACCATCCGGCGGCGACAGTGGTCGGCGAACAGCTCGCCCACCTCGGGCTGCTTTTCCGCGATGGCGTCCAGGGCGTCTTTGCGGGCCACCAAGATGATGCTGGGGCGGCGAGCGATGACGCTGGCGGCGCGGGGAGCGCGGGAAAGCAGTGCCATCTCGCCGAACAACGCGCCGTTGCCGAGCAGCGCGAGCATGAGCGACTCCCCGGTGGCGTTGCCGCTGTCGTCGTACACCTCGCGGCGGACCTCGAGCTCTCCGCGAGCGACGATGAACGCCTCGGCGCCGCTGGTGCCTTCTTCGATGAGCACTGCGCCGCTCTGCACCGTCTGCGTCTCGAAGATGCCGACCATCGAGCGAAGCTCGGACTCGTCGAGGCCGGAGAACAACGGATGCGGCACGACCTTGGGCTCTTCTTCGCGCTCCTCCTGGTCCTGCTCCAAGAGCTGCCGCGCGGTGTGGATCATCTCCTGCGCTTTGTTGAGCAGCGCCTTGCCACTCAGGGCGGAGGCCAGCGGCTGAAACTCCTGCGCCTTGCCCGGTAGCTCGGGCGGCGAGGCACCCTTGCCCAATAGGCGCGTGGAGCGGCGCGCGAAAGTGCGCGCGACGTCGTCCAGGTGCTGGGCTGGATCCACGCGCAGGGTGCGGAGATCGCAACACGCCGCCACGGCCAGCGGCAGATTGCCGGCATCCACGGCGCGCGCGACGCACGCTTCCAGTCCCTCGATGGCGACCTCTCGGCGACCGAGGGCGCTCACCAACCGCGCGGTGATGAGCAGCGCCAAGGGCGAGGCCGGCTCGCTGCGCAGCAGCGCCGCGGCCCAGCGCAGCGCGGAGTCCTTTTCGTCCGCCAAAGAAAGCGCCAAAGCACGATCGACGGGGCTGTCGCCGGCGGGCGTGCCGGGGAGTCCGGGAGGCGCGGTTGGCATCGCGGTCAGCCTACCACGGGTTTTCGTCAGTCCGACGAATCCGGCGTCTCGGGGTCCGCCGGCTTCGACCGTTCCTGGGTTCGGGATAGCGCGGCGCTCATGGCGTCCGCGGTGGCCCCGACCAACGGCACCACGCTCGCGTAGTCCATGCGTGTGGGACCGATCACCCCCACCGCTCCACCCGGGCGCCCACCCTCGCGATAGGGCGCCGCGACCAAGCTCACCGGCGCCTCACTGGTCTCCGCGCCCAGGAACACCTGCACCCGGCTCGACGCCAACGTGCGATCCAGGAGCATCACCAGACGTTCGCGCTCTTCCAGAGTTCGCAGCAGCTCGCGCAGGTTGTCGGTACTCGCAAACTCCGTGCTCTCGAGCAGCCGCGCCTGCCCCTCGATCACCACGTCCATCAAACGGTCCGCACGATCGATGGCGGCGTTGACCAGCGACAGACCAATCTCCCGCAGCTTGGCCAGCTCGTCTCGGCTCTCCTCGATCTCTTGACGAAAGTGATCGCGAATGCCGGCCAGCGTCTTGCCTTCCACGCTCTCTTCCAACATGGCGTGCACGCGGGAGAGGTCGCCCTCGGACAGGCCCCCGTCCACGGCGATGTAGCGGTTCTCCACCGTGCCGTCGGACAGCACGATCACGCTCAAGAGCTCCCCCGGCCGCGTCGGGATGAAGCGAACCTTGCGCACGGTCCGGGTCTCGATGCGGGGCCGCACCAAGACGGCCGCCGAGCCCGTGAGATCCGCGAGCAGCTTGCCGGTCTCCCGCACGATGTCCGCCCCGGGGGACAGATCCTCGAACCATTCGGCGATGCGCGAGCGCTCGTCCGCCGACAGCTCTCGCACCTGCAGCAGTGCGTCGATGAACAAGCGGAAGGCCGCTTCCGTGGGCACCCGCCCTGCGGAGGTGTGGGGCTGCGCCAGGTAGCCGGCCTCCTCCAGATCCGCGAGCACGTTGCGGATGGTCGCGGCGGACAGTGAAAAACCGTACTTTTTCGCCAGCGTGCGGCTACCGACGGGCTCACCGGTGGCGATGAACTCGGTCATCACCGCGTACAGGATGGCGCGGGCACGCTTGGAAAGTTGGAGGCTCACGGGGAAAAAGTGCGCCGCGGTCCCCAGGGCGTCAATCCGCTCCCGGCCCAGCGGCCGGCCGTGAACCGGCGATCGGCGAAATCCTTGACACTTTTCCTGAGCCCCCGCCATGATCCCGTCGCGGTTTTCTGAGCCCTTTCAGGGAGGACCTTTGACCACCACGCTCCTGGCCGTCGACGACAGCAAGACGATGCGAAAGGTGCTTGAAATCACCTTTGCAGGGGAGGACTACCAGGTGGTCCTCGCCGAGAACTCACAGCAAGCGCTCGATTTGCTGCGTTCTGAACGACCCACCGTCGCCCTCGTGGACGCCATCTTGGGTGGCGAGAGCGGGTACGACCTGTGCCAAGCCATCAAGCGCGAGGCGCCGGGCACCGGGGTCATCATCCTCTCGAGCAAGCACCAGCCTTACGACAAGGCGCGCGGCTCCACCGTGGGTGCGGACGACTTCATGGACAAGCCGTTCGACACCCAACAGCTGATCGACAAGACCGGCACCGTGGCCCGCAAAGCGGCGGAGGCACCGCAGGCCGCCGTCGGTGCTCCGCCTCCTCAAGCGACGCCCTACCGCACGCCGCCCGCCGCCGAACCGGCGCCGGCCGCTGCGGCACCCCTCGGGGCGCGCCCCGCGGCGGGGCGCTCGCCAACGCTGTCGTATGGCACGCCGCCTCCCCCCGCGCCGGAACCGTCGCCCGCGCCCGCTCCCGTTGCGGCTCCGCCTCCAGCGCCGGAACCGCCGCCCCCGCAGCCCAAGCCGGCGACGGTCCCCTTCGCGCCTACTCCCGCCACGGGCTTGCCCCTCGGCGGTTCCGCCCCGGCACCCGCAGCGACCGAAGCGACCGCGACCGCCACCAGCGGGGACGGCGAGTTCGCCGATCGCTTGGCGGGCCTCGGTCTGACCAAGGATCAGGTGGACGGCGTCTTGGCGCTCTCCCGCGAGGTCCTCGAGCAGGTCGTGTGGGAGGTCGTCCCGCAGCTCGCGGAAGTGCTGATCAAGGAAGAAATCCGCCGTTTGACTGCGGAGTGACGTGACCGCGGAAGAGTCCCCCGAAAGCGGGGAAGCGCCGCCGCCGCGCAGCGAGCCCAGCGATCCGGAGAAAGCCGCCGAGCGTTGGGCTCCCGAGGTGATGGCGCGCTTCAAGCGCGGCGAGAAGGGGGAGCAAGTCGTGATCCATCTCGTGCAACAGGGTCTCGACGAGCACGAGGTGAAGGCCGCCTTCGAGCGTGCCATTCAGCTCGCCAAGCACGAGCGGCGCGGCAAGAATCGTCTGTACGGCGGCTTGTGGCTCGCCAGCGGCGCGTTGATGACCTGGCTCAGCTTCCGTGGTGAGTCGAGTCCGCTCCACTACGTCTTGGCCTTCGGCGCGCTTGGCTTCGGTCTGTACCAAATCGTAAAGAGCTTTCGCTGATGTCCTTCTTCGCCAACGCCGATGTCACCGTGAGTGGCAGCATGGAACGCGCCTTCGCCGAGCTCAGCGACTTCCGCAGCTGGAAGGCGTTCATGCCGCCGGAGTTCACTCCCATGCGCGGCCCCTCTCGCATCCTGAAGAGCGGCGACCGCGTGCACGTGAAGCTCGACACCGGCATGCTGATGCTCCCCGCCGTGATTCAAATCCTGTGGGTGCGCGCACCCAAGGAGATCGCCTGGAGCGGAGGCAACGCCCTGCTCCGCGCCGAGCATCGCTTCTATTTCGAAACCACCGAGAGCGGAGAAACGCGCATCCGTTCCGAAGAGGAATGGACCGGCGCCCTCTCCCACGTGGGCGCCCTCGCGCGCCGGATCAAGCGGCAGGCCGAGATCATCGGCAGCGCGCAGCTCCACGGCTTGGCCACCCACCTGAAGGCACTCTCCAGCTGAGCATTCTTGTCGGTTCGCCGCGGAACCACCGCTGACGAAGGAGCCCGACCCGGCCACAGCAGGTGCCAGCTCAGCCTTGGTGGTATCCGATCTCGTTGTTCGCTTCGACCGCGCCGTCGTAGTCAGCGAAGATCGATCCAGCGTGCACGTTGGCTTCCGCGAGCATTCGGAGAGCTTTGCGGCACTCGGAGTGCGGCAGCGTGAGCTTGAGCACGATGGGGCCCTCTTCGCTTGGTTCTTCCCAATCATCGTGTGCGTATACGTCTCGGATCAATCGCTCGATCGACGGTTGACGAAATGCGCCGCCAGTGGGTTCGGTCTTGTTCAGCAAGATCGTGAACAGGCCCTGCTGCGCGCGCAGCCGGGGATTTTGAGCGTAGGGTGCCGTAATGCGCGATAGACCCGGATCCAGTGATGAGAGCCGGTCGAACGCGATTGGAGTCCGAAGCGCGATCACCGAGCACCGATCGCTGTGCCATTTCGGTTTCGGGGGGTACGGAGCTTCCTCTCTGGGCTCGGCACCCTCCCGTACCTGTTCCTGATAGTCTGGGCTCTCTTCTTCCCGCTTCTGCGCGTAGGCGAAACGTGCCTGGTACCGGGCGACATCCTTGACTGCAAAGTACGCTGCGACGAGCGGGTTGGTGCTCCAGTCCAGCAACCGGGTTGGAACGCCATGATGTTGCGCGAGGGCGTAAATCGAGCGATGAAGCACGAAGGGAAAGTCGATGCCCTTTTGCAACTGGGCCTCGACCTGGGGAAACGTTTTACTCACGAAATCAGTTCGGAAGATCTGGCTGTCTTCTGGGATGGATAAGCCAGACTCGAGGCACTTCTCGAAGAACTGAAGAAAGGCGTTGTGCTCGCACTCGAGCTGTTGCTTCAGCGACGTTGCTACGAGCGCGTCGAGCGCTCCGATGCCCCAGTGCTTTCCCCGCTGAATGAAGCGACTCGTGTCTCGCATTGCGGAAGGACTCAGCTCCCACTCGGCATCGCTCTGGCCGCGAAACCACCAGTTCGACTGGCCCCCGGTTTCCACCCACTGTCGATCGGTGAACGCCAACGTCGCAAGTAGCTCCTGGGCGGTACCGATGTCTCTCCGCTCGATGAGGCGTGCAGACATGCACCAGACGGTACCGACGCTCCTGTCCTGGCATCAAGCACATCCCGCGCGGGCGCGGCCACAGTGGCTATCTGTGTCTCCCCCGAGAGTGCGAGAAACAGAGCGGCGCGCCGAAGTTCCTGTGATGGCAATGCTCGTTGGATCACGGAAGTCGACACGGCAAACACGAATCCCGTGGACGAGCTTTCGGACGCTCTGCGCTCCGACTTCGCCGATGTCGTTCTGACAACGCCTGCACAGCGCAGGTGCCCCGCGTGGAGGCGTGTTCGAAACGAAATCGATCTTGGAAGTACCCGCGTGCTCGAAAGCGCGCATGCGAGGCGCTGAAGAAGACGAAATTTCCCGTGGTATGCCGAAGGAAACAAAGGGGTGGATCATGTCACCGTCCAAAGCCGTTTCTTCAGAACTGCCTGCCACCGAGCGCGCTTCGCTCTCCGCACTTCTATCCCTCTCCGATCGGGAGCTCTGGTCGAGCGCTGTCGTCGCCAACGCGGATCGGCCCAAGGCGATCGCGCCTAGAGAACAAGCGCTGGGGCAAGACGGACAAGCCGCGTCGCTCCCGCGGAATGAAGCCGGGCAAGCCCGGCCGCGCAGCTCGCCGAGTGGTGTACGAGCGTGACGGCGCCCAGTGTTGCTATGTGTCGCCGTCTGGTGTGCGCTGCACCGCGAAGGCGTTTCTCCAGTACGACCACATCGAGGCCACCGGCATCGGTGGTGACGATGACGCCGCCAATGGTCGGGTGTTCTGCCGCAGCCATAATTTGAGTGCGGCCAAGAAGACCTTCGGCCGCGAGCACGTCGAAGAGAAGATGCGCCTTCGTCAGCGAAGGCATTCAGACGCCGAGGACGCTACCGATGCCGGGGCGCGGGACAAGCAAGACAAGCTCCTCTTGGCGCTGACGACTCAAGGCTTCAAGAAGTGCGAAGCCAAGAAGGCGCCGGAGAAGCTCGCCGGAGAAGCTCGCACCCTCTCGCTACAAGAGCTGCTTCGCCGTGCGCTGGCGCTGCTCGTTCCGCGGTAGAAAGCGCGCCCGGGGGATTCCGCGCCGAGCCAACAAACCATTACCTGCTGGGATCTTCTTTGGGCCGCGCTGCCGCCCGAAACAGGCTCAACTACCACCGGCGCGTTCGCCGTCGACGTCGGGTGAACAGCCCGAGGCCACAGAGGGCGACGAGCGCGAGCAGGCCGTCGACGGGGCTCCAACGCTCCATGCGGCAGCCGCAGCCTCCGTCGTCGCTGGAGCTGGCTCCGTTGCCGGTGCTGCCCCCGGTGCCCGCGTTCGATCCGCCCGTGCCGGCGCCACCATCCAGACCAGCACCACCGCCGGTGCCTGCGCCAGCGTCCAGACCGCCGCCGCCCGTACCGCCACCGCCGCCGGTGCCGGCGCCGCCATCGGGCTTGGCGCAGGCCGCGCCCTCGCAGTACTCGTAGGCGCCGATCGTGGGCGTGTTGTCCCTCGGATTCCCGTTGATGTCCGTCCACGGCAGACTGAGCCCGTAGGTCGAGTTCAACGTGTCGATCAGGGGCTTGGCGTCTTCCCCTTGGTCGATGGCGGGAGAGCCCGCCTGCAGCTCGCCATTCAAAGCGCCCTCGTCGGTTCCGTCGCCGAAGGTATGAATGAAGTCGTCGACGAACAACGGGTCTGCGTTGACTCCTGTTCCGCCATAGTCGTTCACCCAGCTCGTCCACCCGGACACGCTTCCCGTCTGGCCATTACCCGTGAACTGGCCCGAGAATCCCGGACCGCCGGAGCTCCGCCAGAAGAGATTGTTTCTCGTTTTGTCGACGGGAATGGGGTGCGGCAGGCTCTCTTCGAGGTTGGCCAAGCTCTCGCCCGCATTGAAGATCGCCAAGATGTTGTTGACCGTGACGGCGTCGTATTCCTGGATGAAATCCCTGCAGCGCGGACCGGCCACCACGATGGTGTTGTGAATCACCCAAGTCGGCGGCATGGGATCGTTGTCGTACCAGCGCGTCCACAGCGCCGAGTTGTGATTACCGGACGGATCCCAGATCCCGCCCATGTACAGGAAGTTGTTGTAGATGACGACAGGGTTGGTGCCCTCGGAGCCGAGGATGATCGGCGTCCCGCCGCCCTCGGGGCTGTAGACGGAGTCGTTGATCAAGTAGTTGTTGTAGATGACGAAGCCGCTCGCCAAGTACGCCTGAAGCGCGTCGGTGTGGGCCTTCGGATCCTGGTTCCGCTGGTGAATGTAGTTGTCGTGGATGGTCGTTCGCTGGGCCCGCTGGATGTAGATGGCGTCCGTCTCCGCGTCATACATCTCGGGAGCGACGATCTTCGAGTTCTGGATGGTGACGTTCTCGACGGTGTACGAGCTGGCACCGTTGAGCATGATGCCCGCCTGACCCCGAAAATCATGAATGTCCATCGAATCGAGAACGATGGTGTCGGCGTTGTCCTCGACGTAGATGCCCTTCTGCGCATTCGTGCACTCGAACCCCTTGAGGGTCACGTAGCTCTTGTTCTGCACGTAGATGCTCTGCGACCCGGTTCCGCCGCCGTCGATCACGACGCGGCCATCGTGACCTGACGGACTCGACGAGTACCTGCCCGCGGCGACGGTGATCGGACTCCCCGCAGCCCCGCTCTTTCCGACCGTCAATTGCTCGAGGTACGTCTTCGTGTCTCCGCCACCGCTGACGTATATCGTCTCGCCAGGCTGAACCGTGCCCCAGTCGATGTCTTTGAAAGACTTCCAGGCATCGGCCCAGGAAGAGCCATCGTTGCTGCCGGAAGCGGCGTTGTCGACGTAGTGATCTGCCGCGTGTGCGTTCGACGCCACGAAGAAGAAGGCGATACCGAGCGCGAGAGACCTCATGACCATGATCCTTTCCGTCAGCGATTGTCGAGGGTCCGGCTGCCGACCGACGAAGCGTCGCCTTCGACGGCCCCCTCCAATTGCTTGCTAGCATCCGCGCGCACGGCCCGAGCCGCGCGGGAGCTCGATGTCCGTTAATGTAAAGTCTGTCGAGGGTGCTCCGAACACGGTGTCAGCGAACATGTCTGACACCTGTGTAGGCGGATCGACCGGGAAAAGCGCGCCACCCTGGCGTCGCCCTGTCAGGCCCGGTGCAACGGGACACCGGCTTTTCGCACGCGCGCGGGTGGAACGGGACGTGCACACCCAGGCGTTACATGCCCCATGTCCGCATCAGTGCTCGGCTCCCTGCGCCTTGGCTCCTGTGCTGGACGCTGGCCCTCTCCGCCTGTTCGGTGGGCCAGATCGGGGATCCGGGCAACTCCGAGAGCGCGGGCAATGCCGAGGCAGGCCAGGCCATCGTGGGAGCGCCAATCCAGCTCGGCGCCAACGTCCCGGCGGTGAACCTGGTGGGAGGTGGGGTCCGATACGGCGACTGGCCAGCGAAGGGCAGTGCCCAACAGCTCGCCCTGGGCCGCATCTGGGACATGAACGTCACCTGGGCGCAGATCGAGCCGAAGCCGCCCGTCAACGGCGTGCACAGCTACGTGTGGACGCAGCTGGACAAGGACATGGACGACATCGTCGCGGCAGGCATGCGACCGGTCTATGTCTTCTACGGCTCGCCCACTTGGGCGTCGGTGGACGGACCCGCGTGCAAGAAAGCGCCAGGAATGATCGACACCTGCGCCACCGCGCCGAAGAACCTCGATGACTGGTCCGCCTTCGTGCGCGCCGTGGTGAAACGATACCTCGGCAAGCGCAGCGCCAACGACGAGCCGCCTGCCTACGAGGTGTGGAACGAGCCCAATCTCGCGATGTACTGGGACGGCAGCCACGGACAGCTGCTCGAGCTGAGCCAGCGTGCGTATCAGGCCGTCAAGGACGAGGCTCCGGGGCAGCAGGGCCTGGTGACGTGTTGCGGGTGGAACCGGCTTTCCGTGAACAAGCCGGGCACGGCGTTCTTCAAGTGGCTGAACGCCGGCGGCGCGAAGTACACCGATGCCGTCTCGTACCACCCGTACCCCTACAAGGTGCCCAGCAAGAAAGAGTGGGACATGGCGTCGGTGGGTACGATCACGAAGAAGTTCCGCAAGGCGCTGAACGACCGCGGCATCAAAAAGCCGTTGTGGGCCACCGAAGCCGGGATCCTCAACGCGGATGGCGGCGTTGGCCGGGCGCTGAGCCACGCTCAGCACGCCAAGTACGTCACCCAGATGCTCTCGAGCCTGCGCAAAGCGGCCGTGCCCGTGGTGATCTGGTACCGCTGGGACGAGAGCCACTGGGATCCGAGCGACCCTGCAGACACCGGCTACGCAGACAGCGATCTCCTCGGCCTACACCGCGTGATCGGGGAGGCCGTCCAAGTGGCCGGCGCTCAGCCCAACACACCGGCCAGCTCCACGTGCGACCCCGAGACGCAGCCAGCGCCGTCGTGGAACGTGAAGAACGGACAGTGTCTGCCGTCGTGCGGCGCCCTCGGCGGTACCATCGCTTCCCCGTCTCCGTGTGCGAGCCAGGGCTTCACGGACGTGGGGGAAGCCTGGGACGTCGCCTTCTGTTGCACGCAGCCGGCGGGCGGACCCTGCGACGCGAGCCAGACGGCGCCGGAATGGGGAGAGAAGGGCGGTGCATGCTTGCCGCAATGCGGAAAGCTGGGCGGCACGCTGGCTTCCGCGAAGCCCTGCGACCAGATCGGCAAGCAGGACGCGGGCGTCGCCTACGACGTCGACTACTGCTGCAGGGACGAAGCCGCGCCGCCGCCGCCCTCGGCGACCTGCGACCCACAGAGCCAGCCGGCTCCCGCCTGGGGCGTGAAGAACGGCCAGTGCCTCGCGGCCTGCGGCAACATCGGCGGCACCTCGGCCTTCACCACGCCCTGCGCAGAGCACGGCAAGGTGAGCGCTGGCGTTGCCTATGATGTCGCGTACTGCTGCAAGGAGCCGGCGGGCGTCTGCGACCCGAGCACGCAACCGGCTCCCGCCTGGGGCGTGAAGAACGGCCAGTGTCTCGCGGCCTGCGGCAACATCGGTGGTACCTCGGCCTTCACCACGCCCTGCGCAGAGCACGGCAAGGTGAGCGCTGGCGTTGCCTACGACGTCGACTACTGCTGCAAGGAGCCCGCGAGCATTTGCGACCCGCTGAGCCAGCCCGCTCCTGCGTGGGGCGTGAAGAACGGGCAGTGCTTGGCGGCCTGCGGCAACATCGGCGGAACCTCGGCCTTCACCACGCCCTGCGCGGAGCACGGCAAGGTGAGCGCTGGCGTTGCCTACGACGTCGCGTATTGCTGCAAGTAGGACTCCCCATCGCGATCAGGCGCGTGCACGCGCAAGACGCTTTGCTCGGCGGGGACGCCGAGGCGGAGCGGGAAGCCGTAGTGGCCGGTGCCGCGGTGGACGTAGAGGCGATTGGTGCCGTTGGCCCACAGGCCGTGATCCGGCGCGTTCATCAGTAGACGCAGCATGGTCCAGTGAAGACCGAGGCTCAGGAGACCCACCTGGCCGCCGTGGGTATGGCCGCTCAGCACGAGATCCGCTTGTCCGCTGGACAGGTGCTTGAAGGCACCGGGATCGTGCAGCAGCACGATGCGCAAGGCGCCGGCCACGCGCGGGTAGCGTTCGCACACGGCGGCCATCCGCTCCTTGCGCCCGCCCCAGTGGAAATCCATTCCCAGGATCTGCACGCGGCCGACGGCGGTCTCCACCTCCGTGGCGTCGTCCACGAGCAACGTCACGCCCGCGTGGGCCAGGGCCGAGCGCACCGTGTCCGGCGCTTCGTGATCGTGGTTGCCCATGCAAGCGAAGGCGCGCCCCGGGAGCGCCTGCAGTGGCTCGAGGGCGGTGGCCAGGAGCTTTGGGTCCTTCTGCGACTCCATGGTGAGGAAGTCCCCGGTGAGCACGACCAGATCCGGGTTCTTGGCGACGGCGCGCTCCACGATGCGGCGCAGCCGCGCGACGGACATGAAGGGGCCAAGGTGCGGATCGGTGATCTGCACGATGCGTAGCGGCCGCCCCACCGGCGCAGTGGTCGGGCGATGCCGTTGTACGCCGTCCACGACGTGACCGTCCGCGACCACCACGTCCACTTCTTCTTCCTTGCCGGTGAGGGATTGCACGATGCCGACGAGGGCAACGAGATAGGGCAGCCAGAAGCCATGCGGCGAAAAGCCGAACGCCGCGGCGATGGCCCAGGGGAACGCGAGCAGGGTACCGGCTGCGAAGTACGAAGCCGGAATGCTGACCAGCGCGCGGTACGCGAAGGAGCGCATGCGCGGCTTCACCAGCACCAGCGACTGCAAGAAGACGATGGCGTGCAGGTACAGCGCGATGGGCAACACGCCGAGGGCCTGAAACGTGGGCCACAGCGCGAGAAACACGAGCGAATGAACGCCCAGGGTGATACCGCGAAAAATCGCATACGCGCGACTCCGCAGCAGGGCCGCCGACACGACGACCACGGCCCAGGTACCCCAGGTGCCCAGCGCGACCACGCTCACCCGCGAAGCATTGGGTCGAAATCGGAGACGCGCAATGGGGACGGACCGCGGGGGTACCGCGCTGGACCGACAAACATGAAATCCGGCTACTCGAGGTGCACGCGCTGGGGCTCGAGGGTCCAGGGCTCCCGGGGAGCGAAGGGCGGCAGCGTTTCCGCGGCGCAGTGGAGGTGTCCATCGATGGTGGTGGCGCACACGCGGTGACGGCCGAAGGCGACGGAGGTGACGCCGGTGAGCGTGCTCGCGAAGGCGAGGGGCGAAGGCAATGGCTCCGCGTCCCCCGCTTCGGGCATGTCCATGGGCGGAATGCGAAAGCAGCGGGTGGAGCCGTCGGCGATGCGTGCGCAACCCTCGCCGGCGCTCACCCACAGGGCTTCCGCGCGCTCGATGCCCATGTCGGCGGTTTGCAGCACTTCGCCGAACTCCGGATCGTGGGACTCGTGCGGCATCCAGGCGAAGCAGGTGACACGACCACGGATGCCGAGGGCGCAGCTGCCGGACAGGTGCGCGATGTCCTTGCGGAACGCCGTGCGCACCTCCGCGTTCTTGCGATCGCGGCAGCGCACGGCGCCCTGCACGAGGCCGCACACCCAGCGCTCGGTGATGCTCAGCTCGGAAGCGCCGGCGAGCTTCGGAAGCGAGCCCGCGAGCTTGCCCCAACAGCTGACGTTGCCGCCCTGCACGACGCAGCCGAGATCTTGCGAGATGACCAAGGCCGTCGCGTCCTTGATGCCGGGGACGGCACTGACGAAGGAGCTCTGCCCCGGCGCGCGCGCGGTCGGATCGCCGAAGCAGTGCACGCTGCCGCGGCGGGTGCGAAGGCAGGTGTGATCGCCGGCGAGAGCGAGCTCTTCCACGCCGCCGACGGAGTCGATGGGCAGCGGCAGATCCTTGCGCCCGCTGTTGCGACCGAGCTGTTTGTTTTCGTTCGAGCCCCAACACCAAGCGCGCTCGTTCTGGAGCGCACAGGCGTGCTCGGCGCCGGCGGCTACGGCGGTGGCGCGGGTGAGCGGCAAGCGAACGCCCGTCGGCGGGCGCTCCGGCACGGGGCTCACCTGCCCCCAACACGACAGGCGACCGTCGCGCTCGAGGGCGCAGGCGTGAGCGGCACCAACACTGAGCGACACCACGCCCGAGAGCCCCGGGATGGGCGTCGGCTCACCGCGGAGCTCGCCGTCGTAGGTCATGCCGGCGTCGACCTCGTCGTCCCATAGCTCGTGCCACCACCAGCACTCCACGCGCCCGGCATCCACCGCAGCGCAGCCGATGGCGCGCCCGGCGCCCATGCCTTGGAGCTTCGGGTAGCGCGCGATGGAGTCCCAGCTGGGCTTTTCGAGGGTGGCGTCGTCCCGCAGACAGGCGAGCATGCCGTCGCTCCGCTGCACACACAGGTGGCCGCCGCTCCACACGCCCGTGACGTCGCGCGCCAAGCTGGCGCCATTGCAGGAAAGTGTGCCGCCGCTCAAAGCGCAGCTCCAGTCGCGGTAGTGGATGCCCGGCTCCGGGGGTGCGCTCTTTTCGGGGTCGCCGAGGGTGACGGAGGTCCAGCCGCTCGCGGTACGCAACCACGCGGTGCGACCGCGGACCGACAGCTCCTCCACGCCCGTCGCATCCAGCTGCTTCGGCCGTGTGATGTCCGATAGGCTCACGCAAGTGACGCGATCCGAGGGCAGCCGCGCGCACACCACGCCATCCCCGGACGAAAGCTCGACGCCGTGACGCTCCACCTGTGGAGCCGGCATCGGCAGCGGGCGCGGCGCTGCGGGGCTGCAAGCGACGAACGCGACGGCGAGCAGGATCCCTCGTCGCATCAGCTCAGCGTGTAGTGGTAGATGACGCCCTCGATACTGCTGCCGCCGGGAGCGTAGTAGACGAGCAGGAAGCGATCCGCGCCCAGCGACACCATGGACGGATAGCCGCACTCGACGCCGCCGCAGTCGGCCACGTCGATGGGCGCGCTGAAGGTCGTTCCGGCGTCGAGGGACCAGGAGAACGACACGCGCTCCTCGGAGAAGGCGTCGTCGAGCCAGCGGTAGGCGCTGAGCACCAAGCCGCCGGGCAGCTCGATCAGGCTCGGCGCGTGGCCGACGAAGCCGAGACCCTCGGGCGCCGACCAGGTCGCGAGATCCGTGGACGTGGACTGCATGAGCGGCCCGGGGCTGCTGGGGCTGGCACCCGAAGCCGTGCGCACCTGCAGCAGCGTGGTGCCGTTCGAGAGCGGCAGCAGCGCGGGCTCCTGGAGCCAGACGTCGCTCAGCGCCAGCACGGCCTCTTGCGTGAAGGTCTGCCCGTCCGTGGAGACCAGGAACGACACTTGCGAACGCGGCATGGCGGCGAGCTTGGCCAGGTTCAACGGATGGCCGCCGTACACCGGCAACACCAGCTTGCTCCCGAGCTCCACGACGGGGCTCGAGCACGCCTCGACCTCGAGCAGCGTTCCTTGGGCGTCCACCCACAGGCCATCGGCGTTCAGCGCGGGAGACGACGGGGACATGCTGCCGCCGTCGATCTGCGTGAAGGGACCGAAGCTCTGACCGCCGTCCGTGGAGCGACCCAAGAACACGTGGTGCGTCGCCAGCGTGCCTCCGCTGAGCGCCTCGGTCAGGTACTGGAAGTAGCTCACCAGCACGTCTCCGCCGTGGAGCACCGTCACGGAAGGATCGCGGTCGTCGATGTCCGGCGCGTCGTAGAGCACCTCTGGATCGCTCCAGCTGGTTCCGTCCGCGCTGCCGAACTGCTTCATGATGCGGCCGCTCGCGTCCACGTGAGTCGCACCCTTGCGATACACGAGCAGCAGCGAGCCATCGGCGAGGCGCGCGAGATCCGGAAACGCGAGGTGCCCGCCGCTGGCGATGGTGAAGCTCTGCTCCAGCTCGAAACTCGCCACAGAGGGCGCCGGCGCGTCGACGCCCGCATCGACCTTTGGCGTCGCGTCTTCGGAGCTGCTGCAGCCGACGAGCGACAGCGCGGCGACGAGAAGGGCGGTGCGCATCCCGTGCAGGCTATCGCATCGACGCGAAGAGCTGGAGGGCCGTATCGCTGACGGCACCGCCCGGATCTCCGAGCATGGACGCGTGCGACTGACCGGGCAGCACGACGAGCCGGGCGCCCGGGACGGCCCGCGCGAGGGTCCGGGCATTGTCCGGGGAGATTTGCGTGTCCGCGCCGCCGTGCATCAGCACGACGGACGCGCGTGAAGGCGTGGGTGTGACGTCCGGATCGAACGCGCCGATCCAGGCCGCGTCGCCCAGGGCGTCGTCCACCCAGCGATCCGGTACCCACGCGGGGAAGTAGCGCCGTTCGTAGTCGGAGACGGCGCGCCGCGGCGTCGCGAAGGTGGACACCGTGAGCACGGCGTGCACCCTGGGATCGCGAGCAGCGAGATGCAGCGCGACGGCGCCGCCGTAGGAGTAGCCGAAGACGCCCACGGGGCCCGCGACGTGAAGGGCGTCGAGCAGCTGGGAGACGTCCCGCGCTTCCGGCGCGCCGTAGCCCAAGTGTGTGCCCGTCGATTCGCCGTGCCCCGGGAGGTCGAGCAGCACGGCACGATAGCCCGCGGCGTGGAGCTTCTCCGCGAACGGGAGCAGCGATCTGCGGTCCAGCCGCAAACCGTGGAGTAGCACCACGGTGGCTCGCGGGGAGGGCGGCGCGAGCACCCACGCCGCAATCGTGGCATCGCCGGCAGCGACGGACACGGCGCGCGCCCCCGCGGGGGGCGGTCCCAGCTCCGGGTGCGCGCGTCCGAGGCCGCCGCCGTTCGGGGCGTACGCGATGGCGTAGGCCACCGACGCGCGGAACACGACGTGAATGAGCAGCACCGTGAGGGGCGGCAGGGCGAAGGCGTAGAAGCGACGGATGCAGAAGCTTTACACCGCGGGCCGCGACGCGCCGCCCCGCGGCGGCTTTTCCCTCGAGCGCTCGCGCCTCAAGTGCAGCAGCAAGCCCGCGCTGCCGATCAAGAGCGCGCCCTCCCACACCAAGACGGCCCAACGCTCGTTCGGGCGGATGCCGGCCACCGCCTCCGTGGCCCGCACGATGAACGAGACTTGATCCCGAAGCTCGGGGTGATGCCCGGCGTCGTACAGCTCGCGGGCCAGGCGTGTGAGCAGACACTCTCCGAGCAGCAAGTGCGAGCCGACGGAAATCAAGATGAACGCCACGGAGTAGATCACGTAGGCGCGGGTGAGCCGCCGCCAGCGATGCCAGAACAGGAGCGGCAGACCGAGACCCCACGCGATCATCGCGAGGCCATGCACCGAGTCCACCGTTGCACCGAGGAGCTCGTACACGCTCCCTTTCAATGCAATCGCCGCGCCCTCGAAACTGCACGAAAATCAGTCGTTCTGGCGCACCCGTTGCGCACCTAGCCAAAGGCCGAGGCTTTTGTGCGCGCTCACAGCACGCGCCACCACACCACGGCGCCGGCTCCCGCCGCGCGCTCTGCCTCGCTTCCGACGGTGTAACGCGGCAGCAGGCTCGGCTCCACCCAGCCCCGCGCCGCCGGGCGCGCGGTGTCGAGCAGCGGCTTGCCCAGCACCGGCAGCGCTTGCTCGAGCTCGTCCGGCTCCGTCAGCGGTGGCGCACACAGCGCCACGCCACGCTCCATCAGCTCCTGGGCGTGGAGCCACGCGTGTTGCTCCGCGACCTCTGGCTCCAGCTCCCCGATCCAGATGCCGTCGCTCTCCTCGTGTACGGGCAGCGACCAGAAGTCCAGGTCGATGGCCGGCGGCGGTTCGGGCGCGTATTTGTCCGCCCAGCCTGCCGCGCGATACGCCGCCCGAACCGTGTCCTTCTGCTTGGCCACCACGGCATCCGGCGCTGCCACGCGCAAGAGCTCCCACGCGCGTGCCGTCTCCTTCTGCAGCCGCTTCCAGCCGAGCTTGCGCACGACCACGTCGCTCCCTTGATTGGGAACCGTGACGCGAGGCATGCGATTGCCGAGCAGATCCCGCACTTCGAGCCAGCGCTCCTGCCACGCGCGCCGTGGAATCACGAGAGACTCCCCGCGCTCGGCCTGCCGCTGGTCCGCTTCATAGCGCGCGAGAAAGACGCGCATCCCCGCCGGGTCCCGCCCGGCCCGGAGCGCGCCGAGGGCCCGAGACAGCTCTTCGATGCGCGAAGCATCGACGGGCAACACGCGGGTACCGGCCATCTTCCGAGGGTCCCACGCCCGAGCCCAAACGCAAATCCGTTGCCGCGCCGGACCAACAAAGCCTGCTTGTTGGTTCGGCGCGATACCCGTCAGGGCCAGACGCGAAAGCGTGTGCCCTGGGGTCGCTCCGCCAACGGGCAGCCGACGACCTGCACGAGCTCGAGGTTGACGACGACGCGCTCGCTCGAGAGCGTTCTGGCGCGGCATCCCACGGGTAAAGATGCTCCGAAGTTACCCGCTCCAGGTGAATGCAAAGGACAGAAATGTCGCCTTCACGTCGTTCGGGATCGGCGAGCCGCAGCTGCCGTCGGCGGCGATCCAGATCTGGCCGCCCCCCGTCTTCGAGGCGTTCGCGCCACCCGAGATGTCGAAGTGCATGCCGACGTCCTGCGCTTTGCTGGAGAAGCTCGAGCTGGTGAACGGCTTGGCTTCGTAGGGGTTACCGCTCTCTCCCGTAGCGCCGTACGCCAGCTCTTGATGTGAAAAGGTGAAATCTGGCGCGAAGTAGCTGCAGCTTTGCGACAGCGCGACGTCGTGGAACAGCACCCACACGTAGCTCACGCCGGTGGCGGTGCACCACGTTTCCCACTGCCCGCCGCCGGTGGTGGCCAGCGAGCACTGCGCCGGATAGCTCGGGTGCAGCGAGCCGACCGTGGGCGGAGACGAGCACGTCGTCTGCTGCTCCGCCGCCGTGAACACGCCCGAGCCGCACTGCGTGGTTCCTGCCGGCGGCAGTGGTGTGAGGATGTTGCCGCCGCTGCCCGCCGCGCCCCCAGTTCCGCTGCCCCCGGTGCCGGTGCCGGCCACGCCGCCGCTGCCGCTGCCCCCGGTGCCGGTGCCGGCCACGCCGCCGGTTCCGCTGCCTCCTGTCCCGCCACCCGCCGCGCCGCCGACTCCGTTGCCGCCCGTGCCCGCGCCGCCGACTCCGTTGCCGCCCGTGCCCGCGCCGCCGGTTCCACTCCCGGCACCACCGCCGCTGCCCGCCGTGCCGCCGCCGCTATCCGAGCTGCCACACGCCGCACACAGGGAAAACACCATGGCCCCCAGCATCCACCCGCTTCGCATGACGCCTCGGATGCGCCGGCCGCGTCGTCCGTTCACGACGGGTATCGCGCCGCCCCGACAATCCTCTGGAACGTCTTCATGTTGGTCCGGCGCGATACCCGTCGCGAACGACGACACACGGCTGTCACGTCGAGCCCCGTAGTTTTCACGGATCTTTCCGTGCCCACACCCTCACGTCACCCGAAGGGAATACCTAGCAGGCTCGGGAGAACCGAAATGGAAATCGCGGTCATCTCGGACTTGCACTTGGGCGCGCGGGACGCGGCGGACGACTTCGGGCACGACGACTCGGAGTTCCTGCGCTTTCTTGCGCACCTGGAGCAGAACTTCGAGCGCATCGTGCTGCTCGGTGACATTTGGGAAACGCTCACCGGCGCGGCGCTGGGGCAGCCCCTACAGGAGCTCCGAGCGGCGCAGGCGGCACACCCGGAGATCGCTCAGCGCTTTCAGCTGCCGAAGTACACCTACGTGCACGGCAACCACGATCTGATAGCCGGCAGTGCTCTGGGCGTTCCGGAAGAGCTGACGCTGGAAGCCGACGGCACTCGCATCCTGTTCACCCACGGGCATCACCACGATCTGATCTTCCAGCGCGCCCGCTGGCTCAGCGAGCTGGGCGTGTGGCTGGGCGCCTGGATCCGTCGCATCGGGCTCTCGCCGCTGTATCGCTTCTTCCAGAAGCTGGACGCCGGACGTGGCGGCGTGACGCTGGATTCCGGCGCGTGCACCTTCCAGCGTTGGGCCGTGGGCGTCGCCGAGCTCCGAAGCGCGGACATCGTCGTGACCGGCCACACGCACATGGCCACCCGCGCCCAGCACCCCGGCGCCATGTTCTTGAACAGCGGCTCCTGCAGCGAAGGCGCGTACAGCTTCCTCAGCCTGGACACGCGACGCTCCGAGTTCGCCGTGCACCAGAGCTGGTAGGCGACTCATCGCCGCCTCCTCCGACGCCTGCCGCAGCGTTCGAGCCGTGCCCGCGTCGTGCCGGCAACCCCCAACAATGACATCCCCTGCAATCCCACCACCGCCCATACCCAAATCAACCCCGCCGCCCATACCCAATCACCCCCGCTTCGTTTGTCCTACGCGCGCGCCGAGCTGCTCGCGGGCCTGGAGAAGATCCAGGAACGCTTCGCGGGCACCGTGGACAACGCGCGCGGCCGCGGGCTCATGTGACGTGCCCACCCAAGAGCTCCGCAACAAGATCATCCGCCAGTGCTTCGAGGATCAGATGATCGTGCTGCCCTGCGGACGCCCCTCCATCCGCTTCCGGCCCACCCTCACGGTGCAAGCGGACGCCATCGCCGAAGGCGTGAAACGCCTGGAAAAAGCCATCAGCGAAGCCGTTTGACTGGTTTGTTGGTCCGGCGCGGAACCGCAGAGGTCAGCAACCCGAGGAAGATGCGCGAGAAATCGACTCGACGAGGTAGCCGTGCCCCCGATCAGCGTATGCTCACGGAATGAGGGGCGCGCTCTTCGCTGTGGTCCTGTCGCTCTTGGCGGTTGCCTGTGGATCGAGCTCGGGCAGCGGACCTCCGCTCGGCAACGGCGGCAGCGGTGGTTCGGTGCAAACTGGCGGTGCCGGAGGTACGGGCGGGTCCTCAGGCAGCGCGGGCGCCGATGCCGGGGGTGACGCCGGCCCATGTGGCGAGCTTTCCCTGTGGGTGAACGGTGATCTCGACGGTGCCGCGGTTGACGGCCTCCTCGGCGGATACCGCGGGTACTCCGGTGGCGGCATCGAGTCCCTGGACTTCTTGACCGGCGGCGGCATCGTCATTTGGGATCTCCCGCTCGGCGCGAAAGACGTCAACGGGCCCGGCTGGCTGAGCGCGCCAGTCGGGATGGCGCTGAACGGCGCACAGCTGCTCGCCGACTCGGTGAGCACCACCCTGGGCAACCAGTCACCGATGGTGTTCGCGGGGCTCCACTCCCTCGGCAACTGCCCGGGAACGGCGGCCAGCGGCTCGCTCCAGTTGTTCCTACCGGACCTGGGTATGAACGACACCATCACGGGCAGCCTGGACGGCGCGCCGCTGGATCTCACCGTGTCCGACGGAGTCCACTCATGGTTTTCCTACCAGGGCGAAGAGCGCTTCTATGCGAAGTTCGGTGACCACGGCCGGCTCTTCTTGGAGGGGCCGCCCGGAGCCATGGCCGGCGCGCTGACCATGCCGGGCACCGGCTCGGAAGCGGACACCCTGATCTGCGTCGGTAGCGGCAACGCGACTCAGAGCGGACAAGATTGGACCGTCACCGTCAACGATCTGTCCCGCGCCAGCGGGAAATGGCCCGGCCAGTCACTCAGCGGAACGCTGACCACGACGTTCTGCCAGTAACGCCATGTACGAGACCGCAACGGCCGGGCACGGCGACGCTTCGCGCTGCCGCCGAAGTGGTCTTCGTAGATCTGATCGTCAGTTTGGGTCAGGGTTCGCGTCGGGCGCGGCGTCGAGGGTGGCACCGGCGTCCGCTGGGCCGCCATCACAGTACACGGTCTCGAGGCCGAGCTCGGCGCTGGCAACGCAACCCGCTCCGGGAGCGGGATCAGAGACTCCGCAGGTCCCGTCGGCCCGGCAGCATCCCGGATAAGAGCCCCATTTGGGCCAGCTCTCGTCGTCCGGCGCGCTCGGTTCGGCGCTGACGCAGTCCGGGTCTCCAGCGTACACGCCGGAGACGCCGCAGCGCGCATCCGCAGGCAACCGAGCTCGCAATGGGTCACGACGGGATCGCAGTCGGTGTCGTTGTTCAGCTGCTCGACCAACCTGCGACTTCCATCGGTGTTGCACGGACCGAGAATGCTGCAGCTTCCATGCCCGCGGACTCGTGCCGGAGCGTGCCAGGAGCTCCGCGGTCCGGCGCAGGCCACCTACGGGCGCTTGGATTTGCGCTTGGGCTTGCCGGTAAGTCGGAACAGCGTGGGCGGCGACGCGGACTCCTTGGCCCGGATCTCGAGCAGCGGCATGGTGCCGTAGTCGACGCCGAGCGTCGCGCCGCTCGAGGCGGGGAGCGTGCCCAATTGCGAAAATCCCGTCTCGTCCCACGTCACGAAGAGCACCGCGCCCGAGACGCGGCGTTTCGAATCGACTTTGCGGACCGCCATCAGGCCGTGGTCGAAGAGCGTCATGTTCGCGCCCGCCACGTCCAGCGAGGCGATCTCGGCGAACGCGCCTGACGCGGTGACGCGGAGCAACACCAGGCGCGCACCGGTCAGCACGGCCACGTGATCCTGATCGAGCCACGTGAAGTCCCGTAGCAAGCCGTCGCTGGGCTCGAAGACTCGACGAACGCCTCTTTCGTCGCAGAGCAGCAGCAAGTATTGCTTCGAATCTACGGCCCCCAGGAGCGCCGCGTTCGGGAAGGGCACCAGCTTGTTGTAGGGGCGAAGCTTCTTCGCAAGGTCGAGCTCGTCGAGCTTCGCGGCCTCGATGGGAACGGCGGGGTGCGATCGCGTCCCGATCAGCTTGCCTGATTTCGACCAGCGCTTGGCCCAAGCCTCCGCTCCCTGGGGATTGCGCGAGGCGTAGTCGTGTTCGTCGACGGGCACGAGGGTGAAGCCCAGCTTCGCGAAGCGCTCTTCCAGCGCGGCGATCCGCTCGCCCCGTGCACCGCTATCGGCCTCTTGCAGCTTGGCCAAGACCCCGGCTTCCAGCGCGGGGTGCGGCGCGGGGTTTCCTTCGAGCGGCGGCCCGGACCCCATGAACAGGCGCGCCGATGCGATGGGAACGACTCGGTGCAAGTCGCGCAGCCAGGACTCCAGTGCGTCCAACGCATCGCGATCGAGTCCTTTCGGCTCGATCATCACTTCCGCCGCGGTATCCGAGAAGCGCCAGCACTGGAGATGGGTGCGGGCACGGCGGAACGTGATCCAGCGTTCACCGATTTTGCGCAAAGACGCCTCGTCGAGCTCGTCGACGAAGCGCAGTTGCGCGCCCACACAGGGATTGTCGTAGTCCTCCGTTTCCAAGTACTCGAACTTCGGCGCGGCGCCGTCCTCGGAGCGCCCCGCACCATCGACCGCACGGACCTGGGTGTCCTTGGCCCAGACCTTCTCTCCCGCCGCGGTCGTAATGCCCACGCGCTGCCCGGAGCCGTACTTGTCTGGGCCGATCCAGAAGACCACTCCGGTCTGGCCCTTGCTCCTGCCCCCCGTAACCGTGACTTGGTCCCCGCGTTGAACGGCCATCCACCTCATGCTGCCACATCGGCGGTAAGTCGGAACAGCGTGGGCGGCGACGCGGACTCCTTGGCCCGGATCTCGAGCAGCGGCATGGTGCCGTAGTCGACGCCGAGCGTGGCGCCGCTCGAGGCGGGGAGCGTGCCCAATTGCGAAAATCCCGTCTCGTCCCACGTCACGAAGAGCACCGCGCCCGAGACGCGGCGTTTCGAATCGACTTTGCGGACCGCCAGCTCGAAGGACTCGAAGGACGAAGCCTGCGAGCACCGCTTCTTGCGCCGGGACGTGGAGCTCGGAGTGTTCGGCGAGGTCTCACTGCCCCTTCAAGACCGGGAGCGCGTCACGGCGGGCATGCCGCTCGCGTTTCACCTGGGAGATGTCGTCCGCCTCGACACGGGTCCATTCATCGTCAAACGCTTCCGCTCCGGCGACGACCCGGATCTCGTCGTCCCCTTCGAGCTGCCCATCGGCCCGAGCGATCACGTGTACCTCGGCCCCGAGGCGGGCCTCACGCTGCCGAACTTCGGCAACACCGACGGCTTCGTGGGGGTCTTCGCGGGCTACACCCTGAAGAGCCGCAGCCGCGCGCTGGGCGACCTGGGCGGGCGCTTTCGCTTGCCGAGCACTCGCACGGGCTTCGACGTCTTCCAGCTGATGTTCGAGCTGCGCTTCTACTTCGGACTGTGAGGCGGACTCGACGGCCGAAAACGTCCTGAAGGACGGCGTGCCGCAGTGTTCACGCGAACGATTCGAACGTCGCCCAGGTCGTCGACGACGCTGCCCGCAACAGCACGCGAAGCTCGCCGGACGGGCGTGGCGAAGGCGGGTCCGGCGCGACGGCGCTCGACGAGGGGCGCGCCGGGACACTCACGCAACTTCGTCGCGTCCGCACGACCCTCTGCGGGCTTCCTCAACCACAATTGGCGTTGAGCGTGGCCGTGTTGCAGGCGTCCCCGGTAACCGTGAACGTCGCCCCGGCCTTGGGCCCGGAAGTACAGGTGCAAGACCAGTCGCCACCCGCCGAAGTGCAAGATTCGGCGATGTCGTCACAGCTCCAGCCGCATGTCGAACCGCCGTCTCCAAAGAGCCCGCCACCCGTGCATTGGGGGGCGGCCTTTGCGCACTCGTAAACCGCACTCTCGGCTGCTGAGCATTCAGGGTTCGTTGACTGTTGTCCGTTGTTGCATACGTCCGGATGGGCGGCTCGGCAGTCGTAGAGCGCTTGGTTCTCGGCGCCGCAGCCGGCGGTTTCGGCGTGCTGCTGTTGTTGCTGTAGGAGGTCCTTGCAGGCCTCGGGGTCCTTGAGGGACGAGCACGGCAACTCGGCGACGGCAGCGCAGATTTGACTGACCGAGTCGCCGGCGTCGCCACTGGTTCCCCCGCTACCGCCCCCGCCGTCGTTTCCGACACCGGATCCGCTGGAATTGGAGGAGGAGCACGCCAGCGTGACTCCGAGGAAGGACACTAGACCGAGCCACCTGAGCGCCTGCGTCATGGTAGCGCGTACGCTCGGCCCGCGGGGTTCTCCCCGAACCAGATCGCGATCAAGTCGTGCAGTGCACGTGCGGCGCACGTGCGCGCGCACCCAGGGCACGGCCATTCGCCGAAGTTTGTTGCGCCCTGATCAACGGCACGTTTCGTGAACTGAACGCCGGCCATGAGCCAAAGCGCTTCCCCAGCTCTCGTCAGCCTGCTGGCGATGGTCGCGGTCGTGGGCGGCCTCAACCTGATGCACCGTGAAGGGCAGGCGGCTCCCGTGGACGGCTCCATGCGAGCGCGCATCCAACGCGTCGTGGACGCGGAGGTCGTACCTCTGAAGAGCGAAGCCGAGGTGGATCGCTATCTCGACCAGCTCGTGGCCCGCGCCCACGCGAGCGGCGAGGTCAACGCGCTCACCGTCGAGCCCGGTCACGAGGCCATCGCTCGGCTCGAGGGCATCGACACGATGCACCGCCTGCAAAAGCAGGCCGCATTCAGACAGCGGATGCGGACCCTGAGCCACGAGCTGTCCCGAACCCAACAGAAGGCAAGTCCATGAACATTCTCAAGCTGAGCGCATTGATTGCTGTCGGGGCAGTGACGCTGTTCGCTGCACCCTCGGATGTCAAGGCAGGGACGACGCATCCGTTGAATGCCTACCCCTGCGGGCTGTACTCCTACTACCAAAACGGCAACTACACGGTGACCATGTACACTGGGCCAGCCTGTACCGGAACCTACGTGGACACGATCCAAGTTCGCACCCCGTTCTACCTTGGCGCCGACGGCTACCACGAAGCGATGCTGCCAGCCATGGTGACGGCTACCGCCAACGACACGCGCATCACGGGTACGTACACCACCATGTGGGTGTTCAACTACGAGGTCGCGCTCTTCGACAACATCCAGTTCAACGCGAACTGAGCTCTGGGCGCGCGAATAGCCGAAAGAAACGCCGCACCAAGCGGGCGTCGCCGTTCGTCTCGACGCCCGCCTCCGCAAGCTCACGATCGCCGAACACGACGGCGCGCAGCGTGTTCGCGTCCGTCGCGATCAGCACGTCGGCCTGGCGCGGGCTGCCGGGCGAGACGACGATGGTTCCTGCGTCGACGCGCACGCCGAAGCGCTCGCCGTCCAGGCGCAGATCGTACGTTGCGCTGAGGCCCGCGGCGCGCTGAGGCGTGAAGGTCGCTTCGAGGGCGAGCAGCAGCGCCGCAGAGCTGATGCTGCCCTGTGGACGATGGGCCGAGCGCGCGCCCCAACGTCCGAGCTGAAGCAGGATGGGGTGCAGCTCGCGACCCCAGTCCGTCAGCTCGTAGAGCGAGCCACCGCTGGCGGTTCGCTGCACGACCGACGCCTGCTCGAGATCACCGAGGCGCTGCGACAGGACGTTGGGGCTCGCCCCGAGCGCCGCGCGCAGATCGGTGAAGCGCCTGGGACCGAACACCAGCTCACGCACGATGAGCAGCGCCCAACGCTCCCCGATCACGTCGAGGGCGCGAGCGATCCCGCAAGGATCGGCGTAGCTGCGGGGACCCGTCATGAGGACGAAAGTGTTACTTGCAAACCAGGACCAGTTAGTCCTACTTTAGGACTAACTGAGGAGCCATTCAATGAAACAGTTTTTGGCAGTATTCGTGGGCACTCCAGAAGCGATGGAGAAATCAGGGTGGAACGCGCTGGACGAGAAGAGCCGCAAGGAACGCGAGGCGGCCGGTTTCCAGGCCTGGGTGGACTGGAGCACGAAGCACGCGGGGGCGATCGTCGACCGAGGCGCCCCGCTTGGCAAGACGAAGAGCGCCTCTCCCGAAGGCATCACCGACATCAAGAACGCCCTGGCCGCCTATGTCGTCGTGCAGGCGGAGACCCACGATGCAGCCGCCGCGCTCTTCGAGAGTCACCCCCACTTCACGATCTTCCCTGGAGACTCAGTGGAAATCATGGAGTGCCTGCCCATCCCGACGCAGCGCGGGAACTGAGGGTTCCGCGCCGTCCCGACAAGCCCTTGAAGCATCTTCTTGTTGGTCCGGCGCGATGCCCGTCGCGCCTTGAGCCACGCCCGGGCCCGGCGTACCCAATCGTCATGGTCAGTACGCCGAGCTGGTCGTCGCTGAATTGCGCGCAGGGGCAGCTCGCGCGTGATGCACATGCGGTCGAGCTCGGCACCACGAAGAGGTAGAGCCGCCATGAAGCTGTTTGCAGACCATCACCAGATCCACGTGCAAGCACCGGACGCCCAGGGCGATCTGGCGGACGCCTGGACGGCCAAGGCATCGTCCGATCGCATCGCTGCGGCGGGCGACATCGTGGGCATCGGCACCCAGAACGCCGACGACGTGACCGTGACGGTCCACGTTCTGAAAGAAGAGCCGCCGTTGGCGGACGGCGCCGACCACGTCACTGAAGCGAGCATCCGGCTCGAACGCGAAGTGGCGGTGCTCGGCTGCACGGACTACCTGCCGGACGCCAAGCGCTTCCGCGTGAGCCCCGGGAGCTGGCGCCTGCGGGCGACGCATAGCGGCATTGCCAAGCGCGAGAAGATCCGCATCGAGCTGTGGCCCGCCAAGAAGAAGAAACCGCGAGTCTTGCTCCGCTACGTGGCGCCCAAGGAGAAGCCGAAAGCACCGCCGAAGGGCAAACCGAGGACGCGCAAGGCCGCCGTCGAAGCAGCACTCCGGGGCGACGTCGACGCCGCTCTCGAAACGCTGTTGGCGCAGCACGCGGCCGGGGACGCCGCCGCTTCGGCCTCGGCGGCGGAGATCTTGGCGTTTCAAGGGCGCTGGGCGGAGATGGTGCCCTGCGCCAAGGCGCTCTTGAATAACCCTGGGGCGGTGTACGCCGGCAACGTCAGTGACGACATGAAGGCGCTGCTGCGGGTGAAGTCGAAGCGCCGTGCTACTCCGCCACGACCCAAGCCCGAGCGCAGGCGCTACGACGAAGCCGTAGCGGAGGCGAGCACGGGCAAGCGCTTCAAAGGCAAGCCCAAGGAGCTAGCCGTACACTGCTTCTCCCTGGCGGTGGTGTTCGAGATCGACGACGAGATCATCGCGCGTTGGGATCCGAAGCACCCGTACCTGCACTTCGACGCGGCCGCAGACGTTGCGCGCGCCTTGATCCGCAAGAGGCAGCCGGAACGCGCCTGGCAGGTCCTCGAGAGCCGTCTGAGCCGCTGGTATCCGGTGGACGCCGCACAGGTGCTACCGGTAGTGCTACTGACGGACCCGCTGCTCTCGCGACTGATGACGCCCGAGCGCGCACAGCTCGTGCTGCGTACGCCCCGCGCAGAATGAGGTTCCGCGCCGTCCCGACAAGCCCCTGAAGCATTTTCTTGTTGGTCCGGCGCGATTCCTCGCGACACGTCACGGCGACTCCGGCGCGTAGACCTCGAGCAGCGTCGCCATTTCGGTTAGATGGCGGCGACCCCGGCACGTTGGGTTTCCGTCGTGTATCGAACGGCTGAGGCTCGGATCTCCGCTCGCATTTCCGCGACCGTCCAGGAGCGGCTGGGCGAGCCGATCATCAAGGCGGTGGATAGGCCGGCACGAAGCTGAGTGCCGCCGTGGTATCCGTGCCGAAGAAGGGCGTGCGCGCGCTGGCATCCGCGTAGATGGGTTGAACCTCACAGCGCGGCTTGCCGCACGCGTCGGAGGTGAGCGCGACGTCGGCAACCGACCAAAACTTGTTGCCGCTGGTGCCGCTGCCGTCGGACGACGCGAAGGTAACGGCTTTCTCGGGCGAATAGTATCCGTGCGGACCCAAATGGGCGACCAGGGCTCCGTCACAGAAGATCTTCACCTCGGGATGTACGGAGTAGCTTTGCCCTTGATTCGAGAAGTAGTGGACGCCAACGCGAGTCCACTTGTCCGTCGGCGGGTAGTCGATGTTCGTGTTCTCCGGCGCGCAAAACTGCGCCGAATTCGGGTCGGTCGAAGTGAAGTCGCAGCTGACGCTCTCCAGGTCCAGTCGTGGATTGTGGCATCCCTTGCCGATGCTTTGCCACGTGGCCCCGGCCCCCTTCGGAGCAAAGTAGCAGGTGTTGTTCTGTTGAACGCCGTCGAGCCACCAGTTGACTGCCGCGGGCGGAGTCGCCGGTGGATCGGCAAACCACTTGGGTGCTGGGAGGCCGCCCACGAAGGCGTCCGCAGTGCAGTTCGACCAGTTGCAGTCCTGCGTTGTGGTGCCAGCGAACCCCCAGGGTGTCGTGGTGCCGGGCTCGTGTAGGTGAAGGTCGAGATCGACGCCGCTGTCCGATGCGGTGTGCTCCCAAGACAACTCGACGCGCAGCCCTTGCTCGCGAACGATCAACGGATAGTCGCAAGTGTCCGTCGTGGAAGTGCCCTGGCTCACCTTGGAATACTTCACGGAGTACTCACCGGACTGGAGCACTACGAGCTGGTCGCCCGACTGAACCTGGGGGCACTTGGGCACTCCTGGAGGACACGTGATGCTGAACGCCTCCGTGCCGGGGACGGCGTCCGAGCTGAAGTTGCCCGTACCCGGTTTGAGCTGAACCGGCACGAAGGGCTTTGCTTCGATCGCGTGGCATCCGGGGTTCACGTTGAAGCAACTGTCGGTTGCATGAACACCGCCCAAGCAGGCTCCCCAAGTCCCCTGCTCCGTGCAGGTCGAAGTGCCGTCGAAACAACCCGCAGTGTGGCGGTAGCCCGGATCACCCTTGAAACAGGGCTCGGTGAGCCCTGGCACGCAGGGGCAGCCCTCGTCGACCTGACCATCACAGTTGTCGTCAGTTCCGGCGTGCGCGCCGTCGCACAGCTCCGCGCTACCGCACTGTGGGCTACAAGCTACCGTCGCGTCAGCTCCACCGTCATCGGACCCATCCGGCCCCGCATCGACATCGGCGTCGGCGCCGGCGTCCGTGCCTGCCGTCCCGGCAACGCCGCCGATCCCGCCACCACCGGTCGCGCCCGCGCCAGCCGTACCGGCAACCCCGCTAAGCGCCGCCGCCACCCGTCGCGCCCGTGCCGCCACCCGTCGCGCCCGTGCCGCCACCCGTCGCGCCGGTGCCGCCACCACCCACTGCGCCAGCGCCGGCGCTTCCGCCGCCGCCAGCGGGCGTCTTCCCGTCGCTGGAGTCACCCGAGCATCCGTTGGAAACAAGGGCCACAGTGGAGAGACCAACCACCGATGCAAACAATCGAACCTTCATCGCGTGAGCATAAAGCTATGCCAACGATGACTCCTTCGCCAGCGGCATCCGAACTGTCCCAGTCGGAAGCGACCGCCCCACGCGATGCCCAGCTCGCCAGCTGCTGCCTGACTAAATAGTCTGAGACGGCCAGGCACGCGGAGCGGAGCGATGTCCTGAGCGATCTCAGCGCGCCCATGCCGTTCTGACGCGTCTTCCGGGGCCGATCGTTCGTCTCACTGGGCTCCAGCGGACTCCGGCCGTAGGATCGACCTCGCGATGACGCCAGGAGGGCGGCCGGAACCCGACGACGACGTCGGACAACTGCCGCGCAGCGAGCTGGAAGAACACGCCCGCGCGCTACGGACCGTGGTGTCCGTGTCGGACGCCGTGCACCTGTCCAGCGACTTCGCGGACCTGGTGGAGCGCTCCGTGGACGCGATAGTGACGTACACCAACTATCCGTCCGTCGGGCTGTTCCGCGTGAATCGCGAGAAGCAGCGGCTGGAGCTGGTTTCGGCCCGCGGCTTCAGCGCGGAGGTCCTCCAAGCCGCGCGCGTACTTCCCCTCGAAGGCAGCTTGACCGGCGTCGCCGTGCGCGGCAAGTCCGTCGTCACGTCTCGCGATCTGACCCGCGACGGGCGCGTCGAGCCGAAGACCCGCGCGGCGCTCGAACGCGACGGGTTCGTGGAGGTCGCCAGCGTCCCGGTCCTGTATCGCGACGAGGTGATCGGCGCGCTGAACCTCATCTACAAGCACGCTGCGGATCTGTCTCAGCACGAGCGCAGCACCCTGCTGTCCATCGGCAGGACCATCGGTATCGCGATGCACAATCGCATCACGGCCGAAGAACGCCGCGCCCTCGACGAGCGCATGCGGCGCGCCGAGCAACTCGAGGGGCTGGGAGTATTGGCGGGCGGGATCGCGCACGACTTCAACAACCTGCTCGTCGCCATATTGGGCAGCCTCTCGATTGCGCGCGGGAAGATCGACGATCCGGATCTCTCGAAGTTACTTCGGGAAGCGGAAGACGCCTCTCAGCGCGCGGGCGCGTTGGTCCGACAACTGTTGACCTTCTCGCGAGGCGGCGCGCCGCTGGTTCGCGCCACTGCGAACGTGGCGGACATCGTGCGTGACGCCGCGAGCTTCGTGCTGCACGGCCGCGACGTCGTCTGTAGCGTGGTGGCTTCCGATGACCTCGGGGTCATCGACATCGACCCGGCGCAGCTGGCGCAGGTCGTCCAGAATCTGGTGCTGAACGCCGTTCAGGCGTCGGAGCCGGGCCAGCGCATCAGCGTTGCTCTCGAACGGCGCATGCTGGAGGCATCGGCCCCGCCCCTCGAGCCCGGCCCGCATCTCGTGCTCACGGTCGGCGACGAAGGCGCGGGCATCCCTGAAGATTTGCTCGGGCGCATCTTCGAGCCCTATTTCACCACGCGCCCCGAGGGCACCGGCATTGGCCTCGCCACCACCGACTCGATCGTACGCCGCCACGGCGGACGCATCCGCGTGGAGAGCACGCCCGGGAAGGGCTCCACGTTCCACGTCGAGATACCCGTTCAAGACTCACGGCCGGAGCCGGCCTCCACGACGCCGGCGGAGCTGCCGACACACCTGCGGGTGCTGGTGGTCGACGACGAGCCCGCCGTGCGCCATGTGCTCCGGCGCATGCTCGGCGCCCGGCTAGCCGAGGTCGAGGAAGCGGACAACGCAGAGGGCGCCGTCGAGAGCTACGAACGCGCACGGAGCGCTGGAAAGCCCTTCCACGTCGTCATTCTCGACCTGACGCTGGTCGGGGGTCAGGGCGGCGTGTGGATCCTGTCGCGCCTTCAGGAGCTGGATCCGAACGTGCGAGCCATCGTATCGAGCGGCTACTCGGACGACGGCGCCATGTCCGACTACGCCGAGCACGGCTTCGCCGCCGTGCTGCCCAAGCCCTACACGCGAACCGAGCTCGACCACGCGCTCGCCACGGCCCTCGCGGCGCGCTGAGCTGGCGGTCCCCGGGCGATCCTACGTTGACGTAGATCGTATGCTTCGTGGTGAAATGGCTGATGTTACTCAGATTTCTGCCCACATCTCTGCCGCCGCCAAGGAGCGGCTCGAGCGCTATGCACGGTCCTCGGGCGTGACCCGAAGCCGTTTGATCGAGGAGGCCTTGCTCCATCATCTGCAGGCGCTGGAGGAGCTGCCACCGGACGCCATCGTGCCCGCGCGCGTCGTGCTCGAACAAGCAAGCGCACGCGAGATCAAGCGACTCCTCGAGCATCCTCCCGCACCCACCGAGGACATGAAGCGCCTGTTCGATGATCGTTGAGATCCGTGCACTTCGCCCCGAGGACGACCGCGCCTCGTTTCGCTCCGGCGACGAAGCCCTCGATCTCTTCTTTCATCGCTACGCGGGGCAGAATCAGTTCCGCCACCACATCGGCGTCACCTACGTCGCGGTCGCCGATGGAAGCGTGCTTGGCTTCGCCACCGTCAGTCCTGCAACGCTCGACGCCGAAGGGGTGCCAGGCAAACGCCGGCTTCCGCCGTACCCCGTTCCACTACTGCGCATCGCCCGCCTCGCCACGCACGAAGCGGCGCGCGGCGCAGGCATCGGGAAAGCGCTGATGCGCCATTGTATCGAGCTGGCCGAGCGCATGCGTGAGGAGGTCGGGTGTGTCGGGATCTTGGTCGATGCCAAGTCGGAGGCAGCTCCGTCCTACGAGCGCCTGGGTTTCATCGAAGTATCCTGCGTAGAGGGAGCCTCACACGTGGTTCCGCGCCCGACGCCAGTGTTCTTGCCCCTCGCCGCGGTGCCGCCGCCGCGACGCTGAGCTCGGAGTGAGCTTCCGCGCCGTCCCGACAAGCCCTTGAAGCATTTTCTTGTTGGTCCGGCGCGATGCCCGGCTCGGACGTCCCACGCTGTCCCGCGCAGTGGTGGGGTATAGTACGCGCGTGGCACTTCCCGCGCCGAAGCACGACGCAGAGCTCGCTCCGGATCCGGTGGTGGAAGCGTACAAGCCGGGTGTCGATCGCACGCTCCTTCGCGAGAACCTCAGGCTCACCACGACCGAGCGCGCAGAAAAGATGATCGCCGCGCTTCGCTTCGCCGAAGAGGTACGGCACTCGCGTGTGAAGGCGAACGGGGCATGACCGACTTCGAGACGCTGTTGGCGGCGCTGAACGCATCCGGTGTCGAGTACGTGATCATCGGCGGCTTCGCTGCCACGGCACATGGGTCGGCCCACGTGACCGTCGATCTCGACATCGTCTATCGCCGGACGCCGGAGAACATCGAGCGGCTCGCCACCGCACTCCGTCCGCTGTCCCCTTACCTGCGCGGCGCACCACCAGGCCTTCCGTTCCAGTTCGAACCGGAGACGATCACTCGGGGGTTGAACTTCACGCTGACCACGACCGCCGGTGATCTGGACGCGCTCGGCGAAGCCACGGGCGGCGGAAGCTACGAAGCGCTGCTTCCACACTCCGAGCGGCGGGAGGTGTTTGGAGGCGAGTGCCTCTTCGTCGACCTGCCCACGCTCATCCACTTGAAGCGAGCTGCGGGCCGGCCGAAGGACTTCGAGCGCATTGCGGAGCTCGAGCTGATCGCGGAGGAGTCCTCTAAGCAGGAGTAGCATCGCGGCCACTCCCCGCAGAAGTGGTCGAGGTCCGGCGTTGCAGCGACCGCCGCGCGGAAAGATAGAACATCAGCTCGACGCGGCGCAGCTCCTGCGGAACGTGCGACGGCAAGCGCATCGGCTCGTTGCTCATCCCCGAAGTCGCGAGCGTCGTCCAATCGCGGGCCTGTGATGCGCTGCCCGCAACGAGCTCCTTCCGCGCCGGACCAACAAACCCTTCTTGCATTTTCTTGTTGGTCCGCCGCGAGCCCAGCACGGACGGCACCTTCGCGGCCGCGCTGGGCGGCGAGGCGCGGCGCGGACAGCGGGAGGCGCGATCTCGCGCCTCCGCGAGCGGAGCTGGCACGCCGCGCGGCGTACGATATAAAGTGCGCCCCCTCATGACCGAGATGCCCAAGGCCTACGAGCCCAAAGACGTCGAGCCCCGCTGGTACCAATTCTGGATGGACAAGGGCGTGTTCCGGGCCAGCGTGGAGCCCGGGGACGAGCGCCCGGTGTACGTGATCGATCTGCCGCTGCCGAACGTCACGGGCTCCCTGCACATGGGCCACGCGCTGATGGGCACGCTGCAGGACGCGCTCATCCGCCACAAGCGCATGCAGGGCTATAACGCCCTGTGGCAGCCGGGCATGGACCACGCCGGCATCGCCACGCAGACCGTGGTGGAGCGGCAGCTCCGGCGCGAGGGCAAGACGCGGCACGACCTCGGGCGCGAGAAGTTCGTGGAGCGCGTGTGGGAGTGGAAGAAGGAAAGCGGCGGCCGCATCGAAGAGCAGATGCGCGTGCTGGGCTGCTCCTGCGATTGGGAGCGCAGCAAGTTCACGATGGACCCGGACTTGAGCCGGGCGGTGACCGAGAGCTTCGTGCGCTTGTACGAAGAGGGGCTCATCTATCGCGACACGCGGCTCATCAACTGGTGCCACGATTGCCGCACGGCGCTGTCGGACCTGGAGGTCGACAACGACGAGGCCCAGGGCGAGATGTACGAGCTCGCCTACCCCGTGGCGGAAGCGGACGCGGGAGCGGGAGTGACGGAGCTGGTGGTGGCCACCACGCGACCGGAGACCATGCTGGGCGACACGGCGGTGGCGGTGCACCCGGACGACCCGCGCTACAAGCACCTGCACGGCAAGAAGCTCCAGCATCCGTTCTTGGATCGTCAGATCCCGGTGATCACGGACGCCATCTTGGTGGACATGGAGTTCGGCACCGGCGCGGTGAAGGTCACGCCGGCCCACGACTTCAACGACTTCGCGACGGGCAAGCGCCACCAGCTGGTGGAGATCAACATCCTCGAGCTCGACGGCCGGCTGAACGCGGAAGCTGGCGAGTTCAAGGGCATGACGGTGCCCGAGGCCCGCAAGGCGGTGAAGGCCGCGCTGGCGGAAAAAGGCCTGGAACGCGGGAGCAAGCCCCACACCCTGCAGCTGCCCCACTGCCAGCGCTGCCACACGGTGGTGGAGCCGATGATCAGCACCCAGTGGTTCGTGAAGATGGAGCCCCTGGCCAAGCCCGCACTGGAGGCCGTGAAGGACGGCCGCACCCAGATCATCCCGGAAGAGTGGGTGAAGACCTACGACCACTGGCTCGGCAACATCCAAGATTGGTGCATCTCGCGGCAGCTGTGGTGGGGGCACCAGGTGCCGGCGTTCTACTGCAAGAGCTGCGGCCACATCCTGGTCACGCGGGACCCCGAGCCCAAGGCTTGTGACAAGTGCCAAGGCGCGCTGGAGCGCGACGCGGACGTGCTCGACACCTGGTTCTCGAGCGCGCTGTGGCCGTTCTCCACGCAGGGCTGGCCGGACGAGACACCGGCGGTGAAGCGCTTCTACCCTTCCAGCGACATGGAGACGGGCTACGACATCCTGTTCTTCTGGGTGGCCCGCATGATGATGATGGGCCTGCACTTCTTGGGAGAGGTGCCCTTCCGCCGGGTGTTGCTCCACGGTCTGGTGGTGGACGAGACCGGCGACAAGATGAGCAAGGTGAAGGGCAACACGATAGACCCGTTGGATCTGATCCACGGCGCCGAGTTCGAGACCATCGTACAGAAGGCGCTGCCCGGCGCGCCGGTGAAGGAAGCCCTCGCCAAGTTCAAGAAGGCGTATCCCTCCGCCGCCCAGATGGGGACGGGCTTTCCCGCCTACGGCACCGACGCCGTGCGCCTGACGCTGTGCAGTTACTCGCCCCAGGCCAAGCGCATCGCCCTTTCGCCCAAGCGCATCGAGGGTTACCGGAACTTCTGCAACAAGCTGTACAACGCCGTGCGCTTCGCGCTGCCCAACATCGAGGGCGAAACGCTCACGGGAGAAGCACCGAAGCCCACGCTGCTGGCCAACCGCTGGATCCTGTCGCGGCTTGCCGACGCGGTGACCACGAGCACTCGCGGCATCGAGGAGTTCCGGCTGGATGAAGGGTCTTCCGCCCTGTACCACTTCGTGTGGGACGAGCTCTGCGACTGGTTTTTGGAAGCGTGCAAGCCGGTGTTCAACTCCGGCACGGACGCCGAGAAGGCCGAAACGCGGCAGACGCTGGCCCACGCCATCGAGACCACGCTGCGCGCGCTGCACCCTTACGCGCCGTTCATCACCGAGGAGCTGTGGCAAGCCGTACCGCGGCCCGCGTCGCGGCCGGTGAGCGTGGCCCTGGCGCCCTACCCCACCGCCACGGATGGCCGCGCCGACGCGCAGGCCGACCGCCACATGTCGGCGTTGATGGGCGCCATCGGCTCCGCGCGCGCCGCCCGCGCGGAGCACGACGTGAAGCCCAGCGCCAAGGTGCCGCTACGGCTGCGCACGGCGAGCGAAGAGATCCGCGGCGTGCTCACGGAGCACGCGGCGCTGATCGAATTTCTGGTGCGGACGGACGGCGCGCCGGTGGTGGAAGCGCCCGGCGGCGAGCGCCCCCGCGGGTCCGTGCTCAGCGTTGCGGGAGACGTGGAGGTGCTCGTGGGCCTGCTCGGCCTGGTGGACGCCGCTCACGAGCTCGAGCGCGTGGAGCGTTCTTTGAAGAAGCTCGAAAAGGACATCGTGGGCCTCGAAAAGCGCCTCGCGAACAAGGGCTTCGTGGACAAGGCGCCGCCGGAGGTGGTCGCCGAAGCGCGCGAGCAGCTCGAAGGCCTGAAGCGCCAGAAGGCACGCCTGGAAGAAGCACGCGAGCTCGCCAAAGAGCTCTGAGAGCTTGTCGGGGCGGCGCGATACCCGTCGCGGTCAGCGCAATGCAGTTAGCTTCCCACCGGTCGAGAGTCAGCGACGGGGCACGCCCTGCGGCGGCGGCAGAGCGGTCGCTGTCGGAGCTCTGGGACCGACCGGCACGGTTCGCGGAGCAGCACCATCAACGTTGATTCGCCGTGGCAGTGCTAGGCCGCTCGGCTTGACGAGAGATACGCAATTGCCGTTTGCACACGCTCCGGTGGCACACTCGCTGTCGGTCGCGCAGAGCTGCCAACCCGCAACCTCACACTTCGCCTGACACCGGAACTGTCGATTCTGGCCGCAGCAAACTTGGTTTCCTGGGCAGTCCTGCGCGTCGTCGCAAAGCATGGCAAGCTCGCTCGGATCGCAGTCCGATACGGCACTTGCGCAATGCGGCGCCAAACCGAAGCAGCAGGCCTCCGCCGCACCGCAAGTGTCGGTGCCACAGTGCACCCGCCGATAAGGCGGTACAGCGCTTCGTGATCCACCGGTGGTCGGGTGGGGCGTCGTGCGAACTGCCGATTCCGGTGGGGAGTGCGCTTCCAGCACCGGCGGAGGCGAGGTGAAAGTGCAGCGGACGAGAACCGCCGCCATGTACGCAAAGCAGCCGGCAATTGCGGCATAGGCGATGCGGCGCTTGGCCGAGAGCATCAGTACGGGCCTGGGGTCTTGTTGCAGCCCTCCGAAGGCGCGCATGCTCCCAAGCAAACCCAGTCGCCAGGACAGCCTCCGTCCACTCCGGCACACATGCAGACCGGATCAGAATGTCCTTCGAACAGCAAGCAGTAGCCCTTACACATCACGCCGTTGCAACAGCCTCGCACTTCGTTCAAGCACACGTTGATGTTCCCACCGTCGCAATCCTTGCCGCCGTCGACTTCCACGAAGTCGTAGCTGGGTGGAGGACCGCTTTCCTTGGGAAGCTTCAAGCCAGTCTTGGGCTTCTTTGCATCGGAAGCCGCGCCTCCGTCTAGCGATGGCCGGGGACTCGAGACGCTAGCGTCCCTTCCGATGGTATTCTCGGACGCTGGGTCAGGAGATGTCGTCGATTGGCCGCCACACCGTACCGCGAGCGCCACTAGGATCAGAAGTGCTGCTGTTCGACTTGTCATTGCGGACACCATTCCTCCGCCCAGCAGCCCCCACCCTTGGCTGCGCAACACACCAGGGGCCAGGGACACCCTCCAACAATGGCCCCGCACACACAGTACGGTTGTTTGCCGACGCAGCCGCCCGCGCAGTAGCTACCACTGCAGCAAGCAGAGATGCCAGTGTGCTTGCCAACCTCCGCACAGGTCGGACCGCCGTCGGTCACGCCAACTGCACCGTCCATACTGTCCATCGCATCAACCGAAGTTGCGTCCGGCTGTCCCGGCCCGCCACTCGCAGCCGCAGCATCCTCCCCTTGCGTTCCGGCATCCTCGCGCTGCCCACCGACTCCGCCCGCGCCGTCGGCAACGGGATTTTGGAGTGCCCTGGCGCTACTGCGCGCACCGCAAGCGCTCACCAGCACCAACATCAGCACGACGTCCCTCTCGAATCGTAGACACGGCGCCGTCATGGATTGAGAACCAGGCTGGGCCACGTAGCGGAGTTCACGTCCATTGGAGCGCCGAGCGTGGTGCTGTCGTACACGTTGCAGATCGGTCCAGCCCCATCCGGTCGATGCCCAGAAAACGTGAACGTGGCAGCGTTGTACCACCAGACGGAAGGGAAGACTCCGCCTAACTGCACAGTCCTGGGGAACTGTGTGATTGAGAAGTAGTCTCCCCAGTACCCAGACTCGCGCGCGCATGGGAACCCATCGTCCACGTCGCCTCCGAGGTATGCGCCCTGGCCATTTGGCTGAAGCGGAATGTAGGAGGACAGCGCGGGTTGGCCGAAGGAGGTTGCCACCGTGGACCCGTAGGGCACGACATAGCTCTTCGTTCTGTCCACAGCGCGGTGGTTGGATAGATAGCCGAGCTGCCACTCTTCGTTCCGGGTACTGCCAGCACCCAGCACGTTCGAGCGATCCGTCCAATCCAAGGTTGGCCAGAACTGCTGCCCGCCGGAGGGGTCACTGGACACTGCACTCAGAGTCTCGGTCGACCATCCCATCGGGACGCTGCAGACCGGGGCTGGACCGCCTTCCGGCGTCGACAGCTGACCCACCTGGATCTTCAGTTGCCCAACATCTGCAAGCTGGTACAGGTATGCGAACCGGTCCACGACGTTCCCGTTCGGATCAATACCAATGTCAAACGAATGCCGAAATGCGCCGCGAATGCCATGCGCTCCGTCCTGGTCACCGTCTCCCAGATCGTTCGTCCCATACGTTGCATTGAGGTTCGTCAGCGTGGCTACGGCGGGACCGACGCATTCAGTCGTGAGGTCGACACCCGCCCACCGATTCGGCTGCGTGCATCCGTGATCAGCGATGTCGCACGACCAGCCCGCCAGGCAATCCTGGTCGGTGTTGCACGCTGGGGGCCCGCAGAGGCTCGACCCGGGATCGCAGGTGAAGCCTGTCGGGCACTGGGCCGTGGAATCGCAATGGCAACCATTGGGGGTGCACAAGCCGCTCGCGCAGTCGCTCCCGCTCGTGCAGACTTGTGACAGATTCGGGTCTGGATCTGGACCGAAGTTCAACTGAACTAGGTGTGGCCCGCCAGCGTCGAACCGCACGCTCTCCAGCCACACGCTGCCGAGTCCATTCGGCGCGAAGAAGCAGTGCGGCGAGTCGAGCTTGTCTTCGCATTTCGGCGCGCTTCTGAGCACCGGTTCGAACGACCCGAGGTGCTGCGCTTCCGACTGCGGGATGCAGTCTTCCGGATCGCCTGCCGAACCAGTGCACATCTCGACTCGCGTGAAGTGATTCCAGCCCGCTCCGAAATCCTGGGAGTGGAATATGGCAATGGTTCCCGCTACCCGATCCTCCGTAGCCACCCACACCCGCCCCTGCCAGTCCACCGTAACCGCCGTCTTGTCGATCCCCACGTTGGGATTGGTGTCTGTCCCGGGAGGGCTCGGGGCGGTAACGCGTTGGCAGTAGGCGCGGTTTGGAACGATGATTGGCGGATTCGGATAGGGACCCGCCCCGAACGAGTAGCCGCCGTCGGCAGCGCGCGCGATGCAAAACCCATCGAATGCAAAGTGCACGTTGGGCAGACCGGGATCGGGCGCCAGATCGTAGCTCGCGTCCGACGAGCCCATTTGCACCGCGTAGACGAAAAACGGACGGGTTTCATCCACCGCCATCGATGGATCGCCAAATATCATCGCCCACGGTTCTTGCTTGCATTCTCCTGCGGTGCCGCACACGAATCCGGGAGGACAGTCACCGTCCACACCGCAGGTGGTGCCTTCGCAAAGCCCGGTGACGGCGTTGCAGGACGCCGCGGGAGGCATGCAGTCCGCGTGCGTTGTGCAGGAGCACCTGCCATTCAGGCAGGTGTTCGACGGGCACTCTGCGTTGTGAACGCAGAACGGCAGCTCTCGAGGCGGGCGAATCTTGGCTTGATACGTCCAGGAATCACCGTCCGAGCTCCAGGCTGTGCTCATGAGCGACGCGCCCCGGTTGATGATCCTCTGGTCGCCGAGTGCCCCGCCAGGCGGTATCGGATAGTCGAACTCGTCCTGTCCAGCGAAGGTCTTGCCGATACTGAAGTCGTTGTACGTCGTAGACAGAACGGGCGCGTCGCTTCCGTCATAGCCGGTCGCGATTGCCGTTTCCGCCTGCTCCTGGACATTGGCTGGATCTGGTGGGCCGCCGGTTCCCTCACTGACCGTGGAGTTCGTGCACCCCCCCCCAACGGCTACGACGACGATCGCGCCAATCGCACCAGCGACTTCTCGGACGTTCATGCTTGCCTCCCGCCTTCCCCCGACCATTCAAGACTACGCCCGAGCCCACGTCGTGTCCACCGCGTTGTTTCGAGATTCGGCGTTTCCGCGTCGTCTTAGCAACTTCGACAGCGACAGGATCCGCCGCACACTCACGGCAAGCGCCGCTGTTCGAACTCCACATGCCCGCGAGCAGCTCGAAGGCCTGAAGCGCCAGAAGGCACGCCTGGAAGAAGCACGCGAGCTCGCCAAAGAGCTCTGAGAGCTTGATACCCGTCGCGAGTCCGTCCACCCGCTCGAAGACGGGGTACGATCCGCCGCGCCCATGACTCACCTCGTTCGGATCTGGGCTCTCACGTTGGGGCCGGCTCTGTTGGCTTGTGGCCCGACGGCGGAACCCGCGCCCGCGAAGACCGCGGCAGCTACGGCCGCTCCGCCGCTCGAGATCCAGGTCCAGCGGGAGCGCTTCGGCGTCGACGCGGTCGTCCTCGCGGGCCCGGTCCTGGTGAAGCGGCTTCCGCGCGGGGGAACTGCCATCGCGTTCTTCAACGCTGGGGCGTGGGGCGCGGACTGCAATGCCGTCGGCCTGGTGCCAGACCTCGAGGTGCCGATATGGCAGATTGTCGGGCCGATCGGCGGCGACGGTTTCGCGTTCCTGCTCGCTCTAGAAGGCCCTTGGAACGGACCGGGCGGTCGACGCTACACCAGCTGGCGGCTCTACTACTCGAAGCCCGGGACCGGTGAAGCGGTGCACGAGGCCGCTGGTCCCAGCACGTCGAACGTGCAGCTGTCGCTCACCCCCGTGAGCGCAGAGCGGATGCGGGGTTCGGTCTCCGGCACGCTCACGCTCTCGCCGGTGGTCGGCACGACCGTGAAGGGCACGTTCGAGGCCACGGTCTGCCCCGAGGGATAGTCGTGGCTCTCGATGAACCCACGTGCGTCTCGCGCAACACATACGGCTCGTGACACTACGATTGAGAGCTTGGGCGGGCCTGTTGGCATTGGCTGCCGTCGGCTGCGGCGGGAGCGGTTCCTCGAACGGTGGCAGCGGGGGAGCCGGGGGCAGCGCCGGGGGCGGCGGATGGGGCGCGACGGGTGGGGGCGGCGCCGCGGGCACCGGTAGCGGTGGCAACGGCGGCCTGGCGGGTAGCGGGGGCGCTGCGGGCAGCGGCGGGTCGGCCGGAGCGGGCGGCTCCGCGGGTGGCGGCAGCTGGAGCAAGACGACCGACTGGACGAGCTTGCCCATTCCTCTCGATTTCGGTCCGAGCATCGCGCCGCACCCGGTGGACGCCCAGACGTTCACGGTCCTGGCGAGCACATTCTCCCTGAGCGGAACGACGCTGGTCGCCGCGACGACGCACGATCGCGGCAACTCGTTCCCCCAAGCGACGTCCCTCATGGACTTGGCCCAGACGGCCATGGCCGAGCCCCACGGCATCGCCTACAGCAAGAAGAACCCCGAGAACATCGCAGCAGCGCTCTGGATCCAGGGTCCGGAGAACGATCCGGCGAGCGGCGGGCACGTCTACTACTCGACCAACGGCGGGCAATCCTTCACCGATTCGTCGATTGGCTCCCAGCTTCCGTTCAATTCCCTCGCCTTCGCGGACGTTCGCTACACGTCCGACGGCGTGCTCGCGATCCGGACCGACGCGAGCGTCAGCTTCACGAACGACGGCGAAACCGTGAGCGACGTGATCCAGACGACGGGCTGCTCGTCCTCGGCCGCCGTCAACACCTTCGACGTGAATCCCGAGGACGGGAGTCAGGTGGTCGTTCCCTGCGGCAATGCCGTGGCCGTGTGCGGCAAGACCGGCTGCCAGACCACCAGCGTGACCCCCACCGTGGTGGACGTGAGCTACGGAACCGATGGGCAGCACATCGGCGCCGTCGGCCGCATTGGAGACCAATACTATGGGCTGGTCTCGACGGACGGCGGGCAGACCTTCAACCAGAATCTCCAGTCCTCCGACAACGTGTCCCCCTCCTGGCGCGTGGGTTGGGATCCACGACCGGGGAAGCACACGGTCTACGCCCTGCTGGTCGCGCACCTGTTTCGCTCGAGCGATGGCGGCGCCACCTGGCAGGACGTGACACCGCCACAGGAGCTCAACTACGTCTACGACTTCGTGTTGGCGGCCGACGGAACGCTCGTGGCGCGCGGCGTGTTCCACTACCTGTTGCTGGCGCCCGCAAACTGAGCCGTCAGCCGCTGGGCACGAGGGCCACGGGAACCAGCGTTCCGAAGGAGCCCATCGCCGCCGTGGCGGCGATCACGCCGTTGTCGTTGATGGCGTAGGCACGGGTCACCGCGTAGGTCACGCCGCCTACGTCCACGGGATCCCCGCCCACCTTGGTCCACGTAGCACCGCCGTCGTCGCTCACGTACACCGGCGCGTAGGCGAAGGTTTCCGGCGTGGGGCCCGCCAGCATCACGCCGGCGTTGTTGATGTCGATGATGCCGCCGATGGGGGCATTGGGGAACGTCACCGGTGCGGCGCCGGCGCTCGGCCACATCAACGCGACCTTGGTGGTGCCGTTGCCGCCGGAGCCGACGATCACGCCGCTGTCGTTCACGTCCATGGCGCAGGAGCTGGGAGCCTCCGCCACCGTTTGGAGCTGCTGCGCCGTTCCCCCGGAGAACACCGCGGCCTGCCGAAGGGGCGTGAAATCCGCGCAACCCACGACCATCCCTGAGCCGTTCATGCCGTGAGCCTCGGTGTTGCTGGTGTTGGGTCCCGAAAAGCCCGGTGCCAAGAGGGCGGCCGGCTCCCAGGTGGCGGCGTAGCCCACCGGCGTGAAGCCGCCAGCGCCGCAATTGGCGGTGCCGACCAGCTTTCCGCCGGGCGTCATGCGGAAGAACGCACCGGTGGACAGCGCTTGAGAGCAGGTCCAACCCGAGACGGGAGACGCCGGCTGGGAGAGCGGCTTCACGGCGCCGCCGGTGTACAAGATGCCGCCGTTGAACGTTCCGATGATGTCGCCGTTGTCCGAGAGGCCGTACACGTTGCTGGCCAATAGCTCACCGTTGGTCGCCGTCGCGTCCGGCTGAATCTGGATGCCCTTGGCCTGGCTCCAGATGAACACCCGGCCCTTGCCGCCGCTGTTCACGCCACCCCAGGCGATGCCCAGCACCTCGTCCTTCTCGTTGACGGCAACGCCTTCTCCGTATTCGCCAGAGGTCGGCGTACCGATGGGCACCAACTGATACGCGCCACCCTTCACCACGAACAAGAGGCCGTTGCTGCGAACGCCCAGCGCGCCGTTCTGATAGGCCCGCACCAGCCACTGCTTCTTTCCGGCGGGTAGCTGGGGCACGATGATTTCCGCAGAGGTGTCCGTATGGCTCACCAGGGTGGCGTCCACCAGCTGGGCCTGTGCCTCGGGTACGTTGGCCTCGCGAAACTCGAAGTGGACGTCGTTCGCGAAACCCTTGCCCGTCACCGTCAAGTGATCGTCCGCCACGCCCGTAGCGGGCTCGAGCTTGGTCAGCTCGAAGTCCGTCAGCACCTTGATGTCGTCCGGAGCCACGGCGCTGTCCGAGCCCTTGTCGACGCGTACCTCGATCGGGCCCACGGCGGTGCGCACGTAGTACGCTGGCAAGCGGATGTGATCGATGCGGGTTCCGTCCGAGCTGATGAAGAACTTCACGTCGGAGCGGTCGTTCAAGTAGGTGCCAAAGCCGGTGGCACCCTTGTCCGTAAAGGTGACGGTCGGTATCACGTACTTTCCGTTCTCGAACTTGGGATAGAACTGGTTACCCCAGAGCTCCACGTTCGAGACGTCCACGTCCAGCTTCTTGATCGTCAGCGGGCTCAGCTTGCTGATGCCCAGGTCGAACAGCACGCTCCACTCGAGCTGCCCCGGCGTGGAGCCCAGATCCGCAGCCGCCTTCAGGGCGTCGATGGCGGCAATCGCGGTACTGGCCGCGGACAACGCGGCATCCAGCGCGTTCAGCACCGGCACCATGTTCTTGGCGAAGCGCTTGGCCACGTACTCGATGACCTTGGGTCCGGCCTTGGCCGCCAGGAAGCCCACCGCGCCGCGCACCAGAGGGCCGACGTTCTGCGCGTCGCGAATGAAGGCGTTCACGACCACCTTCACGGCGGCAGTGACGGCGCCCTTGTTCATGTTGTCGAAGAAGTCCGCGGTGGCACCCGGGGCGTGAGCTTTGAACAGCTCCACCAAGATCTTGGGGTTCACCTTGACCTCGATGGCCGTGGTCAGAATGGGCCAGATCACCTTCTCCATCACCGTGCGGAGCTGGAGCATGCGTTGTGTCTTCACCGCCAGCGGGTCCGTGGGCTGCGGCGAGAGTATGCCGGGGGTCACGATCTCCACGCGGCTGTCACGCCCCCGCGGTTGGTCGAGGTCCACGTGGTTGGCGGTGAACAGAAACGTGATGGGCGTCTGGCCGCCCACGACGCTCTTGCCGTAGCCCCAGCCGGAGTGGTCTTGCAGCGCCACCTTTCGCTCCGTGTCCCACACCTTCACGCTGACGTTGAGCTGCGTGTCGTTGTCCACGCTGATGTTCGGCGTGCCCTGCGTCTGCGTCACGGAGATGTCGGCTTGTGGCCCACTGGGGTCGATGGTCGCCATGGGAATGGGCCCCGCGACGGGCGATGGAGCGGCTTGGGGCGTGGCCAGCGTGCCCGCGGCCACCGCGGCATCGACCTCCGTCTGCACGCTGCTCGCCGCCTCGTAGATCAGCGCAGAGAGCTCCGCCGAGGGCGCAGTCCAAAGCGACGCCGGATCCGCTTCCACGGCGGCCGCCAGCGCCTGCGTGGCGGACAGCGGCGCGGCGATCTGCAAGAGCTTCTCCAAAGACTCCGGCGAGATGCGATGCGCCGCGCCGCTCGCCTGCACCGCGAGGGCCACCGCCGTGGACGATGCATCCACCGTCACCTCGCTCATGCCCGGCGCCGACAGCGCTTGCAGCACCCCCTGGTCGCCCGCGAACACGTCGATGGTCCGAAGCCCGCGCGCGGCGATCTCGATGGCGGCGGTTCCATCGGCGCCGAGCGGCACTTCCTGCTCCGGCCCGTACACCACCCGCGTGGGCGTGATCCCCGAGGGCGCCGTCACTTTCACCGTGGCCGGCGTGGTCGTGCGCAGGAACACCGCGTTGCTGGAGACGTCCCCCGCGGACACGCGCACCACATCCGCGCTGGCGTCCGCCGGCACCACGACCTGTACGCTGCTCGCGCTCTTGGCCGTAGGCGCCACCTCGGTGCTGCCGAAGAACACGGACGTCACGCCGGAGAGATCCACCCCTGTGAGCTCCAGGGTGCTGCCCACCGCCGCGGAAGCCGGCGATAGCTCGAACACCAGCGGCGCCCCCGCGTCCACCACGCTCACGGTCAGCGTGTTGCTGCGCACACCGTCCTGGATCACGGCCACGCCGTCCCCGGCGCCTTCGGGCACCACCACTTCCACTTCCGTGTCGCTGGCGGAGACGGGCCAGGCGTTCTTGGTCTCCGCACCGCCTTCGAACGCCACCAGCGCATCGCACGATAGACCGGTCCCGGAAACGATCAGGTGATCCCCAGGCCGCGCCGCTCGCGGCGCCGCGCCGGTCGGCAGCTCCGTCCACGCATTCGAGAGCATGCCGAACTTCTCCGTGAGCCCCAGCTCGTCCGTCACGCTCAGCGCCTCGGTGCGTTCGGCGTCGTTGACGTCCACCAGGCCGTCACCGTCGTCGTCCACGTCCTGGTAGTCCGGCGTGCCGTCCTCGTCCGTGTCCACGGGCGCGAACTCCAACAAGCCCCATTCGTCACGATCCGAGATGCCGTTGTCGTCCGTGTCCGCGTCGCCCAGGTAGTCCGGACCCACTCCGGCGACCGACGGCACCGGCACTACTTCGTGCTTCACGTCGGCGCAGCTCACGCGCGCCGCCTTCTTCTGCGTCCCGCCGCCGCCCGAGTCCCCTTCACTCGAGCATCCGAACAACAGCACGCCGCCCAGAAACACCGCTCCCAGTGCGCGGGCCCGCGCAAAAGGACTCGAAAGTAACGCCATCAATACCCCTCGGAGCCAGAAGCCGATTGAAACCCCGAGTCGCGCCGGCCCCCGTCAACGCACTCGAGGCAAGTGTGTAGACTAGCGTCCGACGGAGACCAGCGCCGTTCGATTCGAGCTTCGTCGTCTTCTTTTGTTGGTGCGCCGCGGAAACGTCACCCAAATGGGTGACGCGCAGGCGACGTCCGCGAGGCGTCGCGCCGCACCGACAAGCAGGAGCTAATCGGCGCAGCAGCGGAAGCCGACCGAGTCAATCTTGCGGGTTCTCGGCCACTTCAGCTCCTTGCCCATGGCGCAGCGCGTGCCGTGAGCGTGGTGCTGATAGCTGCCGCCCCGAATTCTGCAAGGCGCCTCGGGGCTGTCGTCCACGCAGCTGTTTTCCCACTCGGCAACGTGCCCGCTCAGGTCGAAGACCTTGGCGTACGCGGCATCCGGCGAGTGGCACTGGGTAAAGCTGCCGACGTCCGCAAGACCCCAGGTGGTGTAGTCGTCGGCGTCGGCATCCCGGCAGATGTCCGTATCGAAGGTGTTGCCGTAGGTGTACTCGTACTTGCCGCCGGAAGTGCACGCCGCCTGCCACTCGCTGACCTTCGGATCGTCGTAGCTCTCGAAGGGAGAAGCGCCGCCGCCTCCCAGCTTGCCGCACAGTCGCTTGCCGGCGGCTTGGCAGAAGGCTTGGGCGTCGCACCAATCGACGCAGACCACCGGTTGCTCCGTCTTGTTGGAGCCGGGGCTCCAGCTACACGTCGGTGTGTAGTCGTCGTTGTCGGCGCACGCGCTGGGCTGGCCGCTGGTGGAAGGCTTGCCGTCGAGCCAGGCCTCGTACTGCCCACGGGTGACCTCGGTCTTGTCGATACAAAAGCCTTCGGGCAGCCGAAGCATGTCCGGCCCCAAGGTCCCGGGACACGTCCCCTCACCGGGTCGGTGGTCGACCTTGCGCAGCGGAGCTTCCTTCTGGATGTCCGCAGGCGGATTCAACGCCGTCGCTGCCAGGGCGAGGAGCGCCAAGAAGCCGGCGGCGCCGATGGCGACCTTGTGCATCGTCTTCACCAGAACACCGGAGACGAGTTGCGGAAGGGAGCGTCGTCGGCCATCGGGAAGTAGAGCTCCACGTCTTCTTCCGGTTTCGCCCCCTCACTCTTGTTCAGAATGTTGCCGCTCGCGACACCAGCAACGTTCCTCAGCTTGTAGTTCTCACTCTTGGTTCGATTGATCCGATTGTTCTCCAAGCGCGTGCACGCCAAGTCGAAGCCCAGGATCAAGCCGTTGTTCAAGGTGTTGTTGGACACGAAGTAGCGCATGTTGTGCGCCATGTGGATGCCGGCGTCGTACAACGTGTTGCCCGCGATGTAGTTGCCCACCTCGTTCTCGCGCGTGGGCGTCTTGTCCGCGGAGCTGACGTAGCCCAGGATCCCCCAGAAGCCGTTCACGCTCGGCTTGGACATTCGGATCTTGTTGTTGATGATGACGTTGTCGGTCTCTTTCCAGATGATGATCGGGCCGTCTACCTGCTTGTCCAGGAGGCAAGGCAGAGACGGATCGTAGTTGCCCTGGGCATCGACCATGCACTGGGTCATGGTGTTCTCCTCGACCCAGACGTTGTGACCGGACGACGTCACGAAGTCGCCACCAGCGTTGTGATGAAAGGCGTTCTGGTAGATCAGTATGTCCTGGTCGACTCGCCCGGCACCTTCGATGTCGATCCCGAACTGCGGCGACGTGCCCTCCATGTGGTGGATCCGGTTGTTCTCGATGACGACGTTCTTACCCCCCACGATGGACACCCCCTGCCGGCGGTTGTGGTGAATGTCGCTGTTGCGAATCGTGACGTTGGTCGTCGGCTTCTCGGGCACGCCGTCCTTTTCCTTGGCGCCCACGATCAGCACGCCGTCGCCGGTCATGTCGTGGATCTCCGTGTTCTCGATCAAGACACGATCCGCGCTGGTCCACACGCAGATCCCGTGACCTTCGTCGTGGGCTTGGGGCGGATTGCCGTAGTCGTGGCTGCCGCGGTCACCGACGATCTCACCCCCGCGGATGGTGACGTTACTGTGGCTATCGACGTTGATCACGCAGTAGTTCCAGCGATCGTTGGCGGCCATCTGAAGCACTGTCCCCTGTGACAGCTCCAGCGTCATGTCTCCCTGGAGGTCGATGCCGGCCATGTAGGCGTCGTTCGTGGCCTCACCCACGAGATAGGTACCGGGGGGAATGACGACTTTGTCGTAGCCGTTGTCCGTCGCCCACTTGATGGCGTCGTTGAGCCGCGTGCGGGTCTCCACGGGATCCTTCCCGCTGTTGGAGATGTTCCACTGTGTCAGGTCGACGACGTACTCGTTGTCATGGGCGGGGGGCAGCGCCGCCGTCGGCCGCTCTCCCGGCGTCCAGGCGCACTCGCCACTGCCGGGCACCGGAACGACGGAGCTACCGTCACTCTGCGCCGCGTCAGCCGGCGCAGCGCCATCTCCGAGGGAGCCGCCGCCGCCGGCAGTGCCGCCATCCTTGGCCTTGTCGGCGTCCGACGATTCACCGCAGGCCGGAATCCAAACACTACCGAAGAGAGCGGCGAGCCCAATCGCGTGCCATCGACGCATCCGCAAACGGTGGCGCGCCGGCGGCCGCTGCGTCAATCCACACGCGCCCCGCTGACCGCTCAGGGAGGGCCTGCGTGGCTCGAACGGCCTGGATCGAAGCCAGATCACGAATCGAGCACCGCCCGATTCTCGTGACAACGCTGTAGACTCCTCGGCGGATGAGCAAGGGCACGGTCGAGAAGACGGTGGAGGTCGTCGGCAAGACGGTCGAGAAGTCCGTGGAAACCGTGGGCAAAGGCGTGACGGTGCTCACCGCGGCGCCCGGCGCGGTGATCCGCGGCGTGAGCGATCTGTTCAGCCGCCGCTCTGCGCCGGTGGGCGCCCCACCGGGTGCCCTGGTCATCGATACGGACCTGCCCAAGCCCAAGATCCACGTCTTGGCGCAGACGGCGAAGGGCATCGTGGAGCACGCCGTCGAGCATCCGGCGGAGCTGCCGAAGATCGTGGAAGCTTCCAGGCTCACGTGGATCGACGTGCAAGGTCTGGGGGACGAAGGCGTGTTGAAGGAGATCGCGGGCTGCTTCTCCATCCATCGCCTGGCCTTGGCGGATGTCGTGCACACTCCGCAGCGCCCCAAGGTGGACAGCTACCCCAATCACGAGCTCGCCTTCGTGCGCATGCTGCAGCTGAACGATGCCGGCGGGATGGACGTCGAGCAGCTCAGCGTGCTGATCGGCGACGACTTCGTGCTCACCTTTCAGGAGCACTATGGCGATCCGCTGGAGCCGGTGCGGGTGCGATTTCGAGAACGCGTCGGGCCCATCGGCGAGCTCGGCGCGGACTATCTGGCGTACGCCATCATCGACACCGTCGTAGACGGATACTTCCCGCTACTGGAAGCCTTCGCCGACCGCTTGGAAGATCTGGAAGAGCAGGTGATGGCGCGGCCGCGACCGGACGTCTTGGTGCAGGTGCAGAAGACCAAGCGCACGCTGATCGCGCTGCGCCGCAGCGTTTGGCCGCTGCGGGAAGCGCTCAACATGTTGCTCCGGGACCAAGCCCCGCGCATCACGGATGCCACCAAACCGTACCTGCGCGACACCTACGACCACTGCGTGCAGGTGGCCGAGGTCACCGATTCCTACCGCGAGATCGCCAGCGAGCTGACCAACACCTACATGTCCGTGGTCGCCAATCGCACCAACGACGTCATGAAGGTGCTCACCATCATGGCCAGCATCTTCATCCCGCTCACCCTCGTCGCTGGAATCTACGGGATGAACTTCGACCACATGCCGGAGCTCCATCAGCGTTGGGGCTACCCGACGGCCATCGTCTCCATGGTGGTGATCGCCGGCGGCATGCTGCTGTACTTCCGCAAGAAGGGCTGGCTGGGCGACGGCGGAAGCGACGACGCTTAGACTCTCCAGATGACGCTGCCCCAATGGAGCCCGGCGCCGAGAGCGAGGAAGCACACCAGCTGACCTGGCCGCAGCCGGCCGTCGCGGCGCATCTCGTCCACCAAGATGGGAATGGTGGCAGCGCTGGTGTTACCCAGGCGCTCGATGTTGCTCGGCACCTTCTCTTCTGGAACGCCGAGACGCTCGCGCACGGCATCGTTGATGCGCTGATTCGCCTGATGAGCGATGAACCAGTCGATGTCGTCGAGCTTCACCTTGGCCTTGGCGCACGCCGCGCGTACGGACTTGGGTAGCAGCGTGACGGCCCGGCGGAACACCTCGCGGCCTTCCATGCGGGGGATCCAGGAGTCTTCCGCGACGGTGGTCTCGGAGATGAACGGGCGCGTGCGGAAGCCCGCGGGGATCAACAGCTTGTCGGTGTGACGGCCGTCGCTGTGCACGTCCACGGCCAAGATGCCCGACCGCGGCGAGCTGCCGGCTTCCAGTAGCAGCGCCCCGGCGCCGTCACCGAAGATGATGGCGAGGGAACGGTGGCGCGTGGCCCGCTCCCAGTCTTCCTGCGGCACCGCGCGCTGGCTCTTGCCCTCCACCACCTCCCAATCGCGCCAGGGCATGAAGCCGGCGTGGGCTTCCGCGCCCACGATCAAGACGCTACGGGCAGCGCCGCTCTTCACCAGGGAGTCGGCCAGCTGGAAGCTGTACACCATGGCGGCGCACTGCACGCGCAGGTCGAGGGCGGGCACCCCACGACAACCGAGCTGCTCCGCGAGCAGCGGAGCGGATCCCGGGAACATGTGATCCGGGGTCATGGTGTTGAACAAGATGTAGTCGATGTCTTCCGCAGAGCGCCCGGCGCCCTCGAGGGCCTTTTGGGCCGCCGGTAGCGCCAGATCCGAGACCCCTTGCCCTTCGGGGCAGAAGTGTCGCTGCGCGATGCCCGTGCGCTGGCGGATCCACTCGTCATTGGTGTCCATCACCCGCGCGAGATCGTGATTGGTGATCGGACGACCGGGCAGATGATGCCCGGAGCCCACGATCGTGAGTCCGCTGCTCATGACAACCTTCCCTCGTGGCGACGATGCGCCACCGAAGTCGGATGCCTTAGTCGAGGGAGACTACGTCGTCACGCACGGTATTGGTTCAACCAGGCACAATGCAGTGGCACGCGCGCCAAGAGCTTGTCAGACGACCTCGCTGACCTTGTCGCGATCGAAAGCGATGCGATCCCTGAGGATCTCCGCTTCGCGATACGGCTGCTCGTAGCTCCAAGCGGCATCCGCGATGGAGCCGTCGGGACCGACCACGGAAAAGTAGCTGGCCAGGCCCTTGAACGGGCAAAACGTGGTCTTGCCCTCCACGCGCTGGATGCGCTCCGCATTCACGTCTTTCCGCGCCAAGTAGTAGCGCGGCGGATAGTTCGCTTCTTCGAGGATCACGACGTCCGTGCTCTCGGCGATGATCTGATCCCCTGCTTTCACCACGACCTTCTTGGCGGACGGCAGGAACGCCACGCGGTGGTCGGGAGCTCGCTGATAGCCGGGACCGCGAGTACCGGGCGGAATGCTTTCGGGACGCTGGCTCATGGATCGTTCATAGCGCGGACGCCGCGCGCGTAAACCCCGACGCGGACCGCGGCGCGACGGGTATCGCGCCGCCCCGACAAACATCAGCCTTCGTAGCTCGCGGATACTTCCATGTGCGCGGTGCCAGTGCCCGACACGGATTCCCCCGGAGCCTTTCCGGGTGTGCTCAGGCTCACGTCGGCATCCAGCGCCATCTCCGTGGGCCAGCCGGTGTCCACCCGCAAGAGCACGTGCCCCTTCGACTTCATGGTGACGCCGGACTTCTCGGTGATCACCAGGGTGAACGAGAAGCGCGCCAGGTCGCCTTCTCGCCCCTCGAAGCGGAACTTCACGCTGCCAAAGCGCTTGTCGCCACCCCCGAACATCTCACTCAGGGCCTCGGCATTCGGCTCGAAGGTCTGCCCACTCTCCAGGGGTTTTTCCGGAACGAAAGCGGCGAAGCGCGAGGGCTTTCCGAAGCTCTGATTCCGCACGCGGATGGCCTTGTCCTCCATCTCGCTCACGGCCTCGCCGTCCTCGCGCTCGATGTGCAGCTTCCCGCCCTTCAGGGACAGCACGTAGGTCTTGCCCGTCAGCGGGCTCGGCATCGATTGCGTGCGAGCACCCACGATCTGCACGCGTTCGTCCTTCTCGTAGGTCACCTTCTTCTTGGTGATGGCCTTGCCCTGGATCGCCAGCACCGTGGACCGCACCACGCTCTTGCGTTGCTCGACCGTGTGTTGGGTCTGAGGCTTGCCCTTTCCCTTCACGGTCATGTCCATGGCCAAGTCGAAGCTCTGGCTATCCGTTCGAACGGCGCCCACCGGAGGCACCTGGAACTTGATCACCGTGCCGGAGCCCTCGGCCACGGCCTCCACCCCGTTTTCCGCAGTACCGTCCGTCTCGCCCGGCGCGCTTGCCACGGCAGCCGGGGCTTCACTCGTCTTCGGCGCAGGGGGCGCGCCCCCACAGGCCGACAAGAGTCCGATGGCCAATCCCAGAAGAACCTCGGTTCGAGTCATCTATCGCGACATACCATCTGGTACACTCGCGGGTCGAGGAGAGGGGAAGCAGTGCAGCGGCGAGCAGCGAAGGGAACGGTCGCGTTCAGCGTCGTGACGTTGGATCCGGCGCGGCGCTCTTGGCTCAAGAACGCCTGCGAGGTGCTCAGCCGGCGCGTGGGCGTCATCGTGTATCCGCAAGTCGCGCCTTCCTACTCGGACCTGGCCCGAAACGTTCGTCAGGGGACGGTGGAGATGGTGTGGGCTCCGCCTCTCGTCGCCGCCGAGCTCGTGGAAGACGCTTCGGCGCGCGTGTTGGTGCTCTCCCAGCGAGACAACGCCGCTACCTATCGCTCGGTGCTCTTCGCGCGCCGGGACTCGGGGATCCGCGGCGTTCAAGATCTGCGGGACAAGCACGTCGCCTGGGTGGATGCACGCAGCGCCTCCGGCTACGTGGTTCCCTGCATCTGGCTCCGAGACAACGGCCTGTCACCGGAGAACCTGTTCGGCCGCCAGAGCTTCCTCGGCACCCACGACGCGGTCGCGCGGGCAGTGCTTCGTCGCGAGACCGATGCCGGCGCCACCTTCGCTCGCCTCTCGGGCGGTGCCGGTGCCGCCGTGGAGTCCGGATGGCAAGAGCTGGCCCAGGCCAACGCCGCGGAGGTGGACGTGATCGTCAACGCCGGGAGCGTGCCCTCGGACTGCATTTGCACCAGCGCGCGCCTCGATCCGGAGCTCCGAAGTCAGCTCGAACGCGGCTTTTTGGATCTGGACGTGGAAAGCAAGAACGTACTGCGCAAGGCCCTCGGTGCTCACGCCTACGTGGCCCCCGGGCGCGCTCACGCGCTGGCGCTGTCACGCCTGTGCGAAGAGGCCCGACGCCTCACCCGCCGCTCGATCTACCCCTGAGTGCCCGCGTCGCTCTGGTTCATCACGAACGGGTAGCGCACGGTGGTCACGCCGCCCGTCTCTGGGGGCACGAAGCTCATGCTCATCATGGACTGGCGCATGCACTCGCTGAGCTCCGGGTCCGCCAGGGTGCTTTCCTCGGCCAGGCGCACGCTGTCCACCACGCCGCCCACGCTCTGGTCCCCCACGATGGTGAGCTCCAGCACCATGGTTCCCGAAAGCTCCGGGCTCCGCTCCAGCGCCGCCTCGTAACACTCCTTGGCGAGGGGCACGAAGTCGTCCCGGATCCGGTTCTGGACGTACTTCTTGCCGAGCTTGGGTTGGTTCGGCGCGATACCCGTCGCGGCATCTCCTTCCACCGGGAGCGCTTGCCCGAAAGCACGGTAGATCCTCGCGCGCAGCTCGTCCCGGCGCTTCTTGTCCCGCACGGTTCGCTCCGGCGCGGTGGCCAGTACCTGTGCCGTGGGCGGCCCCTTGCGCTGCGCGAACAGCGGCTGGTCTCCCTGGCTCGCTCGCTCCGCGTGCTCCACAACCGCGGGCGGCGTCGCGGTCCGACTCCGAAACACGAACCCCACGACGAGCAGCACCACGGCTGCCACGCACAACCCGATCAGCACCCGCCTCATGAGCCAAAGACTACCGGATGCTCGCCTCTCCCGGTGGGCGTATGATCGCAAAATGCGTCGGCTCGGACTCGGGGCTCTCGTCGCGGTGGTGTGCGTCTCGAACACCGCCGCGGCCCAGGTGGTGTTGGACGACCCGCTGAACGGATCCACGTCCGGCTCCCAGAGCGGCGGCCAGTTCGTCAGCGGTGGTGGGTGGCAAGCGGGACAGCAGATCCAGTGGGACCTGGGCAAGGTGCTCACCGAAGGCGCCCTTTCGGTGCAGGTGACCAACTGGAACCCGAACAGCGACAGCGCCCAGCACCAGTTCGACAAGCAGCACATCATCAACATGTACGAGGCGGCCCATGGCTCGCCACACCAGTCCGACGCCGACGTGCCCAAGGGCGCGTTCTGGAACATCCGCACGGGAGCCAGCTACGACAACCTGTTCAAGTTCCTGTCCAGCACCGCGGGTTTCGACCCACCTCCGGCCGGCCGCGACGAGACGCGCGTCATGAAACCCCTGGGGTTCATCGACCCGAGCCAGACCTACACCATCGAGGTGAAGTGGTCGCTGAACGGTGACGTCAGCACCTACCTCGACGGCCAGCCCCTGGTGACCCACAACCACGGCACGCCGCTGCGGTTGCGCTACGTGTTCATCGGCACGGACAACGCACCGCCGGGGACCTACGGCCCGCAGAAGGACGTCATCTACAAGAACCTGCAGGTGAGCGGCACCGCGACGCCGGTCGCCGACGCCGGCAGCGGCGGCAGCGCCGGCGCCCCCCAGAGCCTCTCCTTCGAGCCGGTGGCGGACACCTGGAGCGAGCCCGCGGCGCCCAGCGCCACCCACGGCAGCGACCCCGAGCTTCGGGCAGGCGGCGACGGCCGAACCATCTTCTTGCGCTTCGACGTTCAGGGCGTTCAGCAGGTGAAGAGCGCCAAGCTGTTCCTGGAGGCATTCAACGCCGGCGGTGGTGGGGACATCCACCGGGTGCTCGACGACAGCTGGCAGGAATCCACGCTCTCCCACGACAACCGTCCCGCCGTGGAAACCGCCGTTCTGGACAGCCTCGGCGCGGTGGCAGTCGGCGGCGTCTACGCCTTCGACGTGACCTCCGCCGTGCAGCACGACGGCCTGGTTTCTTTCGCCATCACGTCGAAGGACGTGGACGGCTCCGGCTACAACTCCAAGGAATCTCCCAACGCCCATCCGGAGCTCGTGATCGAGTCCGTCGCGACCGCCGGAGCAGGTGGAAGTGATGCGGGGTGGGACGATGGCGGAGCCATTCCCACACAAGATGGCGGCGGGGGTGGTGGCGGATTCGCCAAAGGCTCGGCGTCCCCTGGGGACGACTCCGGATGCGGCTGTCGCACTGCATCTCGCCAGCGCTCTTCGAGATGGTTCGCGGCAGTTCTGCTTGGTATGTGCCTCGTTTCGAGACGGTACGGCTCTCTTTTCCGCCGCGCTGACGAAGCGTAGGCTGGAAGGGTGAGCGGGGAGGAACTCAGCCGCCTGCGTGAGGAGCTCGCCCGATGCCGGGCGGAGCTTTTGCGCAAGTCCGACGCAGAGCTCTTGTTACGCGCCATCTTCGAAGGGGCGCGCGACGCAATCCTGCTGGCCGACGACGAGGGACGCTACCTGGAGGCGAACCCCGCCGCGTGTCGCATCTTCGGCGTGACGCGGCAAGAGCTGTTGAGCCGGAAGATCTCCGACTTCACGCTACCAGACTACGACGTGCCGGAGCGTTGGTCCGCGTTCATGAACGACGGCGCGCAGAGCGACCTCGTGGGGCTTCGACGTCCGAACGGAAGCACCGCCCTCCTGGAGTACAAGGCCACTGCCAACGTGCTACCCGGTCGCCATCTCGCAATCTTGAGGGACGTGACCGAGCGCGAAGCCGAGCGCCGTGCCTTCGAGGACGTGGTGCTGGCGTCTCCCATCGCCATCTACTCCGTGAACCTCGATGGCGTGGTCACGCTCTGGAACCCGGCGGCGGAGAAGCTCTTGGGCTGGTCGCAAGGCGAGATCGTCGGCAAGCCCGCGCCCATGTCGGAGAGCGAACGTCCCGGATTCCTCCAGCGTATTCAGTCCGGTGTGACGTTCTCGGGACGAAAGGCACAGCGCCTTCACAAGGACGGCAACCTGGTGGAGGTTTCGCTGTCGCGGGCGCCCATTCGCGACGGCCACGGCAAGATCGTCGGCGCCCTGACCATGCTGGTCGATCGCAGCGAGCGCCAGGCGCTTCAGAAACAGCTGATTCAGGCTCAGAAGGTGGAGGCCGTGGGCTCCATGGCGGGAGGCATCGCCCACGACTTCAACAACCTCCTCGGCGCCATCATGGGCTACGCGAGCATGGCCCGAGACAGCGTTGCGCCCACGGAAAGCGTGGCCGAGGACCTGCGACAAATCTTGAACGCCGCAGAGCGCGCCGCCGCGCTCACCCGCCGGCTCCTTGCGATCAGCAAGCACCAGAGCGCCGAGCCGCGCGTGGTGGACGTGGCGCGTGCCATTTCCGAGCTCGCTCCGCTCTTGTCGCGTCTTCTCGGTGAGCGCTGGCAGCTCGGCACCGAGCTCGGCAAGGACTGTCGCATCGAGGTGGATCCCACTCACCTCGAGCAGATACTCCTGAACCTGGTGGTCAACGCGCGGGACGCGATGCCGCGTGGAGGCGAAATCCGCATCGCGAGCGAGCTCGTCGTGTACGAGAAGCTCGACTGGGTCAGCGTGTCGGTGATCGACGCGGGCGTCGGCATGCCGGAAGAGATCCAACGCCGCGCTCTCGAGCCCTTCTTCACTACCAAGGGGGATCGCGGCACCGGGCTCGGGCTGGCAACGGTGAGCTCCATCGTCACCGCCTATGGCGGGCATGTCCGCATCCAGTCGAAGCAAGGACAGGGCACCACGGTCTCGGTTCTGCTGCGAGCCACCACGCAGCCCGTGACGCGGGATCGCAGCGAGCCGGTGCACGAGGCTCCTTCGAGCGAGGACCTCATGGTGCTGTTGGTGGAAGACGACCCCATCATTCGCAAGGTCCTGTGTCGGATGCTGGAGCGCTCGGGCTGCCGAGTGGTGCAAGCCGCCGGGCCCGAGGTCGCCTTGGCCGAGATCGACGCCGGCAGACGGCCTCACGTCGTGGTGTGCGACGTGATCTTGCCTGGAATGTCGGGGCCGGAGCTGGCACAGGAGATCCAGGAGCGCATCGACGTCGCCTTCGTCTACATGTCCGGCTACTCCGGCGCGGAGGTGGAGCTGCCGCCCGGCGCGCGATTGCTGCAAAAGCCCTTCCACCCGTCGCAGCTCGTTCGCGCCGTGGAAGAAGCGCGCTCCGCGGGGGTAGCATCCGTGGAATGAAGTTCCGAGCTCTGCTTGGCGCGACCCTGCTCAGCGGCTGCGGCGGCGCGCCGCCCCCAGCCCCCGCGACGCCCATCCCCAGCGCCACGCCGACCTCCGCCCCCGACGTCCCAGCGCCCTCGCTGCCACCCCAGAAGCTCTCCCGCTGGGTGCCGGGAGACATCTTCCGGCACTTCGACAACGGCAAGCAAGCCGCCGTCGTCGCCGGTCGGCGCATTCTGATCAGCGACGGCGAGGCCACGGTGCTGGATGAAAAGCCGCTACCCGGCCTGGGGCGCCCCGTACGCGTACCCGAGCTCTTGGGAGGCGGTGTGCTGTTCACGAGTGACAGCCACGTGTACTTCGCTTCCGCCTTCGAAGCCGCACCTCGTCTGATCACCCGGCGCGCGAGCAGCGAAGCGCGCATCGGCGTGGGCCGCAGTCAGGTCTTCGTGGAAGGCGCTCTGTATGCACTGCCCAACGGAGAAAAGATCGCGCCTCCGGTGAAGGACATGGTCATGCTGTTCGGCACGCCCAAAGGCGTCGTCGCCGCCGTGAGCAAAACCGGCGATTTGTACGTTTCGACGGCCCATGGCCAGCCATTCAAGAAGAGCCCGGCCAGCGGCGTGCAGTACCTCGGCTACGACGGCAAGGGCATCGTCGTCAGCTCCAAAGGCGGGAGCGAACGTCTGGACGCCGACGGACATTTGGTGCCGCGTCCGAACGAGCCCGGCATGACGGTGAGCGACAACGTGGATGCGTTCCAGGAGCCGTGGCCGGACTTCTCGCGGCCGCCGCCCGAACCGTCGGCAGCGGAGCGTCTGCTCGACCCGTTGGTCACCGCCATGGACGCCGAAACGGCTTTGGCCGTGAAGGGCGAAGACCTACTGGTGCTCGATGGACGCACCGGAGCGATCACGAACACGATCCAAGGTGCGTTTGCCGGACACGAGAACTGCTTTCCGATCCGCGGAGGGACGCCGGCGTTCATCGGCTGCAACGACGGCCCGGCCATGACCTTGATGCGCATCGAGTCGACCACGGAAAAGCCGACCGTGGAGCGGAGCTTCAAGGGCACCTACACCCAAGACTTCGGCGATCCGCCCTCCGGCGCACCCCTCGCGCTGCCCAAGCGTTGCGACGGCTCGAACGTCCCCGGGGCCGCTTGCCTGCGCAAGAGCGACGGCACCTGGGTCGACGTGCCCGCACCGCCGGATCCGCAGAAGCTCTTGTCCAAGGTTCCCTTCAACGTGAGCACCGCGGCGGAAAACGGCGCCGTGTATCGCTTCGGTTGGATGAACGGAAACGGCGATCTGATCGTAACCGACTCGGGACAGAAGAAGGTACGCCGCATCGACGCGAACCGGTTTCCCAAGTGGGCCAAGGGGGGGATCCGCTGGGACGCCCTCGGCATTCACGACGGCACGCTGCGCTTCCTGATCGCCGGTGATTCCCCCGGCGTGCTCGAGATCCACCCAGACGACAGCGTCACCGGCGAGCAGCTGGAAGGACGCATGGCCAGCATCCACGATCGGGCGCTGCTCATCTCGAAATCCGGAGAGCTGCGCGAGACCCTCGATGGCGGCGAAACCTTCACCGACGTGCCGGCTCCCCCCGGCGGCGCGCCCAAGAGCGGCTTCTTCCGCTGCGTGGAGACCGGCTGCAGCCTCGGCCCCTGGCATCGCGTGGGATGGGGACCGGACTGAGGTCAGACCCCGTCGGCTTCTCGTGGTTTTTTTGTTGGTTCGCCGCGGAACCGAACGGATCGTCTCAGCTACCCACGAGGGACGGCAGCTTCACCTTCAAGCGCTCCGCGAGGGCGTCGAAGTCGAACTTCTCGGGCCGATGACCGCCGGGCAGCATGGCGATGTCGAAGGCGGCGGAACCGGCCGCGTCGAGCTTGGGCTGCGGTAGATCCAGCACGCCGCCGAGCTCCTTCAAGTGCGCCAGCTCCTCGGAGTTGACCACGCCGTCCAAGCGCGCAAGCCAGCACGCGATGGAGTACGTGAGCGCCCGCTGCCAACCGCTCATGGCGCTCACGTCCACGTCGGCGATCTTCGAGCCGCTCTTCACTGCCTCTTCCACGCGGCTCAGCGCTTCCCCCTCCACACCGCACGCCTGCGCGGCGCGCATCAGCCCTTCGGCCTCCGCCTTGCGCATCCAACCGTCGGCCCAACCCACGGCAGCAATTGCGATGAACGACTCGGCCGGTAGCTCTAGCGACATGGGAGCGAGGGTATCACGTCTTTCTCAGCCAATGCGCACGTACAAAAGGTAGCTCGACGGGTACGTGGGGCGGTCGGCGCCGGGCACCGCACGCGCCTCTTCCAGCAGGCAGCCGAGGAAGGTCGAGCTCAGGGACGCGGACTCCACGACCTCGATCTTCCCTGGCTCTTCCCAGCGGAGGAGCGCCCAACCTTCGCTCGGGGTGCCGCACGTCGCAAAACGCTCTTCGATCCTCGGAGCCTTGCCCAGGTACTCCCCGGCCTCGCTCACCAGCTCCAGGCTCAGGCTCCGCTGCGGTTCCTTGGTCGGCGGCAGCGAAGCGCCTTTCGGCACTTGCACCGTGGGCGCTCGTGGCGCGGGAGGAGCGGCACACGACACCAGCACCAGCGCCAGGAGTCCCCGTTGTATCATCACGCTGGATGGTACCGGTGAGGTGGGCAGCGAAGCTAGCGGCAGTGGCGGGCATTGCCCTCGCGCCGGGCGTGCGAGCGATGACCTGCGGCAAGCCGCACGCCTTCGAGGTATTCCCTGGGCCGCTGGTGCGTGCCCCGACCAACACGCACCTGTGGGTGACCGTCGAGTACGAGGCGTGGCGAACGCTCGGAGGCTGCACACCGGACGGCCCGTGCAGCGCGCCGGCTCTGAGCTTCGAGCTTCGGAGCGCGCCCGTCGTGGGCAAGGCGATCGACCGAGTGACGGTGAGCGCGCAGCGCGGCAAGTTCGAAGAACGAGACGTGTACGAGCTGGTGCCGCAGAAGAGCCTGCGTCCGGGCTCGCGCTACGAAATCCACGCTCTGGGTCCCGAGGCCGAGCTCTTCGCCGGAACGTTCCGCGTGGGCGCGGGTCCGGACAGCGACCCGCCGACCTGGACGGGTCCCGTGTCCGCCTACCGGCCAGAACGACCGAAACGTGCGCCCGGAATCGTGACGCTCGACCCTTACCTCGAAGGACCTCCGGTGTTCGTGAACGCCCAGCCGGCGAAGGACGCGGGTCCCGTCCGCTACGAGGTGTGGCGCGCCCAGAAGGACGGGGCCTTCGACTTCCGGGCTCCGGCGTCCGGGTTCGCACGGATGCAAGAGGCGAAGTACTACGCCAAGCCCGAGCTCGCGCCGCTGCTCGGCTTCGGCTACTTCGAGTGCGACGGCTGGAGCTTCGACTCCCGCGACGAAGGGCCGATGAAGCTGGCCATCGTGGCGGTGGACCTCGCCGGCCACCGCAGTGCGCCGCGCGTGATCGACGTGGCTGCGCGGAAGTGAGACGTCCGCGGCGCGACGTTTCCGCGGCGAGCCAACATCCAGACTACGAGGATCCGGAGATGGCCCTGGCCCGCGCGAGGAGGCGATCTTTGGTGCCGCCCGAGGCTGCCGCGGCGGCGTGTTCGTATGCCTTCTTTGCCGCGGCGTCCGCGTCCACGATCTCGGCGGCGGTGGTGAGCGGCGGGCCGCCGATCACGTAGCTCACGAAGGCGAGACGATGGCCGTTGGGCGAAACCACGACGCGCTCGGGCGCGAGGCTCATGCCGTCGTCGCGCTGAAAGCGCGCCACGGGGGTCTCCACACCCGTGGCCTTCTCCTTCAGCGCGAAGTCGAGCTCGCTCTCGTCCGGGGTCTCCCACACGATCACGAGGTCCTCGGCATAGCGAAACAGTGCTTCCGCCGCGGGCACGCCCAGCGCAGCGAGCTGCTTCTGGATCTCGGGGTCGTCCTTGCTCGGATGGCCGTCGCCGTAATCCACGCTGGAGGTGACGCTGCGGGCCACGTGGTGGCCGCTATCGAGGAGCTCACAGGTCTTTTGCAGGCCTTGACCTTCGGCCACGTGGCAATTCGCAAACAGCTTGGAATCCGCGGAGAAACCCGACGCGATCAGGTTTTCGTACATGCCGATGCCGGCCCAGCCCGACACTTCCGCGGGGAGCTTGGGCTCGACCACCAACGGGCCCGGGACGAAGTGCACCGGAGCTTCGTTCGGCGTCACGGGGGTGTTGTCCGGCAACACCGGCGGGGAAGCCGGCGCCGGGGTGCACGCCGACAGGCCGAGAGCCAAGGTCACCAGGGCGCGGATCATGTGCTCTCGGTAGTGGCGCGCCGGACGCACCGCAAGGTGCTAAACTCTGCGCATGCAATCGGGGTGGGCAATGGTCCTGGCGCTGGCGTTGATGTCCTGCGGCTCGTCGTCGAGCGACGAACCCGAGATCAAGGGCTGCACCTGCGCCCAAGGCGCGAGCTACGGGGCGAGCGCTCAGGGGCTCGCCTGCTTCTGCACGCAGTTCTCGTGCTTCCAAGGAAGCTACGACGACTACCTTTCGGAGGTGTGCGCCAAGCCCGACACCGTGTGGGGCCTCGTCAGCTGCGCGGACACGCTCACCGTGCAAGCTGCACCCAAGGCCGGGACCGCCGCGCCCACGCTCACTTTCGACGCCACGAGCCACGAGCTGGTGGGCGCGAGCCTGGGCACCGACGCCGCCCAAAGCTGCGCTCCGCAACAGGTGTTCTCGGGGGGTACGCTGGCGACGTGTCAAGCCACGCCGTGTCGCATCACGGGCTCGGCGAATCCGGAGCCCACTTGGCCGGACTGCGCGACCGCGCTGTGTCCGTGATCAATCCAGCAGCAGCTGGCCGAAGGCTTCGGGGACGTGGAAGTTCGGCTTCGCCGTGCGCGTGGGGCTCCAGGCCAAGTACTGCTTCGGCTTGGTCGCTTCCACGCGGAACAAGCCGAGCGGGATCTTCGCGCCGGCTCTCAAGAGCTTCTGGATCTCCGGCGCGCTGAGCCGCGCCTCGATGATGGCCGTGTGCCGCGCCGGGTCCTGGGTGGTCTTCACCGTCAGACCGCTGGACCAGCTCTGGTCGTGCTTCTTGCCGAGGTGCACGTCGATGTCCAGGAAGTGACCGAAGGGGCCGAGCTCCACTTCCAGGTAGTGACGCGGCTCGCTCGCGTCGTGGCCCAAGAACAGCTCCACGCAGTCTTCCCGGAACAAGTACTCGCGCTCTTGGGTCACGGGCTTTGCGTGATCCGTGTGGAGGCCGGTGCCTTCGATCTCGTAGGCGACGTACAAGGCGTCCTTCGACCACAAGAAACGCGTGCGGGTCTTGGTGCTGGTGGGCTTGCCCGACCAATCCGTGGAAAAGCTCACGGGGGTGGCGCGCTGCCAGGCGGCATCGTCCAGCTTGCCGTCCACGGCGATGGTGTCGCCCTTCAGCGCGGCGGCGTGGGCCGTCGGCTTCTCCTTTGCCGTGGACGCCGTGATCGGGGCGACGGACAGCGAGATGGGCGACCAGGCCGGCGTGGTGTCGGAGTGGATCGAGAAGCGATCCATCGACACGTAGTGCGTCGGGCGCGGCTTGCCGATGAGCCCGGCACCGTTGCCCGTGACCCGAGTCTCGTCCAGCTTCAGACCGAAGCGCTTCTCCGCAATGCGGATCAGCGGTGAGGTATCGAAACCGAGGAGCTCGTTCTTCAGTCGATCGTTCTTCCACAGGCCCAAGATCTCGGCCCCCACGCGGTCCACGAGCACGGGGTTCTCGCCGCCCACGGCGAGCATCTCCGCCGTGGGATACAGCTTCCAGAAACCGTCACCGCCCATCGCCGGCGCTCCGTCCGCGAGCACCACGTCGGGCGTCTCCAGCTGCAGCACGTCCACCATGCGCTCGGCAAAGGCTCGCAAGGACGCGACGTAGGCCTTGCGGCGCTCCATCGGATCCTCCGGCGGCGGCGCCGCGTCTCCTTCCTTGGCCGCTTTGCGCGCCGCCTTGTGCTCCTTGATGATCGCGTTCAGCTCCGCGTGCATGCGGTACTTCTGCCGGTACGCGGGCCGCGCGTCGCTGCGCATCACCGTCCCTTGCATGCCCTTGATGGCCATGGAGGTGACGGAGTAGCGGTGCGCCTTGATCTTGGGCAGCGAGATGTAAAGTCCGTGATCCAGGTGCTCCGCCAGGATCTTGGGCATCAACAGCGAGGGCACGTGGCTCTTGGCGATGCCGGTGATGGCCATGGGCAGGCCGGGCTTGTCGCCCTGCACGTCGAACACGCCATCGTCATCGAGCGCCACCAGCGCCACGTGCTCTTCCTTGGCCATCGCCGTGTAGCCGGTGCGGCTGGCCACCTGCTCCCAATAGTCGTGGGAGATGCCGCACCCCTCGGCGATGGTGATCTTCGACAAACCTCGTTTCTTCAGGCAGTGGATCACGCCGCGGGTGAAGTCCACGTGGGTGGTGCGCCCCACGAATCCGTCGTCCCCCTTGGTCTTGTCCGGATCCCGAATGCCGTCGAAGCCGCACAGGTTCGGCTTGAGCAGCACCGGCGTGTCCCAACGCCGCTTGGGCACCACCGCCTGACAAATCGCCTCGCCCAGCTCCAAGGGTGACTTTCCCAAGAGCACCGTCACCGGCGACATCTTCTGGAGCGCGGGCAAGTGGCGCTCCACCAGTGCGTTGCCGTCCACCTTGCCGGAGGCCACCACGCTGGGCCCAGCGTCCACCTCCGGTGCTGCCTCGCTCGCTTCGGACACCACGTCGGCAGAAGGCTTCACGGAAGCAGACGCGGATGCTGCGGGGACCGGAGCCTTCGATTTGTCGCGGCAGCCGGCGATGCCCAACATGGCGAACAGCACCGCCACTATCGTGCTCTTCTTCATGGATGTTGGTCCGGCGCGATCCCCGTCGCGCCCCGCCGTCACTTCAGTGCCCAGGCAGGAGCCGGCAAGGCCAGGATGCGCGGCTCGAAGCCTACCAGCGGTTCCAGTCCCGAGGTCGCCGAGAAATTGAACGACAGGTTCAACGTCCCCGCGGGCACGACGCCGTGCTGCAGCAGCGTCGCGGATTGCGCGCCGATGCGATCCACGATCTCTTTCTCCGGCATCTTCCGCTTCGTCGCGGCACGATCTGCGCACACCTTCAACGTGCCGCAACGCTCCACCTCGATCTGATAGCTCAGCTCCCGGAGCCACAGCTTGGCGAACAAATCCAAGCTGGCCGGCGCCTCGTCCGCGTCCGGGCTCTCGAGCAACGCCTGGAGCTTGTCCCGGTATTCCACGCGCTCATCGCCTTTGGTGCTCATGCCTCGAAGCGCGAACAAATACGCCCGGGTCACGAAGAAGAGGTCCTTGTCGGTGGTGGAGGCAATGGTCGGCGCCGCCGTCGACACCACCTTCTCCAACAAGTCCGCCGCCGCGCCGGGGTCCCCTTGGTCCGCGAGCACCCCCGCGCGATCGGCCACGGCCCGCAGCCGGAGCTCCGCCGGCACGCCCTCCGCGAGGAGCTGCGAAGCGACCTTGGAGAGGATCGCCTGAGAGCGTGCGTCGTGCGTGACCGCCGCTTCGCTCTCCGCCAAGATCAGCACCAGCTTGGCTCGCTCCAGGGGCTTGGACTTCTCGTCGGGCAAGAGCTGCGCGATGTCACCGGCGGCGTCACTGGCTAGCGGAGCCTTGCGCGCGCCCACGGCGGACCACACGCGGAGCACCTGCTTGATCAGCCGATCGTGAGCGTTCATGTCGTCGGGCAGCGCGTCCACCAAGGGCAGCATGTCCTGCTCCTGCGCCAGCATGGCGGCTACCGCGAGCACGCCAGCGTGGGTGAAGCGATCGTTCGGGCGTGTCTTGGTCAGCTGTCGAGCGCGGGCCAAGAGCGCGTCCTGTGTCTCTTTCTTCACGACGACGCGTTCGTCCTTGCCTTTGCGCTCTGCGGCGGCCAGGGCCGCTGCGAGGGTATCCACGAACAGCGACAAGCCTTCGAAGCTCGGGCTCACCTTCACGGCGTCCTTGCTCGCAACGACCAGCTCGCCGATGCGCCGCTTGAAGGACTCCGCCAACGCCGCGCGATCCTGTCCCGTCGAGATCATGGCCGCGTAGATCCACGGCACCACGTAGACGAGACCGATGTACGCTTCCATCGCCTGCTCGTCCCGACCCTGGCCGGCGGTCCAAGCCTTCTTCATCAGGTCCGTGTACTTCTTGGCCGCAGCAAGTCCGTTCCAGGAGTGAGCGCACAAGAGCTCGTTGGCCACCACGCCCACGAGCCGCGGGCAGATGCCACCGCCCACCTCAGCTACGGCGAGCGTGGCGGACAGAGCCAAATGGCTGCTCGCCTTGTCGCGGTAGGGTTCGAGCACTTTCTGTGCTTCGTCCGTGAGCCCCAAAGCCAGATAGGCCCGCGCCACGTCGATGGCCTCATCCAAAGTGCTCGGCTTCTTCAGTGCGCGCTCGGCACGGGCGATGGACTTCTTGGCGCCGATGATGGCGTCGGCCAGCGCCGGATCGCCAGCCTTCACCTGCGCCAGGGCCTGCTTCGCGGCATCCACGTGCAGCATCCACGCCTCCGCGTTGACTACGGCGATCCACCGCGTGGGCGTCGGCTCCGCCTCCACCGCAGCACGTCGAGCGAGACGTCGAAGGTCGTCGCGGTCCAGGGTGGTCGCCGCGTGGTCGATGCCTTCCGCGAGCTCCACCGTGAATCGGTTCTTCACGTCGTCTCCGCGGCCGCGCAGCCACTGTGCCGCTGCGCGAAGTCCGATCTCTCGAGTCGCCTCCACCAGCTGCTTCCAACCCGCGGCGTCTTCGGGAAGCTGCAGACCCAAGAGCTCGTCGGCTCCGCGCCGGGTGCTGCCGAGAGCGAGGTACGCCTGCGGTGAGCTGCCGCCGAGGGCCAAGTGCAGGAGGGGGCGTACCTCTGCCCCCTGGACCGAAAGCACCTGCGCCTTGGCCTCGGGTCCAAGGGCCTTGCTGAGGGACTCGAGATCCGCCCGGGCCTTGACCGGCAGTGCGTCGAGGACGGGAGCCGCCGGGGGGATTTGCGACAGCAGCTGCGCGAGCTTCCCCTTCGTCGTCTTCGCCTCCGGTTCCTCGCCCTGTTTCGTGGCCTGGGTCGGTGCCTTCACCGCGGGTGGCGGTGCTGCCCCTCCGCAGCCGACGAGAAGAAACAGCGCGCTGGACAGGACGGTGCGAAACGACATTCCGACCTGCGTACCGCGATTGGCTTCCCGCCAAAAGGGTGGTGGTCAGGCCCGGATTGCCGCTGCCCACCGGCGGCTGTAGACCGCGCTCATGAAGCTCGGCGGCGTACGGGAGAGCGACAACGTCCAAGATCGGCGCGGGAGCCCCGCCAAGAAGGGCGCCGTCGCGCTGTCGGGCACCACGGTGCTGATCGTGCTCGTGCTCGCCGTCGTCACCGGTAAGAACCCCCTGGAGCTACTGTCGAACGTGTCCGGCGAGGCGACGCCGACGACTCAGAGCGCTCCCGCGGATCCGAACGATCCCGAAGCGATCTTCGCCCGCAAGATCCTGGCCACCACCGAAGACGCCTGGGGCCAAGCGCTGCCCAAGCTCGGCAAGCCCTATCGCGCGCCCACCTTGGTGCTGTTCCGCGACGCAGTACAGAGCGCGTGTGGCTTTCAGAAGGCTGCCGTGGGTCCTTTCTATTGCCCCGGAGACAGCCAGGCCTACGTGGACTTGGACTTCTTGGACGCGCTGCAGAAGAAGCTCGGGGCCGAGGGGGACTTCGCCAAGGGCTATGTCATCGCTCACGAGATCGGCCACCACGTACAGAACCTGCTCGGCACCTCCAAGCGCGTGGCCGGCGGCGGCAAGGACGAAGGTCCGACAGGTAGCTCGGTGCGCCTGGAGCTCCAGGCGGACTGCTACGCGGGCGTGTGGGGTGCCTACGCAAAGGGCAAGGGCTTGCTGGAGGTGGGCGACGTGGAGGAGGCGTTGGGAGCCGCCGCCGCCATCGGCGACGACACCTTGCAGCGTCGCGCGCGCGGGCGCGTCAATCCCGAGAGCTTCTCCCACGGCACCAGCGCACAGCGCGTGCGCTGGTTCCAACGCGGCATGGAATCCGGCGATCCGACACGCTGCGACACCTTCGGAGCCGAGGAGCTGTAGGACGAGAGCATTCGTCGGGAGGGCGTCGTAGTTGGTGCTGCGCTTTGGTCTGGACCTCGAGTCCCTCAGGTCGTCGGGCAAGCTCCGAGCGTTGGTGAGCTGGGCCAAGGCTCACCGTTGAACGAACCCGGAGCTCTGCGATGCTCGAGGAGGTGGGGGTCCTCAACGGGCTCGCGGCGAGCCAACATCCAGAGGAACGGAGAACGTCCGCGTCAGCGCTTCGCGGCGCGGCCGCGGAGGCGCACCTTCGGCATTTTCTCGAAGCCGATGCGAGGGCGGAGGATGCTGAGCGCGATCTGATTCACGATCAGCACGACATTTCCCACGACGACCGCCCACGGCGTCCACGCCGGGCGATAGCACGCCGCCAGGAAGCACAAGGTGAAGCCTACGGCCGAGACGGTGCCCCAGGGGTCCATCAGCGTGGCCATGCCGCTCGTGAACATGGCGGACACCAGCAAGATGCCGATGACGACGACGCGCATCTCGAGCCCTAGCAGGCTGGCCCCGATGCACCAGACCATGCCGGCGATCAGACCGGCCAGCACCACGAACATGCTGTGCCGGTTCAGGCGACTGGCCAGGAGCTCCTTGGCGCGGGTCAGGACGACCGTCACGCCCACCACGGTGACGGTCGCAGTGAAGCCAACGAGCACGGCGACGGTCTTCGGTGGCCGGAACGCGACGACGCACCAGAACACGACCCAGATGAGCCCGAACAGCGCTCCCAACACGCCGCGGGCCTTGTAGCCAAAGCCGCGATCCAGATCCGTGACGATGCGGCGGAGTCGGCCTTCCTCGTTCGCGGCCAGCGTGCAGGCGGTCTCCACCCGCGCCACGAGCTCCTCCGAGAGCCCGGCGTGGGATTCGACCAAGCGCCGGGCGGCGAGCGGATCGTCGCCCGCCAGAGCGCGTTCGATACGAGCGACGGTGAGCTGGTCGAGGCCTCGGCTGGCGGCCTCGCAGTCTTTCCAGTCGTCGAGGGCAGCCCGGTAGGACAGCTCCGCCGAGACCACGGCGCGTTCCCACTCGCTATCGTCCCCGACCTGTTGCGCGCGCTCCGCGGCAGCTTGCTCCCGCTCGCCCCGCTCCACGAGACGGAGCGCCGAGCGGTGTTGTAGGAAGGTGGCGACGGCCAGCCGCAGCTCCTCGGGCCGCTGAGTCCGCTGCTTCGGATCCGGCTCGAGCGCCCGAGCGGCGATGCGGCGCAGCTCCGCCGGCACGTCGTCCGGCAACGGCGCCACGGTCGTTTCGCCGAGAACGCGCTCTTCCAGAGGAACGCCGGAGTGGGGCGGCCGCCCCGCGAGCACGTGATAGAGCGTCGCGCCGAGCAGGTAGGTGTCGGTCCACGGTCCTAGCGGCGCGGTGCGGCCGGGCAACTGCTCCGGTGCCATGTAGCCGGTAGTGCCCGCCAGCTCGAGCTCTTCCATCTCTTCGATCGGATCGTCGAGGTCTCGTGCGATGCCCCAATCGAGCAGATACACCTCACCGAACGAGCCCAACATGACGTTCGCGGGTTTCACGTCGCGGTGGATGACACCGCGGCTGTGGGCGAAGGAGAGAGCGCGGGTCACGGACATCAGCACGTCGAGGTTCCACTCCAACAGGTCGGTCGCGCCAAAGAGCATCTCCACGCGATCCTGGTCGCGCATCAGCTCGGTCCAGGTGTAGCCCTCGATCAGCTTGAGCACGACCTGTGGAACGTCGTCTTCCCCGCGGACGATGTCGTGAACCGGCACGATGTTCGGGTGCTCGAGACGCCCGGTGATGCGCGCCTCCCGAAGCAAGCGAGCGACGTCACCATCACTGCGCCGATCGCCGCGCAGCGTCTTGACCGCGACCGGGCGGTCCAGCTTGAGCTGACGCCCGATGCGGACGATGGCCATGCCGCCCTGTCCCAGGGTGGCGCCGACGTCGACGCCCTCCACGAATGCCGCCTCCGGTCGCGGTAACGCGTGGGAGACACGCGCCGTCTGCTCCCAGCCCTTGGCGTCCTGAGCGATGGCCAAGTCCGCGAGCTTGCGGCGCAGCGCGGGACGCTCGGTCAGCTCGGTTTCGAGCGTCCCTCGCTCCTCCGGAGCGAGGGTGCCCTGGAGCAGCTGCTTCAGGCGTTCGACCTCGTCGTCCACCGGGTGATTGTCGCTGAAAAATGCACGATGGTGTCGGTTGACCCGCATTCGGGCGTCCCATAGCGTCGACGACGTCTTCAACGCGAAGCAGAGAGTGCACCTCACCGCCAAAGACCTCCCGCGACTCGTGATCGGCGGACTGTTCTTCCTCCTGGGCCCCGGCGCGCTGGTCGGCTACGGGCTGTACCGTTGGACCAGCCCCGACACCATGACGGCGACGGCAACCGCGACCGTGGTGCGGCTGCATCACTACGAGGGTTCGAACCACACCCAATCCGAGTGTCCCGTCTATTCCTGGGATATCGACGGGCGCGGCGTGCAAGCCGAATCCAACTACTGCGACGCACCGGCGGCGGTTGGTGCGAAGGTCCAGATTCGCTACGATCCGAAGGACCCCAACGAAGTGGTTCCGGACGTCCCCGAGGCTCGACATCAGGAAGCCGTTCCGCTGTTCGCCGCGACGGGGCTGTGCACGCTGCTCGCGGCGTTCTTCTTGTGGCCCAAGAGGCGAAAGGGCGTGACGTGAGGTCCCGCGGCGGACCAACAACCTTCGCCAGCGAATGGAACCCGCGCAGCGCGTGGCGTGAGCCCCCCGAAGAAAGTCGCGACGCGATGTCGAATTCAGTAGACAGGATTTCGGGCGCGCAATGCCTCGCCACTGCGTCTCGCGTCACGATGCGCGCAGGGGCGCACGTCCGCGCGCGCTGAGGGCGTTTCGGTTCAGCTTCGATTTCTGAAGCATCCCGCGCTCTGAACGCGTGGTCGCGGCACTCGGCACAGAGGCCGAACGCTTGCCCTTGGACCAGCTGATCCGCGAGGCCCTGCGCAGACTCACCCCGCGCTGAGCTCGCCGGCCTTCACTGGCGAACGTCTTCCGCGCAGAGGGGACGCTTCGGCCTTTTGCCGCGCCGGACCAGAAAAACCATGACCCAGTCGAATGGCACGTCCCTCTGAGCCCTCCTCATCGCGCTCGGGTACCCACGAATGTGTGAGGAGAGCCCAAAAGAAATGCGGCCACCGAGGGGATCTCGATGGCCGCGGGGGTGAAAGGGCTCGCTCAGCTACCGGGCGAGAACATGATGGGATAGTTCACGGTGACGATGCCGTCTTTCGGCGCCGGGAAGCTGAGCCCGTAGTAGGCGCTGACCACGCAGCCGACCACGCCGCTGTCGGGCAAGTCGCTGCCGCCGTTGCTGGCCTGGGTGACGGCGCCATCGCGGTTGATGACGAAGCGTACGGCGACGCGACCGGCAAGGTTCGGGTTGCTCTTGAGGCCGTTCTCGTAGCACATGCGGAAGCGACCGAAGTTCTGCCGCACGATGCGCTGGATGACCTCGGCGGGCAGCGTGCCGCTGGTGACCTCGGTGTTGCCGAGGCGGACCTGCGGGGCCTTGGGCTTGTGGTCGCCGCCGGCCAGGCCGTTCGAGGAGCCGAAGCCGTGCTCGAGACCAGAGCACACCGCGGAGCCGCAAGTGCCGACCATGCCCATGCCGATGCCTTCGCCGCGGCCGCCGCCACCGAGACCGAGACCCGACAGGCCCAGGCCGCCGGTGCCGCCGCTCTCGCCGATGTCGTCACCCCACATGTTGCCGAGGGCGCTCATGTCGTCGGTGCCGGAGGAATCGGCGCGGCCCCACGGTACGGTGGGCGCGTTGGGATCGCCGGATGCCTGGTTCAGGATGCCGATCAGGCCGAAGTTCGAGGCTTCCCTCAGGGCGGCCTCGCGGGCCAGGTGCGGATCGGTGTTGTCCTTCGGACCCTTCACGCCGACACGCTTGTTCGTGTTGGCGGCGTTGACCTTGCCCATCTTGCCGCTCTCGCCCTTGGCGGCCTCGCCGACCTCACCCGTGCCCTTGTTGGCGTCGTCGGCAACGTCTTGCGTATCTTGCTGGGTGCGCTCGCGCTCGGCGGACGCCGACAGGTACTGCTGGATCGCCAAGATGCGATCCTGGTCCAAGCCCTCGTCGTCCGTCAGGCCCATGGGCGGCACGAAGAACGCCGCAGCGGCGACCATGGCGGCCGCCGCCAAGGTGGACAGACCGAAGTACAGCCCCGTGGAGCGGTCGTCGGTGGCGAAGAAGCTACGCTTGGCGCGCTTGCCGGCGGCCGTGGCGCCCACGCGACAGATCAGGTCGCCCATCGCGATCTCGAAGCTCGCGCCCTCGGGCAGCGGGTAGCTCTTGGCACCCACGAGCTCGGCCACGGGCGCCGCGCTGGTCTCGGGGATTGACGAACCGTTGATGGTCAACGTGGCGCCGGCGGGAACGACGACGCGCGGCTCGCCGGAGTCCATGACGACGAGAGGTGCGCGGGTCGCGCCCAGGCGCTCCGCCGGCATCTCGTAGTCGCCGGCTTCACCCAGGTGAAACGGACGCGGGGGAGAGAGGTGCTCGACGTGCAGCACGTTGTCGCCCCACAGCAACATCACCTCGATGGCAGTGGCGCCGATCTGTTCGACCTCGCTCGCGGCGACGGGAGGACCGTTCTGCACCATCGCGTAGGTCGACGGGCCCTCCAGCTCCGGCTCCACGGTGCGAGCGACGGGACGGAACGGGTTGGTCGCGGCGTTGGGAACGAAAAAGGGACTATCGAGATGGAGCTGGGCCATGACGGTTCTCTCCTGGCAGATGCCGGGTTGGGGGTGGTGCACGCCCGGGTGACAAGAGCGCTGGCCCGCGTGTCGGGCCCCGCTGCGCTCGCGGCGTGTCGTTCGGTTTCGCTGTGAATTGACACGAGGGCGGGGCCCGAAGTTTCCAAAAAGATCGAGAAGCCCGAAAAACTGGCACGAATTTGCGGGTCTACTGCTGCGGCTGGGACGGAAGATTCCACCGGTTGCATGGAGGGGCGTGGTGGGAAACGCTTCCGGCCCACACCTCCACCCACACCGCCAAGGGGAGCACCGTGAAGACCACGCTCCGCGCACTCACAGGCCTCGGACTGCTCGCCGGGCTGACGCTGTCGACCAACGCTTCCGCGCAAGCCCGCACCGAGATCGCACACGCTCTGGGATCGATCACCACTGCGACCTCCGCACGTTCTGCGTTGAGCGCGCGCTTCGTGGATGCGAGCACGGCAACTTTGGTTCCGACTCCCGTGATGCAGACTGCGGACGGACGCAGCGTGTATCGCTTCCAGCAGCGCCACGCCGGCATCCCGGTCATGGGGCGCGGCGCCAGCGTCGTCTCGGGAAGTCGATCCTTCGCGGCCGTGAGCCTGGTGCGTGACTTTCCTTCGGACACCACGCCGCTCGTGAGCGCGGCGCAAGCAGCGAGCAAGGTGTCCGGCTTCACGGCCAAGGATGCCCGTCTGGTGTGGCTGCCCACGGGGTCGACGGCGCGCCTGGTGTGGGGCCTGTACCGCGGCAACGTAGCGAACTTGCCGTCAGCGCCCGTGGTGATGGTGGACGCGCGAACCGGCAAGGTGGCGATGATGTACGACGCGGTGGTGTTCGACCGCGAGGCTACCGTCCACGCGCAGAACCCGGTGACCACGCCGCAGACCGAAATGGTGCAGCTGGTGGATCTTCCTCAAGGAGCGACCACCCTGACGGGGCCCCGCATCACGGTGCAGAACTGCATCGACAAGCACACCCTGTCCGGTGGTCAGTTCTCCATCCACGCCTGCGAGATGGAGCAGCACGCCGTTGCGAATGCCCAGGGAGACTTCCCCTACACGTACACCGGCGACACGCTGAAAGAGGACGAATACGCGGAAGTCAGCATGTTCTACCACCTGACGGTGGTGTACGACTTCTTCGAGCAACTGGGCATGCCCCAGCTGGATGCCGTGCCGATCCCAGCGATCGTGAACCTACGGATGCCCGCCGGGTACTCCAGCGGCAACTACAAGAAGATGAAGGACACGACTCTGGATCTGGAGCCGTACGACAACGCCTTCTTCACGCCGGAGAATCCCTTCGGTGGTGGCTTTGGCCCGGACGGGCAAGGGCTGTGGTTCGGCCAGGGCACCTTCGCCGATTTTTCCTACGATGGCGATGTGGTCTACCACGAGTTCGGCCACGCGATGGCCAACCGCACCATCGACTTCGTGAGCCACTGGCACCTCGATCAGTGGGGCTCGTCGGTCTCGCCCGGCGCCATGAACGAGGGCCTGGCGGACTACTTCTCGAGTGCCATCACCGGCGACCCGAACGTGGGCGAGTACGCGGCGAAGAACGTGTCCGCCGGCTACGGCGGGGTGATCCGCACCTTGGACAACAAGGCGACGTGCCCCGAGTCTCTCACCGGCGAGGTGCACGAGGACTCCAACTTCTTCTCGGGCGGGCTATGGTCCGTGCGCAAGTCGCTTCCAGAGACGGATCGCAACACCTTCGACGCGGCGGTGCTGGCAGCGCTGATGGCGGCGCCCAGCGGCGACGTGGGCTACGACGACTTGGGTGAGCTGATCGCCTCCAGCGTGGACTCCTCCCCGCTGGGCACCACGGTGGGCAAGGCGTTGCGGGACGAGCTCCAGAGCCGCGGCGTGCTGCCCACCACCAAGCGCGTGCTCGAGTACGAAGGCAAGCCGATCAACGCCAACAGCTACGTGGTGGGCAACGCCTTCATGGCTCCCGGGCGCTTCGCCGCGCCGGTGGCCCCGTCCGCGGACTACGTCCCGGGCCTGATCCAGATCCACGACACACTGGAAGAGGGCGCCAAGACGCTGAAGGTGGTGTGGGCGCACCAGGAGCGGCAGCAGAACATCTACGGCGGGCAGGGCGACCCTTACGACCCTGCGCTGCTCGTGCGCTTCGACGCCGACCCGATCCAGTTTTCGTACTCGCCGTCCCCCGTCAGCAACGCCGGCGATCCGGTGGAGGTCGAGAAGCTCGCGGACACCTACCGCGCGGAGATCCCGATCCCCGAGGGCGCGACGGACGTGTACGTGATGATCGTGAATCGCGGCGACCGGGACGCGATGTACCGCGCCGTGAGCCTTGACGCGCCCGCGCCGAAGCCTCCGCCCATTGGGACCGGCGGCTTCGGCGGTAGCGGCGGGCTGGGCGGCGCGGCGGGCAGCGGCGGCGCCCAAGCAACGACCGACGAGGACCTGGCGCCGGCTGGTGGCTGCGCGTGCAGCGCGCCCGCGGCGCCGGCGGGCGGCTTCGGCGCGCTGTCGGTGGCAGGGCTCGCGCTGGCGTGGCTCTCGCGTCGACGAGCTAGAGTCTGTTGACAGTTTCTGGATGGGATTGGTGCTGAAATCCTGCCTGCGGACGCCGGGGCTCGTGAGCTCGCGGTTCGTCAGCGCCGTGAGGATGTGATCCCGCCACGCGCCGTCGATGTACAGGTAGTCCCGGGCGTAGCCTTCCACCACGAAGCCCAAGCTCCTGAGCAGCCTCCCCGACCGCTCGTTGGTGGGGACGTAGTTGGCACCGATGCGATGGAGGTTCAGCCGCGAGAAAGCGTGCGGGATCGCGGCTCGTAGGGCCTCTTTCATCAGACCCCGACCCTGGTGCCGGTGGTCGATGGAGTAGCCGAGGAAACACGCCTGCAGCGGGCCGCGCACTATTTCGCTGAAGTTGGCCGTCCCGATGACGGTCCCCGCGGGGTCCCCTCGCAACAGAATGCTGAGCCGCATGGAGCGATCCGCGACGTACTCGGAGCGGTTTTCCGCCAGGCGCCAGCGCCAGAACTCCTCGCTGTAGAAGCCCGGCGGATTGGGAGGCGACCAGTGCGCGAGATGCTCACGGTTGTTCGCGAAGTACGAGAGCTGGCGCTTGGCCGCCTCGGGCCCAGGCATGGTCAGCACCAGCCGTTCGCTCTCGATCGTCACCGGAGAGCTGTCGGGCTCGGGCATCACACGTCAGCATACAGCTTTTTTTGGCGGCTCGGGTCCCGTACACTTTCGCTCCTTCATGCCCATTTCCGCCGACGTCCGAGAGCTGTGTCGCACGGCCCTGGATCGCGCGAAGCGCCACCCCGACGTGACCCACGCCGAAGTGCGCTACCACCGCGATCGGAGTGAACGCCTACGGGTCCGGGACGGCGCGCCGGATGGCATCGGCGAGCACCAGAGCGCGGGCTTCGCGGTGCGCGTGATCGCACGCGGAGCCTGGGGTTTCGCTTGCACCGCGATACCCGCGGCCAAGGCCATGACCCAGATGGTGGACGACGCCGTGGCCATTGCGCTGGCGAGCTCCCGGTTGATCCGAGCGCCGGTGGTGCTCGCTCCCATCGAGCCCCAGGTGGGCCACTACGAAACCCCGGTGGCCGTCGATCCCTTCGGTGTGTCCCTGGAGCAAAAGCTCGAGGACCTTTCCGTACCAGAAGCGGAGCTCCGACGCGGCGGCCCGCCAATTCGAAGCGCCGAAGCGTGGATGAGCTGGACCGAGATCGACAAGCTGTTGCTCACCCTGGAGGGGACCGACGTCGAGCAACACCTGGTGTACGGCGACATCGGCATGCTCGCCGTCGCGGTGGCGGACGACGGTCGCTCTCAGCGTCGCTCTTTCCCCGGTACCCCAGGCACCAACGGCCAACAGGCGGGCTACGAGGCCATCGCCGAAGCCGGGCTCACTCAGGCGGCCCCGCGCATTCGTCGAGAAGCCATCGAGTTGCTCTCGGCGCCGCAGTGCCCCGAGGGCAAGCGAGACGTGATCCTCGCGTCGAACCAGCTGGCGCTCCAGGTCCACGAGTCCTGTGGTCACCCCACGGAGCTGGACCGCGCGTTGGGCGCGGAGATCTCCCTGGCGGGCGGTTCGTTCCTGCAACCCGAGCAGCTCGGCAAGCTGCGCTACGGTTCGGACATCGTCACCCTCACCGCAGATTCGGTCGCGCCCCGCGGGCTCGGCACCTTCGGCTGGGACGACGAGGGCACGCCCGCCAAGAAGTCGCCCCTGATTCAGGACGGCATCTTCGTCGACTACCTGTCCTCCCGCGAGACCGCCGCGGCGCTCGGCCGCGCGAGCACGGGCACGGTGCGCGCGGACGGCTTCAATCGCGTCCCGATGATCCGCATGATCAACGTCTCGCTGGAGCCGCGCTCCGGTTCCCTCGAAGATCTGATCCTGGACACGCGCGACGGCATCCTGTTCGACACCAACCAGAGCTGGAGCATCGACGACCTGCGCCTCAACTTTCAGTTTTCCTGCGAGCTCGCTTGGGAAATCAAGAACGGGAAGCGCGTGCGGCTCTTGAGAGACGCCCGCTACACCGGAGTGACCCCAGAGCTGTGGCGGAGCTGTGATGCCATCTGCGGGCCGGAGGAGACACGCATCTGGGGCCTGGCCAACTGCGGCAAGGGCGATCCAATCCAGGCCATGCAGGTCGCGCATGGCGCGCCGCCGGCGCGCTTCCGCAACACGGAGGTCGGACACTCGTGACCCCGACGGAGCTCCTGGATCTGCTCACCGCCGCCCTCCACAGAGCGGGAGAGGCCGAGGCCGAGGCGACGGGGCGGTTCGCCCGCCGCGGCTTCGCGCGGTTCTACGTCGGGGACCTGGGCCAGCACATGCAGCTCGAAGAGCCCCACGCGACGGTACGCGTGGCGAAGGGCAAGCGCGTGGCCGAGGTGTCCACCAGCTCGCTCGACGAAGCCGGCCTGGTGGAGGCGATCCAGACCGCCGCGCGCATGGCGCCGTCCCTTCCGGAAGACGACTCCTTTCCCGGCTTCGCCCCCAACGAAGGCACGGTCACGGTGCTGCCCGCGCGCTACTCGGACAGCACGGCCCGGGCAACTCCGGAAGAACGCGTCGCGCGGCTCGCGCCGGTGCTGGACTCGATTGCCAAGGCAGGCCTTCATGCCACCGGGGTGCTCGACACCACCACGAGCATGGACGCGGTGGCGAACACGCGGGGCGTGGCGCGCTCGTACCGAGCGACGCTCGCGCACTTCAAGGTCTGGGCGCTCGAGAGTGCCGGCGCCGGCGGCGCCGCCGGCCATGGCCAGTCGGCGCACCGGGATCTGGACGCGCTGGCTCTCCAGGCCGAAACGGAGCGCGCCATCGCGGACGCTTTGCGCGGCAAGAATCCGGTGCCCATCGAGCCGGGGAGCTACGACGTGGTGCTGGAGCCGGAGGCCGTGGCGGAGCTCTTGGAGTGGCTCGCCGTCATCGGTTTCGGCGCCCAAGAAGTGCACCAAGGCTCGAGCCCGCTGTCGGGACGCCTGGGCGAGCGCATCACCGGACCGTTGCTCACGGTGACGGAAGATCCCCTCGGCGAGCTTTCCCTCGCGCCACCCTTCGATCGCGAGGGGGTGCTCCGACGGCGCGTGGAGCTCCTGGACGGCGGCATCGCCAAGGGGTTCGTCAGCGACCGCACCTGGGCTGAGCGCATGGGAACGACGTCCACGGGCAACGCGGCGGCGCCGTCTCGTTTCGGAGGGAGCTCCCCTGCCCCTTCGGCATTGGTCGTGGCGGGTGGCGGTGAACCGAGCACCGAAGCGCTCATTCAGGGCATGGAGCGTGGGCTGTACGTGCGGCGCCTACATTACGTGAATGGGATGCTGGAGCCTCGTCGCGCCGTGATGACCGGACTGACCCGCGACGGTACCTTCCTGGTGGAAGGCGGCAAGGTCACCACGCCGGTCGTCACCCTGCGTTTCACGGACAGCATTCTCGAGGCCTTCGCCCGCTGTGACGGAATGACGCAGGAGCGAAAACTGCTGCCGAACTGGTGGTCCGAGAGCGGTTCCGTCGCCGCACCTGCGGTGCGCATTCGAGGCCTGCGTTTCACGGGTAGCTCGAAGCGCGCCGACTGAGGGCTTGCCCTCGTGGTATCCTGGCGGTTCGTTTCGGGGGATTTCGACCATGAGCGGCAAGCGCATTCGCTGGACCTACTCGGAGGAGGAGTTGAGCTCCCGCCGCCCCGGGGACCCGCGCGCGCGGAGCACCCGCTTGATCACGGCGGAAGACCTGGACATCGCGATGCAACCCATCGTGGACCTGCGAAGCGGGCGCCTGTTCGCCGTGGAGGCGCTGACCCGCTGCAAGTGGCCGGAGTATGCGGATCCGTCGAAGTTGTTCGAACGCGCCGTGGAAGAGCGCGCGTGTGGGCGGCTCGGACGACCCATCCGAGAAGTCGCCATCGCCCGCGCCCTGGGGACGCGGTTGTTCCTGAACATCCACCCCGAAGAGCTCAGCTCACGATGGCTCGTGCGCCCGGACGACCCGGTGAACTTCCACGAGGGTGAGCTGTATCTGGAGATCACGGAATCTGCTGCGTTTCAGTACTTCGACTTGTGCAAGAGCGTGCTCAAGGAAGTGTGCAATCGCACCGGCGCGCACCTGGTGGTGGACGACTTGGGCTCGGGGCACAGCAACCTGAAGCGCGTGTTGGACTTGGAGCCCGCGGTCATCAAGCTCGATCGCGAGCTCGTTCGCGAGCTGCACCAGTACCACCGCCAGCAGGTGCTGGTACGCTCGGTGGTGAAGCTGTGCCACGACCTCGGGGCCCGAGTCGTGGCGGAGGGAATCGAAACGGTGGACGAGCTTTCCGCCGTGCGAGACTCCGGCGCGGACTTCGGTCAAGGCTACCTGCTCGCACGGCCCGGCTACCCACCGCCGGACATCTACTGGCCCTTCTGACGCGTCACCAGCGCGCCATTCCACCACTCGAAGTCCCGCCCCAGGGGGTCGTCGGCGGGGAAGAACACCAGATAGCTCATGGCGTCGTAGGCGAGGAAGCTCGGCCTGCCCGCCAGCCCGTGCCCTATCTGATGCAGGGTGCGCCAGGTGCCGGTGTTGAAGTACACGGCGGGAGCGCCGTCGCGATTGCCGAGCGGCAGCATGGACGCGAAGTGCGAGTGGCCGTTCACCACGAAGCGAGCCTGCTTGCGCGCCTCGAGCTCCGCCACGGCACGTTGGGCCATGCGGCCATCGAAGGCGTGTTGGAACAGCTTGTACAGCTTGGTCAGCCGCTGATCATGGGTGTGTGCCATGAGGCGCCCGGTGGACAGCTCCAGCATCAGCTTGAGCTTCTTGCCGGTATCCAGACCCAGCGCCCGGTGCTGGTCCCGCATCCAGCGGCGTACGAAGGGATTGTCCAGGAACTCGCCGACGAGCTCCCGCCAGGTCCGTCCGACGGGTCCCAACAGCTCGCGCTGACGAATGCCGATCTCCCGCACCCAGGCCGGCACGGCGTAGATGGGACGCACGTCGTCGATGTCCTCGAGCTCTTCGTGACGCTGCCCGATCATCGTCTGAACGGATCTGGGAAACCTGACGATGAGCTCGGAGGCGAGGGCGTCCCCGATGGTACCGCCGCCGTCCGGATCGTCGTTGATGGGATCGCCCGCGTGACCGTGGTACGCGAGCACGCCGTGATCGGGAAACGACAGCTCACGCGGGAGCTCCACGTCGACGCACTTCCCGGTGAGGGCTTTCCAGATCGCCCGCCGGGCCTTGGGTGCGTAGGCCAGCAGCCGATCGTGGTTTCCGAGGGCGTAGTGCACCTCGAGCTCGCCGCTCTCCACACGCGTTCGAATGGCCTCGAAGAACAGCCGTTCGCGCTCGATGATACCGTCCACGATGCGCTCCACCACCGCGACGGTGTCCGGGTTGGGATCGTGATACGGCCGATGCGGCGTCTCGTGCCAGGTGGGCGAGCGGACGATGTCGAACAGGTCCCCCACGAACGCCAGACGTGCGGGACGCTGACCCCGCGCGGCCTGTATGCGTATCCAGAAGCGCTCGAAGGCGTCGACCTTCGGCACCGCCGAACCGTGCAGCGCATCGGTCAGATGGATGTCGCTCACGAAGATACACAGCGGCCGTTCGCTCCCCATGGGCGCCATTGTCGCACGAGGACGGCATGACGCGGGGCGACGTGTGGATGCTGGAGGTGCGTGTGGCGCCGAACCAGGCCGAGCGCGTGGCCGCGGCGCTGTTCTCCGCGGCGGCCGGCGGACTCGAGGAGCGGGACGGCGCTCTGGTGGCCTACGCCGAGAGCCGCCGTGCTCTGGCACCGCTGGTGGCGGCGGTGCAGCAATGCGGCCTCGAGCCCGAGCTGAGCCGGCTTTCCGCCAGCGAGTGGCAGACGCCGTGGACGGAATACCTCGAGCCGGTGCGGGTCGCCGAGGGCTTCGTGCTGGCACCGACCGGGCACGACGCGAGCCCCACCGAAGGCGCGCGCGTGCTCTGGTTCGAGCCGGATCTGGTGTTCGGGGTCGGCAGCCACGCCACGACGCGATTGGCAGCCACGGCGGTGGAGCGTTACGTGCGCGCCCACCCGGGAACGGCGGTATTGGACGTAGGGACCGGCACCGGCGTGTTGGCGATGATCGCCGCAGCCTGTGGCGCCCGTCGCTGCCTGGGCATCGACGTGGATCGACGTGCCGTCGACAACGCTCGCGCCAACGCGCGCTTGAACGGCTTGGCGTGTCGCTTCTCCGCGCGACCACTGGCGGCTGTGAAGCAGCGACACGATCTGGTCGTCGCCAACGTGGAGGCCCCAGCGCTGTTCGATCTCACCCCCGACCTGGTCCGCGTCACCGGCGACACCCTGCTGGTCACGGGCGTGCTGGAGGAGCGGCGCAGCGAGCTCGCCGCGCTGCTTTCGGACCTCTCGATTTGCGGGGAATCCACCAGCGACGGCTGGGTTCTGCTGGAAGCTCGACGCACCCGGGCCGGCCCCACGGCCAAGATGGACTGACCGGGGTTTTCAGGCTAGGAAGGCGACCCAATCGAGGGCCATGAGCGACGGCGAGAAAGACGAGTCCACTCGGGACTCGGGCGCCCCTGAGGACGCGCCGGAGAAGCAGGACGAGGCCCCGGTCTCCGAGCAGGACGAGGCTCCCGTCTCCGAGCACGGCGACGAGCAAGACGAGGCGCAGGAGCACGGCGAGCAGGAGGAGGCGCCGGCGCAGGAGCCCGCTGCCGCAGCGCCGGCGTCCAAGAAGGAGCAAGAAGAGGAAGTCATCCCGCCGGGCAATCCCCTTCACCCGGTGCGCGGCACCCTCATCGCTGTGCTGGGCGCGGCGATCCCGTTCCTGCTGATGACGACGGATCGCCACTTTGGATTCAGTGTTCCGGTGGGGCTGCTCGGCTGCTTGGTCGCGGTCATCGGCATTTTCGATCTGCTCGGAACCTTCGACGATCCCGTCGTCCGGGTGGTGGAGACAGTGAGCGGGAGTGCCGTCGGCGGTCGCTTGATCGAGCTCGCCGCTGCCGGCTCGGCTCTGTTCCTGTTCCTGCGCTTGGCCGTGGCGGGGACCTTGCCGTTTCCGCGGCTGACCGGCGCCCTGCTGATCACGGCGGCCTTCATATGGTGTGTGGTCGCTATGTATCGAGTGGGTGAAGCCCTCGGTCCCTGGAAGACCGACGAGACGGGCCAGGTGCGGAGCCTGCTCCACCGTCACGGGTTCTGGCTGGTGGTCATCACCGCCCTCATCTACCTGCCGCTCTTGGGGGCCTACTCCCTGAGTGATCCCTGGGAGACCCACTACGGCGAGGTTTCTCGCGAGATGCTCGCGAGAGACGACTGGATCTCCCTGTGGTGGGCTCAAGATGGCTGGTTCTGGTCCAAGCCGGTCTTCGACTTCTGGATCCAGGCGCTGTTCTTCTCGGCGTTGGGCGTGGGTTTCATGCCCGACAAGATGCTCATCGGCGCCTCCCAGGGACGCGTTCCCGAGCCGGAGTGGGCCGCGCGCATGCCGGTGTTCCTGCTCACGGTGGTGGGCGGCTACCTGCTGTACAAGGGCGTGGCCAAGGTCTACGGGCGGCGCGCGGGCCTCTTGAGTGGCCTGGTGCTGGTCACCATGCCCTATTGGTTCCTGATCGGGCACCAAACGATGACCGACATGCCCTATGTCGGGCCGCTGACGGCGGCCATGGGGCTCTTGCTCCTCGGTCTGTTCACGGATCCCGAAGAGCGCGTGAAGGTGTACGAGGTGAAGCTCGGGAAGCGCGCGCTGCGCATCTCCGGCTACCACTTGGTGTTCGCCCTGGTGGCCCTGTGCGTGCTGCCGCAAGTCCTGTACCTGGCCTCGCGCAACCTGACGCTACAGCTCGACGCCACGCCCCACGGCTTCCGGCCGCACCTGGACGACTTCTTCTCGGGTTCCGGTGGCGGCAACTGCGGATTGCCGGGTAACGAGCCCTGCCGCAAGGCACTGCCCGTCAACCGCGACTTCCAGCCCTGGATGGCGTCGCTGGTGTGGGGCGGGATTGGCGCGTTCCTGCTGTGGATCAACCGCGGCGAGCGGCGCAAGGCGCGGCTGTACTTCATCGCCGCGTGGTTGATGGTGGCGCTCAGCGCGTTGGGTAAGGGCGCTCCGGGCCTGGTGCTGCCCATCTTCATCGCGGGCATGTACATCGCCGCCACCAAGCGCTGGAAAGACCTCACGCGCATGGAGCTGCTCGGCCTCGGGTTGCTCGTGTGCTGCGTCACGCTCCCTTGGTACGTGCAGATGTTCATGCGCCACGGCCAGCCGTTCACGGATCGGCTGCTGTTCCACGACATGTACAAGCGCGCGTTCGTCCACGTGCACGACACCAACGTGGGAGACGACGTCAGCTTCCGCTACTACATCTGGCAGCTGGGCTACGGCCTATTCCCCTGGACCGGTCTCTCCGCCGGCGCCCTGGTGTGGTGGGCGCGGCGCCGCAACGACGTATCCGATCCCCGCGGCGACGCGGGCGCGTTCTTCGCGCTGTGGTTCATCAGCGCGTTCAGCATGTTCACGATCACGCTGACCAAGTTCCACCACTACATCTTCCCGGTGGTCCCGCCCACGGCGGCGTTGGTCGGTGTGCTCGTCGATCATTGCCTCGATCGCGCGGAGCTCCCGGAGCGAAAGCGCCTGATCCCCTACGTGAGCGGCATGCTCGGCTCCGCTACGCTGCTGGTCTACGGCGCGTTCCGTCTGTTCCCGGGATCGATCGTCGGGCGCACGCTCGAAGACCACAAAGCTCCGGCCGCCACGCCGTGGCTCGCCATCACCTCGCTGTGCTTGGGACTGGCCCTCGCGGTTGCCGTGATGGCCATCTACGGACGCAAGGGTGGTGAGCTGGACCAGTCGCGCCGCTTCGACAGCGCAATCCTCGGCGCGTTGGGGCTCGCGTCAGCGGCGGTGGTACTGCTCGCCGGCCGCGACATGTTCGTCACCTCTACGGGAGACATCGACGGCCAGGCGAGGCTGATGCATTTGTTCACCTACAACTACCGCCGTCCGTGGCCCCAGTCCTTGGACTTCAAGGGCATCCTCACGGGCTTCACGGTAGTGGCCAGCGGGGTGAGCGCCCTGTTCATTTTCCGCAGGATCCGTACCCACGCGGCGGCGCTGTTCTTGGCCGTGAGCGTGATGTGGGCGGCCTGGGGCGTGAACGTGTACCTGTTCCGCGCAGCGCCCCACTGGGGTCAGCGTGAAACGGTAATGGCCTACTACAAGGACCGGCCGGGGCCAGAGGCACCGTTGGTCGCCTACCAGATGAACTGGAAGGGCGAGAACTTCTACACTGGCAATCACGTGCCGGCCTTCGTTGCTTCCGGTCAAAAGTTCAAAGATTGGGTCGCGGCGGAGCGCGCCAAGGGCGTCACCACCATGTACTTCACGACCGAGCACGGACGCATCGGGTCGCTCAAGAGCGAGCTCGGCAATCCCAAAGACTTCACGAAGATCACGAACGAAGAGCTGAACAACAAGTTCTTCATCGCGCGAGTGCGTTTCTAGAGGCGCAGGCATTTCCCTCGGCGGTGGCGGCGGCGCATGTACTGCGCCTGCTCAGCGACATGTGCGCGAGGTTTGTCCGATCGACGGACGGAGCGGCCATTCGTCCCGCGGGCACGCAGCTTGCCTCGCTTTGCATCGTGCTTGCGGACGATCGCTCCCAAAACGAGACACAGCCAGCTCCCCCTACGGAAGGATCGAGCGGGCGCGTGGCGGGCAGCGCGTTCGTCGGACGAGTCTTGAAAGACACCTACGAGGTGGTCCGACTCATCGCGGAGGGGGGCATGGGAGCGGTCTACGAAGGCGCTCACGTGCGGCTCCACCGCCGTGTCGCCATCAAGGTGCTGCTCGGGCGGCTCTGCAAGCAGCCCGAAGCCGTCGCGCGCTTCCAGCGTGAAGCGGAGATCGTCGGGCTCCTCGGCCATCCTCACATCGTTCAGGTGTTCGACGTCGACGTGACGCCCACGGGCGAGCCGTACCTGGTGATGGAGTTCCTAGAAGGCGAGACCCTGGCAGATCGCCTGGATCGCGAGTCCCACCTGTCCGTCGTAGAGGCGCTGGCGCTGACCGGACAGATCGCCTCCGCCCTGGCGTCCACCCACGCTCGCGGCGTCGTCCATCGCGACTTGAAGCCGGACAACGTGTTCTTGGTTCAGGTCAATGGGGAGCGCGACTTCGTCAAGGTGCTCGATTTCGGCGTCAGCAAGATGGCCGATTCCCGCTCGCGCATCACCGACGAGCACACGGCCGTGGGCACGCCGGAGTACATGGCGCCGGAGCAAGCCCGCGGCCGCCAGCTGATTGATCATCGAGTGGACCAGTTCGCTCTCGCGGTGATGACCTACGAGCTGCTCTCGGGGCGGCTTCCCTTCGAGGGAGAGGATCCCGCTTCCGTGCTCTACCAGGTGGTGCACGAAGAACCGCTACGCTTATCGGAGGTCGCGCCCTGGGTTCCTGATGCGCTCGACGCGGTCATCGCCCGCGCCATGAGCAAGGACCCCAGCGAGCGTTACCCGAGTGTCTCGCAGTTCGCTTGGGCGCTCGAGAACGCCGCGCGCTCTGCCGGCGTGTCGCGGACGGAGCCCGTGATCCCGGGCTCCAAGCTTTCCAAGGGCAGCTATCGAATGACCACCCCGCCGGACGGCCACGCGGTGGAGTACGCGTCGTCGCCGGTCGCGTCACTCACGCCTCTCCCGGAGCCGCCGGACTCCTCCGTGGAGCGCGCCGAGCATCTGCTCCACGACGCCCAGGCGGCCCACGCGGAAGGCGCCCTGGACGACGCTGTCTACTACGCCGAGCGCCTGCTGGAGCTGGCCGTTTCTGGTAAGGATTCGGGGATTTACAAGCTCATGGGCATCGCGTTCCCGATTCTGGATCGCATCTTCGAAGCGCGCGTGGGTGGCCATGATCGTTTGTTGGTCGTTACGCCGCGGGGACAGGATCCCCGACCGTTGAACCTCTCCCCCCGCGCGGCCGCGCTCTTGGCACTGGTCGACGGAGGCGCCACGGTGGACGACGTGATCGACGCCAGCGGCTATCCGCGGCGCGACGTCGTTCGCATGCTCGCCGGCCTGCTCCGGCGCGGCGCCCTGGAAGCTCACTGATCACTTTCGGCGCTTGAGCACGCGACCAATCGTGTTGCGCCCAACGTCGAGTCTGCGGGCCGCCTCGGTCTTGTTGCCGTCCACGGCCTTCACGGTTGCGTCCACGTAGCGTCGCGACGCCTCGTCGAGGGGCAGACCCAAGGGCAGCCACACACCGTCACCCCGCGCGGAAGCGACGGCGCCGGAGCTCGACGCGGGCAGCGCGTCTTCCGTCACGTGGCCGTCGGGGGAAAGCACGACGGCGCTCTCCACCCAGTGCTCGAGCTCCCGGACGTTGCCAGGCCAGCGGTGTGCGCGCAAGCGCGTGAGCACCTCGGGCGACAGCTCCAGCGAGGGCCGACCGTAGCGCTCGGCGTAGGTGGCAGCAAAGTGCCGCGCCAGGATCTCGATCTCTTCCGGCCCGCGGTCGCGCAGCGGCGGCACGGAAACCTCCACCACGCGCACGCGATAATAGAGATCCTCGCGAAACTTCCCCTCCGCCACCAGCTGGCGGAGGTCGCGGTGGGTAGCGCAGATGATCCGCGCGTCGGAAGCGAGGGTCTCGCGGCCGCCCACCCGCTCGAAGCTCTTGTCCTGCAGGAAGCGCAGCAGCTTGCCCTGCATTTCCTGGGGTAGCTCGCCGATTTCGTCGACGAACAGAGTGCCCTCGTGGGCCATCTCCACCTTGCCACGCACGCGGCGCTCTGCGCCGGTGAAGGCGCCGCGCTCGTGACCGAACAGCTCGCTCTCCACCAGCTGAGCGGGCAGCGTGGTGCAGTCCACCGTCACGAACGGACCGCCTTGGCGCGGCGAGTTCACGTGAATGGCCCGGGCGAAGAGCCCTTTGCCCGTACCCGTCTCGCCGCACAAGAGCACGTTGGCATCGGTCTCTGCCGCGAGGCCGATGCGCTCGTACACCTTCTTCATCGCATCGCTGCGACCAATGATGCGATTGAACGGCCCGCGCAGGGTGACGCCCGGCTCGCTGGCGTCTTGGGCCCGCAACGTGGTCAGCGCCAGCGCACGGCCCAGCTGTGTAGCCAGTGCCTCCAAGTAGCGCTCGTCCTCGCCGTCGAAGGGCCCGCCACGCTTGTTCAGCAATTGCACCACGCCGCGTACCGGCGCTCGCGCATGCTCGCGAATCGGCACCACCAGCATGGACCTGGTGGTGTACCCCGTGGCTCGGTCCGCACTGGGGTCGAAGCGTTCGTCGCTGGCCGCGTCGTCCACGCGCACGGTCTCGCCGCTGCGCGCCACGTACCCCGCGATACCGCGCTCCACGGGCTGCCGCAGGGCAGGCACCTCGGGCAACAAGGCAACGCGCGTCACCAGGTCCCCCTGCTCGGCGTCCACCAGCCAGATGCTCGCGCGATCGGCCGAGAGCGCCTCGCTCAGGCGCTCGCACGCGGACGCCAACAGCGCGTCCAGATCGACTTCTCGCGCCAGCAGCGCGGAAAGATCGACGAGCAGGGACAGGCGTGACATGGCGAGCGGCACGGACCGCGCGACGAGCATAGGCTGCATCGCCGTCCGACGTCACGCCGCCTGCGCGCGTCGCCCCACGTCGATCACCATGCCTTCCCGCGCGGCCACCGAGCCCGCGAACTGGCTCTGAGCCTTCGCTTCCAGCTCTGCCACGGCGGCGTCGGTGCGCTTGGGATCATGGTGGAACAGCACGAGCTGCCGCACACCGGCGGCGCGGGCCAGGGCTGCGCCCTCTTCGTAGGTGGAGTGCCCCCAGCCCACCTTCGAAGGCCCGGTCTCGCCGCGATACTCCGCCGGCGTGTACTGCGAATCGTAGATCAGGACGTCCGCGCCCTGCGCCAAGCGCTCCAGCGCCGGATCCACGCAGGAGTAGTGCTCCGTGTCCGTGGCGTACACCACGCTCTTGCCGTCGTAGTCGATGCGATAGGCGAGGGAGCCGCCGGGGTGGTTGCCCTTCGCGACACGGATCCGCACGTCGTCCAGCAAGAGCTCCGCGCCCGGCACGACCTCGCGCGTGTCCAGACGACACGGCACCTCGTCGAGGCGCACCGGAAACACGGGGCTCGTCATCTGGTGCTCCAGCACGTCGTGCACGCTCACCCGCTCCGGCGTGGGACCGATCACGGTCAGCTCCGTGGACGGCACGTACAGCGGAACGAAGAACGGCAGCCCCTGGATGTGATCCCAGTGGTGATGGCTCAATAGCAGCGTCGCCCGCACCGGGCCTTCGGCGAGCAGGGACTCACCCAAGCGGCGAATGCCGGTCCCCGCGTCCAAGAGCACGCGCTGAGCACCACAGCGCACTTCCACCGAGCTGGTGTTGCCGCCCACGGCCGCTGTGTCGGGACCGGGCGAAGCGATGCTTCCGCGAACGCCCCAAAAACAAATGCTGAATGCCATCTGAGCTCTCCTTTTGGACGAGCTCCATTGCGAAGGGCGTGCCGTCGAGAAATCCCTCGAAAACTCCGAACGCTGCGCCGTGCTGGCGCGCCCTCAGGGGGCACCGCTCCAGGTTGGTGCGCTCAGCGCCCTTCGCCCATGCCGTGCTTGCGCATGAGCTTCTGCATCATCTGCCGAGAGACCTCCGCCAGCGCCGCGGCGCGGGTGACGTTGCCGTCGCTGCGCCCGAGCACCTGCTCCAGGTACTCCCGCTCGAAATCGTCCCCGGCTTGACGCCGCGCCACTCGCAGCGGAACCACGCGGTCCCCGACCACCCAGCTCGGCGCCGGCCGCCCGACGCTCGAGTGCTCCATCACCCCGCCCTGAATCGGCCGCTCCGGCGTGATGGTCAGGCGCTGCACGGCGTTGCGGAGCTCGCGCACGTTGCCCGGCCAGCGGTGGGCTCGGAACATCTCCCAAACGCTGGGCGGCACGTCCGACAGCTGCTTTGGCGGGCGCTCGAGGGACAGAAAGTGCTCGACCAACTGGTCGAGGTCTTCCATGCGGTCCCGGAGGGGCGGCACCACCAGGTGGGTTTCCGCCAGCCGGAAGAACAGATCTTGGCGGAAGTTGCCGCGCTGGATCTCCGAACGCAGGTTGCGATTGGTCGCCGCGATGATGCGCACGTCCACGGAGATGGGCGCCCGACCGCCAATGCGACGGATCTCACGTTTCTCGAGCACGCGCAGCAGCTTCGGCTGGAGCTCGAGGGGCAGCTCACCGATCTCGTCCAAGAACAACGTGCCACGGTCCGCCTGCTCGAACACGCCCACGTGTTGGCTCTGCGCTCCGGTGAAGGCGCCGCGCTCGTGACCGAAGAGCTCGCTCTCGATCACGGTGGGGGCGACGGCTCCGCAGTCGAACACCACGAAGGGGCCGCTGGCCCGAGGCGACTCGGCGTGCACCGCCTCGGCAATCAGGTCCTTGCCGGTGCCGGTTTCTCCCTCCAAGAGCAGGGTGACGTCCGTGGGTGCGATGCGGTCCAGATCCGCGAACATCTCGCGCATGCGCGGCGACTGCCCCAGCACGTCGCCGAAGCGATCCACCGAGACCTGCATGCGGCCCACGGTTTCCTGGAGCCAGTTGACGGCGATCCAAGTCTCGCCGAGCGCCACCTGCACGTCCCCCGGGACGAAAGCGTCGCGAATGCGGACGCCACCGAGCATGATGCCGTTCGTCGACGCCACGTCCCGCAGCCGCATGCCGAGGGGCGTCGGCTCGAACTCGGCATGGCGTCGCGAGACGGTGTCGTCCGTCAGCACCAGATCGTTCTCGGGAGCGGTCCCGATGTGGATGGGCAGCCCCGCCGTTTCGAAGGAGAGCCCCACGTCCGGCCCACGGGTCACCGTCACGCGAACCTTCGCGTAGCGAACCACGGTCGGCAGAGGCCTGGCGCGCGTCGGCCCATCCGTCATGATCGAGCAGTTATCTCATAGCGGAATGACGGCGGAAAGCCCCGCGCTTGCGCGGCGGCGGTTTCGGACATAGGTCAGCGCCTGCCAATGACCAAGACGGCGATTCTGTTGCTCGTGCCCGTGCTGCTCGCGGCCTGCGCCAACAGCGAGGACAGCGTGGGGGGTGGTGGTTCCGGCGGGTTCTTCGACGGCGGAGCGGGGAACGGCGCCTTTGGTGGCTTCGGTGCGACCGGCGGTACGGCCGGCACTGCGGGCACCGGCGGCGCGGCAGGTGCCGCAGGCAGCGCCGGCACTGCGGGCACCGGCGGCACTGCGGGCACCGGCGGCGCTGCAGGTGCCGCAGGCAGCGCCGGCACCGGCGGCACTGCGGGCGCCGCTGGGAGCGCAGGCGCCGGCGGCACGTCGTCCTGTATCGAGCTGTCTCCGACCGCGTTCAGCATCGATCCCAACGGCACGTCCACCGCGCAAGGCGTGGTCGGCTCCCCCGGCGCCACCCTCGGCGGCGCGCTGCCCGACAGCTTCTACGTTCAGTTCTACTCCGACACCACCGGCAGCTTCGATCTGGCCAGCGGCAACAACGCGAGCTTCGCCACCTGCGATCAGTGCGTGCTCGTCACCCAAGACGTGAGCGGCACCACCGCGTCGAAGTACTTCTATCAGTCCGCCGGAAGCATCCAGGTGAACAAGCCGCCCATCAGCTCCGGCGGCATCAGCGGCTCGCTCTCGAACGTGACTTTGGTGGAGGTCACCATCGACAGCAACTACGTCTCCACGCCGGTGCCGGGCGGCGCGTGCCTGCACGTATCCTCCGCCAGCTTCGATGCCGGCTGCGGCAACAACGTCCTGGAGTCCGGGGAAGCGTGTGACGGCACCGCCCTTGGCAGCAGCACCTGCAGCACCTTCGGCTTCACCGGTGGTCAGCTCGGCTGCTCCTCCAGCTGCCAGTACGACACCTCCGGCTGCACCGGGTTCTCGTGCTCCGCCACGGATCTCGGCACCTTCGCGGGCACCACGCTGAACGAAACCGGCGACACCTGCACCGCCACCAGCCAGTACGACGTGGCCCAGAGCCCGACCAGCGCCTGCAGCTTCAACGACTCCCCGGGCCCCGAGCGCCTGTACGCCCTAACGCTGCAGCCCGGCACCAAGGTGCGCGTCGATCTCACCAACATCGCCTTCGACGCGGCGCTGTGGGTCGTCACCAGCTGCGCCGACAAGACCGGCAACACCTGCGTGGACATCTCCGACACCCTGGGCAACGAGAGCCTGACCCTCGAGAACACGTCCTCCGCCGACGCCACGTATTACGTGATCGTGGACGGCTACAGCACCTCGGACTGTGGCACCTATGCCCTGACGATCAGCGACATCGCCGTGCCCGGCAGCTGGACGTGTGATCCCAGCTACTTCGCCGCCCTGGACGGCTGCGATTGCGAATGCGGCGCCTGGGACCCGGACTGCAACGACCCCAACGCCTCCGTATATGGTTGCAGCAGCAGCCAGAGCTGCGTGCAGCCCGGCGTCTGTCAGTAAGCGGTGCTATGCTAACTCCGCAGTGAGCGGAGAGACGGAACGCGAGGCCTCCTCGCGGCGTCGTGGTGCATGGGCCTTCGCCATCGCATCGACGGACCCCGCGACCAGGACGCGACTCGATCGCTTCTGCACCGCGCTCAGCGCTCGAGTGAATCGCGTCATCTACCCCCAGGTGGAACGCAGCTACGGAGAGCTGCTCTCGCGCCTCACCACGGGCAGCGTGGATCTTTTGTGGGCTCCCCCGTTGCTCGCCGCCAGCGCCATCGGCCAACGCGGCGCCGTACCCGTCGCCTGTCTCGCACGCGGCGGTTCGGGCGTGTACCACTCCGCCTTCTTCGCCAAGAAGGACAAGGGCTGGGACGGCCTCTCGGCCCTGGAGGGCAAGTCCGTAGCCTGGGTGGATCCCCGAAGCGCCGCCGGCTACGTGGTCCCGCGACGCTTCGTGGCCGCCGCGCAGAAGGATCCCGAGACCTTCTTCTCCCACGGCGTGTTCGGCAGGACGCACGAAGGCGTCGTCGAGCACGTGCTACGCGGCTCCGCCGAGGTGGGCGCCACCTACGCCGTGCTCGAGTCCGGCACGCGTCGCGTGCTCGATGCCGGCTGGTTCCGCGCCGGCTCACGCCAGGACGAGCTCTCGATGGTCACCACCGCGGGGACCGTACCCGCCGACGCCATCGTCGCCTCCAGCCGCATTCCCGGTCCCTTGCTGCAAGAGCTCGCCGCCGCCCTCGCCGCCCTCGGCCGCAGCGACCGCGGCCTGCTGCTGGAGCTGTTCCACAGCGCCGCCTTCGTGGCGCCGCCCAGCGGCTACACCAAGAGCCTGCGCGACCTCGACGCCTGACGACGGCGAAGCAGCAGCAGACCGAACCCCAACGCCACCAAGGTCAGGCTTCCTTTGTTGGTCCGCCGCGGTGCCGTCACGCTGCAGCCGCCATCGTCGCCGCTGAGCAGCTTGGTCCCCTGCCCAGTGCCGCTCGGCGCGCCGGCTTCACCCCCGACGCCGATGGCACCCCCGGCGCCCCCAAAGCCCTGGCCCCCGGCCCCGGCTGCACCGCTGCACGGATCCTCGAGCGGGCAAGCGTCTTGGTCGTTGGGGATGCCGTCGCCGTCGATGTCGTCATCGCACGCGTCGCCCACGGTGTCGCCGTCGAGATCCGCCTGCTCCGGGTTTTCGACCAGGGGACAATTGTCCGCGGCGTCCGCCACGCCATCGCCGTCGTCGTCCCCGTCGCAGACGTCGCCCTTGCCGTCACCGTCGGTGTCCAGCTGGTCCTTGTTCTTGTCTTTCGGGCAGTTGTCCTTGTCGTCGGCGACGCCGTCGCCGTCGGTGTCGGTCACGCCGCAGCTCGGCTCCTTGGTGAAGCCCGCCGCGGGGGACTTCGCGAGCCGCGCCTCCGTCTGCGGACCGTAGGAGCCGTCCTCGTCGATCTTGTCGCCGGGGTTGTTCAGGTTCCAGAGCATCTGGAACGCGAGCACGTCCTCGCCCTTCAAGTTCTTGGCGCCGCTGCCCGCGTAGTCGTAGTGCACCGGATCCGACGAGCCGAGCCACTTGAAGCCGTTACCCGTGAGCGCGCTCTTCCAGGTGCTGTACTGGCTCACGTCGATGGCCAGCCCCGACTCGTGATTGGACGACCCCGGAGTGGCGGCCAGGCTGATGCCGCACTTGCCCAGCTTGTACCAACGGTAGAGCACGTACTGCGCCGCCACCGTGCGGAACATCGAGTTCACCTTCATGTTGGTGCCCGGGTGCGCGTCGAGGGCCTTCACCAACGCGTTCTTGGCGGGGGACTGCATGAACGGGAACACCGCGCTGCCCATGGTCAGGTTGGGTCGGGAGGGCACCTGCGCCATGGAGTTCGGCACGTTGCAGTTCATCTGGGCGACGATCTGCTCGCTGAGCCCCTTCACGCTGGAGGTGGAGCAGCTGGTGCTCACCACGCTGGCCACGGTGGTCAGCTTCTCCTGCACGGACGCGACGGGCTCTTCTTCTTCCCCGTGGAAGTCCGGCTCGTCCGCCGTCTGCAGGGCGCAGCCGGAGGAGAGCGAAAACGCGGCGGCGGCGCCGAGAAGCACAGCGATGGCACGAAACGGTTTCATGATTTGCTCCCATTCGAGCACGACCGGCGCCGGGCGAGAATGATCCCTGCGGCCGCCAGCAACAGGAGCTCTCCGCCGGAGCCCTTGCCGGACCCGCCCACGCTGCAGCCGCCGTCGTCCCCGGCCAGGGTCTTGGTGCTCTGCTGCACCCCGCCCCCGCCGGCTTCGCCGCTCAGGCCGCCGGCCCCTCCGGCGCCGCCGGTGCTCTGGCAGGCGTCGCCCACGCCGTCCTCGTCCTTGTCCGCCTGCGCGGGGTTCTCCACCAGCGGGCAGTTGTCGTCCACGTCCAGCACGCCGTCGTCGTCATCGTCGTCGTCGCACACGTCGCCGTCGCCGTCGCCGTCGGTGTCGACCTGTTCCGGGTCCTTGTCGTTCGGGCACACGTCGGTGTCGTCCACCACGCCGTCGCCATCCGTGTCCTTCTCGCAGGCGTCGCCAATGCCGTCGTTGTCGGCGTCGGCCTGGCCCTTGTTGGCCGTCTTCGGGCAGTTGTCGTCAGCGTCCTTCACGCCGTCATTGTCGTCGTCGGCGTCACACGCATCGCCCTTGCCATCGCCGTCGGTGTCCAACTGGCCGGCGTTCTTGTTCAGCGGGCAGTTGTCCTTGGTGTCGGCCACGCCATCGCCGTCGTCGTCGCCGTCGCAGGCGTCGCCCTTGCCGTCCTTGTCGGTGTCCGTCTGATTCGCGTTCTTGGTGGTCTTGCAGTTGTCCTTGCTGTCCGGCACGCCATCGCCGTCGGTGTCGGTGGGCGCCACGCAGGAGCCCGAGGCCGTGAGGATCTTGATGTCCTTGCCGTAGTAGAATTGGAGGATCTGCTTGTAATCGTAGCCCTTGCCGTTCTCCAGGCAGCGCGCGCCCCACTGACCCATGCAGCCGCGGTTCTGCCCGTAGCCGGGCGGTCCGATGTAGCCGAGGGACGTCTGCTTCACCGAGGTGCCGGTCTTGCCCTCGTTGTAGGTGATGTACTTCTCGATGGAGACGCTGGTGCTGCCCTTGCAGCTCGGCGGCGACGTCTTCGAGTCACCGTTCACGTAGAAGCCGTAGGTGAGCATCCCGCCGTAGGACAGGTACATGCCCGCGGTCTCTTTCACGGCCTGCTTCTGCTTCGCCGTAGGCGTCGCGCCGCAGGAGTACACCTGGCAGCCCTGGCCGTCGCAGATGGAGCCCTTGGTCGCCATCGCGTAGTAGGCCACGGACCGCGCGGCGATGGCCTGCGCCTTCAGGGCCTGGAGATTGGCGCCGCCGTTCTCGCACTGGATGACATGGGGCAGGTAGTCCTCCTCCATGCTCTTGGTGCCTTTGCCGGTCACCGGAATGCTGCAGTACGCCTTCGCCAGTGGCGCGCTCACCGCCTGCTGAGAGAAGCCGAGAGGCTCGCCGTCACCCACCTCGGCGGTGCAGCCCGTCATCGCGGCACCGCCGGCGAGGAGCGCGCCCACGGCCAGCAAGACCAGAGCCAAGGAGCGAGAGGCGTATCGCCGAGTCGTCTTCACGCTCCGAAGCACAGCAAGCGCCAAGCCACGGCCCTAGGCCGCCAACCTCGCGAAATCGCTAGCGAGCGCGGCGAGCCAACGCCAACCTTCGGTTACCGGCCGCCAACCGCGGGTTGGCAGAGCGGTTCCGCGGCGAACCGACATTCACTGAAAGAGAGCAGGGCCCTTCAGTTGCAGAGCACCCGCGCGTGGTGCTCGACGTGGTCCGCGGCGAAGGTGGCAATGAAGTAGTAGCTGTGGTCGTAGCCGTCGTGCATGCGGAGGGTGAGGGGAATGCCGGCCGCGCTGCAGGCCGCCGTGAGCCGCTCCGGCATCAGCTCGCGCTCGAGGAACTCGTCCGCGCTGCCCTGATCCACGAGGATCTCGCCGCGGAAGCGGGTGGTGGCCGCGAGCTCGCTGGCGTCGTACTGCTTCCACGCGGCTTCGTCCGTCCCGAGATAGCCGCTGAAGGCCTTCTTGCCCCACGGGCAGTGGGTGGGCGCGCAGATGGGCGAAAGCGCCGACACGCTGCGAAAGCGATCAGGATTGCGGAAGGCCGTGACCAGCGCGCCGTGGCCACCCATGGAGTGACCGAACACGCCCATGCGCCCGAGGTCCACGCCGAAGTGTGTTTCGAGCAAGCGCGGCAGCTCCTCCACCACGTAGCTGTACATCCGGTAGTGCTTCGACCACGGCTCCTCGGTGGCATCCACGTAGAAGCCCGCGCCGCTGCCGAAGTCGTAGCTGTCGTGCTCGCCCGGTAGCTCGAGGCCGCGGGGGCTGGTGTCCGGCGCTACGAGCACGAGGCCGTGCTGCGCGGCGACGCGCTGAGCCCCCGCCTTGGTGGTGAAATTCTCGTCCGTACAGGTGAGCCCCGAGAGATACACGAGCACCGGCGCGCCGCGCTCCGCACCGGCGGGCTGGAACACCGAGAAACGCATCCGGGTGCCGGTCTCGGAGCTGTCGTGGGTGTAGAAGCCCTGCACACCGCCGAACATGCGGTGCTGCTTCAGCGTCTCGATGGCCATGCGTCAGTAGGTCACGACGGTGCGGATGGACTTGCCCTCGTGCATCAAGTCGAACGCCTCGTTGATGCGATCCAGAGGCAGCGTGTGGGTGATCAGGCTGTCGATGTCGATCTTGCCGTCCATGTACCAGTCCACGATCTTGGGAACGTCCGTGCGGCCCCGAGCACCGCCGAAGGCGGAGCCGCGCCACACCCGACCAGTGACCAACTGGAAGGGCCGAGTGGCGATCTCCGCGCCCGCCGGCGCGACGCCGATGATGACCGACTCGCCCCAGCCCTTGTGGCAGCACTCCAGGGCCTGGCGCATCAGCTCCACGTTGCCCACGCACTCGAAGGTGTAGTCCGCGCCGCCGCCGGTGAGGTTCACCAGATACGGCACCAGATCCCCTTCCACCTCTTTGGGGTTCACGAAGTGCGTCATGCCGAACTTCTCGGCAATCGCCCTACGACCCGGATTCAGATCCACGCCCACGATCATGTCGGCGCCCACCAGCCGCGCGCCCTGGATCACGTTCAGGCCGATGCCGCCCAGACCGAACACCACCACCTTGGAGCCCGGCTCCACCTTGGCGGTGTTGATCACCGCGCCCACCCCCGTGGTCACGCCGCAGCCGATGTAGCAGACCTTCTCGAAGGGCGCGTCCTCGCGGATCTTCGCCACCGCGATCTCCGGCAGCACCGTGTGGCTGGCGAAGGTGCTGGTCCCCATGTAGTGGAACAGCGGCTTACCGCCGGAAGAGAAGCGGCTGGTGCCGTCCGGCATCAGGCCCTTGCCCTGGGTCGCGCGGATCGCTTGGCACAGGTTGGTCTTGGGGTTCAGGCAGAACTCGCACTCGCGACATTCCGGCGTGTACAGCGGGATCACGTGATCCCCCTTCTTCACGCTGGTGACGCCGGGCCCGACGTCCACCACCACGCCGGCGCCCTCGTGACCGAGGATGCTCGGAAAGATCCCTTCCGGGTCCTTGCCCGAGAGCGTGAACTCGTCGGTGTGGCACACGCCAGTCGCCTTGAGCTCCACCAGCACCTCGCCCGCTTTCGGGCCTTCGAGCTGAACCGTCTCGATGCTCAGGGGTTTGCCGGCCTCTCGGGCCACTGCAGCGCGCACGTCCATCGCGATTCTCCTCCGGGAACGAAGTCTCACGTTTAGTGCGTCGTGCCGCAAAACGGAAGGCGTGCGCTGCGTTGCGCGCCGCGGCACGGGAGCCGTTCAGCTCCGAGCCCCGTCCACAGACACCAGCGCGGAAAGCCCGACAGCGGCCAATCCGGCGAGAACCGCGCCGATGCCGAACGCGACGCGCGGCCCGATCGCTTCCCAGAACACCCCGAAGAGCAGGCTCGCAGGAAGCGCCGCCAAGCCGATTGCACCATGGTAGATGCCGAACGCCGTCCCGCGTTGGCTGCTCGGAACGAAGTCCGTCACCAGCGCCTTCTCCGCGCCTTCCGTCATGCCGTAGTAGAAGCCATAGGCGATGAGCAGGAGCCAGAACGCCCACTCGGCGGCGACCACGGCCAACCCGAGATAGATCAGCGCGTAGACGATCCAGCCGCTGATGATCACCGGACGGCGCCCGAGCTTGTCGCTCACGATGCCGCCCGGGATGCTGAACACGATCTTGGAAACGTGCAGCGCGATCCAGAGCAGGATCAACGGCATGAGCCCCCATCCGAACAGCTCGTGCCCATAGAGCAGCAGGAACATGTCGGAGCTGTTCCCCAACGCGAACAGCGACACGATCGCCACGAACAGCTTGAAGCGCCGCGGCAGCTGACGCCATTCCCCCGTGCCTCCAGGTCCGGACTCCGCCGCAGGGACGATCTCACGCACGCCGAGAGCGAGCACGGCTACGGCAATCACGCCCGGAACCAGCGCGACGCCGAACAGCACGCGCATCGCGTGCATCTCCTCGGCGCTCACGCCGCCACCAACGCCGCCCCACCGCGCGTAGCCGAGCCAGAGATAAAGCAGGGCCATCGCCGTCAGCGGACCGAGCACGGCCCCGGTGTGGTCCATCGCGCGGTGGAAGCTGAAGGCGAGCCCCCGGTGCCCCGCGTCCACCGAATCGGCGATCAAGGCGTCGCGCGGTGACGTGCGCAGACCCTTACCCACGCGGTCGAAGAACTTCAGCGCCACCACGTGCCAGGCGAGGGCGGCCAGCGCGATGGCCGGCCGGGCCAGGCTGGAAACACCATAACCGGCGAGCACCAGCGACTTGCGCTTGTGGAGTCTATCGCTGATGCGACCCGAGAAGATCTTGAGCATGCTCGCCGTGGTCTCGGCGACGCCCTCCGACAGGCCGACCCAGAACGCCGCGCCGATCACAGGGGCCAGCCCCGCGAAGAACAGCGGCAAGAGCGGATTGATCATCTCGCTCGAGAAATCCGTGAACAGGCTCCCGAGCCCCAGCACCAGGACGTTGGCGCGGATGGCCGCTCGAATGCCTCGGCGCGGTCTCTTCGTGGCGGCGCTCATGCAGGTCCGCGTTCAGCATACGCTCGTCCCGCGAGGTTCCGCGGCGCCCCGACATCCAGCACAAAAAGGCAGTGGCCCACCCGAAGCCGGGTGAGCCACCGTTCCTTTGGCGAAGACGCTGACTACCAGCGACCGCCGCCGCCGCCGCCGCGACCACCGCGACCACCGCCGCCGCCGCCACGGTTCTGACGCTCTTCGGCCTCGTTGACCTTGAGCGCACGACCGTCGAGCATCGCGCCGTTCATCTCGCGAATGGCGTTCTGCGCGGCTTCGTCGGAGCCGAGGGTGACGAAGCCGAAGCCTCGCGACCGACCGGTCTCGCGGTCCGAAACGACGTGCACGTCAGTCACCTCGCCGAACTGCTCGAAGGCCTGGCGAAGCGTGTCGTTGTCGGAGTTGAAGGAAAGGTTGCCCACGTAAAGACGATTACCCATGACTTGTCTCGATTCGTTGTCCCGGCTCGAAGTTCCCACGCCCAACGCCGGCATTGGGTGGTGGATCTCAGGAGTCGTTGCCGTTGCAGCGAGCTCCGCAATCCCGATTCGAGCTCGAGAGGGCGTCGTCCGTCCGTAACAGTGAACGTCAGTGAGGCGCGGAAAAGTAGCCGCCCGGCGCCAATTTGCAAGCTTGCTGCGGCGTTTCCCCAGAATCCGCAGGGTTTTGTGCCCCGCCGGCCCCCCGCCCCAGGTCCAAAGGCCGGGAGTTTGTCGGTCCGGCGCGCTGCCCGTCCCGGACGGACGTCACAGGCCGAAGGTGCCGCACTTGGTGACGTCGGCCTTGGCGACCGTCGCGTAACCGCCGCCGCGGCAGCTCACGTCCAGCTGGACTTTGAGCGTGTGCGGATCCTTCACGCTGCCGGAGAACCGCGCAACGCCGCAGCCGGTGCCGCCGTTCTCCATGCTGCCCCCCGCGGGAGTGAAGCTGACCGTGACGCCGTTGGAGTCGCTGAAGGAGAGGCGGTTGTCCGTCGCGTCCGTGAGCGTGACGGAATGCGTGGTGACGCCATTCATGGTGAGACTACCCACGACGCACTGCTTCGCGACGAAGGGCGCGCCGTTCACGGTGATGGTGCCGTCGACCGAGTGCTGACTCTTGCAGGCGAGCAGGGACGTGAAGAGCAGAGCCGCGACGACCGCGACGTCTCGGCGCGGCGCGCGGTTTCCGCGGCGGACCAACCCCAAATGCAACATGGGCTGGACGATACGTCCGAGAGGCGTGGCTCCCAATGCAATAGCAGTAACGCCAACGATAAGCGGGAGTTGTCGACGGGCGCGCAGGGGCCGGCATAGCGTGCTATTTTTTCGACATGTCGCGAGCTTTCGGTGTGCTGGTCGCGGTGACGATGGCTGTCGGCTGCGGCAGCAGTGGCGGCGGCGGCGGAGCCAATCCGGACGGCGGCTCCGGCGCCAGCGCCACGGGTGGCGCCGCGGGGTCGAACACTGGAGGTGCCGCGGGCAGCGGGGGTGCTGCGGGCAGCGGGGGTGCTGCGGGCAGCGGCGGTGCTGCGGGCAGCGGGGGTGCTGCGGGCAGCAGTGGCGGCGCGAGTGGCAGTGGCGGCGCCGCGGGAAGTGGCGGCGGTACCAGCTGGTACGCCGGCGTGAATCTCTCGGGGGCAGAGTTCGGCGAGAGCAATCTGCCCGGCACCTACGGCACCACGTACACGTATCCCACCCAGCAAGAGCTCGACTACTTCATCGGCAAGGGGCTCTCCATCTTCCGCGTGCCGTTCCGCTGGGAGCGCCTGCAGCAGAGCAAGGGCGCCGCGTTGGACGCCACGGAGCTGTCACGCTTGGACACCGTGGTGAGCTACGCCACCGGCAAGGGCGCCTCGGTGATCCTCGATCCCCACAACTACGCCCGCTACTACGGCGACGTGATCGGCGGCGGCGTCGTGAGCAACGCCGACTTCGCGGACTTCTGGGGCAAGCTCGCTGGGCACTACAAGGCAGACGCCCACGTGCTGTTCGGCCTCATGAACGAGCCCCACGACATGCCCACGGAACAGTGGCTGGCCGCGGCCAACGCCGCCATCACGGCCATTCGCAACGCGGGCGCGACGCAGCTGGTGCTGGTGCCGGGCAACGCCTGGACCGGCGCCCACAGCTGGACGCAAAACTGGTACGGCACGCCGAACAGCCAAGTGATGAACGGCGTCGTCGACTCGGCAAACAACTTCGCCTTCGAGCTGCATCAGTACTTGGATGCGGACTACTCCGGCACCAACGCCAATTGCCAGAGCGCCACCATCGGGTCCCAAAAGCTCGCGGACGTCACCGCCTGGCTCTCCTCCAACGGCAAGAAGGGGTTTTTGGGCGAGGTCGCCGGCGGCAACAACGCTACCTGTCAGGCCGCCATCGCCGACATGCTCGGCTACATGAAGCAACACCAGGACGTGTGGATCGGTTTCACCTGGTGGGCCGCGGGGCCCTGGTGGGGAAACTACATGTTCACCCTCGAGCCCCAAAACCTCGGCAGCTCACCGGTCGACGCGCCGCAGCTCGCCTGGCTCACGCCGTATCTGTAGAGCGAATCTCGATCTCCACGGCGCCCACGCGAATCACGTCCCCCGCACGCACCACTTGCCGCTGCACGTGGAGACCGTTCACCCAGGTCCCGGACGCGCTGTCTGCATCTCGAATCTCGATCTGGTACGGGCCAACGTCCAAGATCGCGTGAGTCCGTGACACGGTCGGGTGCTCGATCGCGACATCGCACTCCGGCGCGCGTCCGATGCGGAGCTTGCTCAACGGCCGCACGGCGTACTCTCCGAGCTCCGCGCCGGCGTGGCTAATCCGCAAGAGGTAACCGCTCACGTGCAAAGCTTACGGGATCATGTCGGTCCGGCGCGATGCCCGTCAGGGACGGAACTGCGCCTCCAGCGCGTCAAGCAGCCCGTCCACGGTGTACTCACTGGCCGTCACCGCAGGCGTCACGCCGCGGGCCTCCGCCGCGCGTGTGGTGATGGGTCCGATGCTCGCCACCGTGATGCGGCCGAGGAGCTCGACGGCGCGGTCACCCAAGAGCTCCACGGTGGAGCTCACGGTGGATCCGGAGGTGAACATCACCACGTCCACGTCGCCGCTCTCGATCATGTCGCGGAGCTCTTCCGCCTGCTTCTTCCCCACCGGGCGTGTCTCGTAGGCAGGCACCACGTTCACCTCGGCGCCGCTGGCCTCGAGCAGCTTGGGCAAGTCCTCCCGCGCTTCCAAGGCTCGCGGAATGAGCACGCGGCGCACGTCCCCGGCGCCGAGGATGGCCTCCGCCAAGGCTTCCCCCACGTACTCCTTGGCCACCAGATCCGGCCTGAGACCGAAGCGATCCAGCGCCTTGCCGGTCTTGGGCCCGATCACGCCGATCTTCGCCGTCGCGAAAGCGCGGGCGTCACGGCCCACCTGGGCGAGAGCAGCGAAGAAGCGATCCACTCCGTTGGCGCTGGTGAACAGCACCCAGTCGTAGCGCTGCACGTCGCGGGCGGCGGCCAAGAGCCGCTCCGGCTCCGGTGGATCCACGATCTCGATCACCGGGAACGCGATGGGCCGAGCCGAACGCGCGCGCACTGCCTCCGCCGTGGCCACCGCTTGGTGTGCCGGGCGCGGCACCAAGATGCGCTTCCCGAACAGCGGCCGCGAGTCGTACCAGGAGAGCTTGTCGCGCAAAGACACGATCTGCCCGACCACGATGATGGCCGGGTTCGTGATGCCGCTGTCGCGCACACGCTGGGCAATGGTCCCGAGCGTGGCGACCTCTACGCGCTGCTCCGGCCGCGCGCCCCACTGGATCACGGCCGCGGGAGTACCGGGGTCGCGACCACCGTCGATGATCGCGCGGGTGATGTCCTCGATACGCCGCATGCCCATCAGCACGCAGATGGTGTCCGTCGCGGTCGCGAGCTTCTTCCACGCGTCGGGCGACCACTCCTTGCCGGCCTTGTCGCTTCCGGTGATGAACGTGGTGCTCGACGACAGATCGCGATGCGTGAGCGACATGCCGGCGTAGGCCGCGGCTGCCACCGGCGAGGGAACACCGGGCACCACCTCGAAAGGAATGCCAGCGTCCGCCAGGGCTTCGGCTTCCTCCGCACCGCGCGCGAACAAGAACGGATCGCCGCCCTTGAGGCGCACCACCTTCTTGCCCTGCTTCGCTTCCTCGATGAGCACGCGATTGATGCCGGCCTGCGGCGGGTTGTCGAAGGCGTAGCGCTTGCCAACGTAGCGCTTGTCGGCGCCCGGACAGGCATCGAGGAGCGAGGGATGCGCGAGGGCGTCGTACAGCACCACGTCCGCTTGGCTCAGCACCTCGAGCCCGCGCACGGTGATGAGCCCCGGCTCTCCCGGCCCCGCGCCCACCAGCCATACCTTTCCCTGGGACATCGCTGCGGAACCGTAGCTCGGATCGGGACGGGAACGGCTGTACAGCAGGGATGCCCGCTGACGAACGCCGCCTGCCCGGCATAAATGCCGGAAATGAGGCGTCATTCAAGAACGCCCCGGCCCTTCCTTGACTTTCCCCCGGGCCTGGGACAAGTGGCTCCGTTCTGTGGGCGTCTGTGGGGAGTTTCTCCACGTCCTACGACACGAGGGGTTGTGCACCATGCAAGCGGTAGACGTGAAGTTGGAGTCGAGTGAGATGACGGTGGACGACCGCTGGTTCGTCACCAATGGCGTGGAAGCCGTGGGTCCCGTCAGCTTCGAGCTGATGAGCCGGGGCGTCGCCGCTGGGCGCATCCCCGAGGGCGCTCTGGTTCGTCACGCCTCCTGGAAGGTTTGGCGCCGTTTGGAGGAGCTCGAAGGGTTGAGTGACTCCAAGCGGGACGAAGCCGTGGCCAAGCTGGCCGAGGCCAGCGCCAGCATGGAGGTGCGCGCCAGCAACCCGCACCACGAAGCGCCGCTGCCGCCGAGCTCCGAAGAGCTATCGGCCTCCGCCAACGATCCGGTGCCGCCGTCCATTCGCCCGGTGGCCGTGGATCCCGTCGGCGTGCTCGAGAGCGCCACGGATCTGGATCAGGCGCTGCTCTTGGCGCTGTCCACTTCGGTCACGGCTTCCTCGTCGCACCTGGGTTTGGTGCATCGCGTGCGGCCGGATCTGAACGCCATCGTGTGCAGCTTCGCCCACGGCCCCAACACGGAGCAGCTCCTGGGTGAGCGCTTGGCGGAGAACGATCCGTCGCTGCTCTCGGCCCAAGCCGGCCACACCGTCGTGGGGGAGCAGCGCCTCGGCGAAGCCGGACGCTACATCGCCGGGCGCCTGTCGCGGGCCATCTCCGGTCAGCGCGGCGTGGCCATGGTGCCGGTCATGCTGAACAGCGCGATGTTCGCGATGATCGAGGTGGGGCGCACCTCGCGGCCTTTCAAGGCACGAGAGATCGCCCGCGTGGAAGAGGTCGCGGACGCCGTCGCCCAGCGGATCCTCGACGCCAATTGGCTGAATTGAACAGGGCGTAGCGCTGCGCGGGTTGGTGTTACACTCCCGCGCCATGTCCCTCCCGCGCGCGTTCTTCGCCGCTGCGATGTTGCTCGGCGCCACCTCCGGGTGCGGCTCCAACTGCGAGGTCAGCGGTTCGGATCCCGTGAGCTACCAGGAGGGCACGGTGGACTCGACAGCGACGGTGTACGAGACCTCGCCCTGGTACGGCCGCTGGCTCTACTTCCCAGCGGGGCGTCGCTACAGGCTCTACCACCACCTGGGGAAGGCACCCTGCTGCTACGACACCTACCTCGCGTTCCACGAGTATCAGACCGGCGACAACTTCCAGGCCGCCGAGAGCGCGGGCAACCAAACGGTGCTCGAGGCCGTAACGGACGAGTTCATCCAGATCCACAACGACACCTGCGCCGAGTTCTATCTGCGGGTCACCGCCACTGCGGCGCCGGCCGGGGCCATCTCCGACGCCGGCACGGACTGACGGCTCGAAGATTCGCCTTCGGCGAATCTTGCTCGGATCAGGTGCCTACGAGGCAGCCTGGCGGTCGGATCGAACGCGGAAAAAACAGTCGGAAACCGTTCCGCTCGCGCCGCCGTAGCCTTATGAACGTAAGCCCATGCCCAAGAGTGAGGCAGATCCGCTAGGGCTTCAGGGCGAAACGCTCGCGCAGAAGTACGACATCGAGGAGGTGGCCGGCGTTGGTGGGTTCTCCGTCGTCTACCGTGCTCGGCATCGCATCTGGAAAAAGCCCGTCGCAGTGAAGTTCTTCAACGCGCTGGCCGTGCCGGCGGGAGAACTGCGCAGCGGACTGCAAGACGCGTTCGTGCGGGAGGGTGCGCTGCTCGCGGAGCTGTCCAGCGTCTCTACCGGCATCGTGCAGGCCTGGGACGTGGGGACCTACACGAGCCCCAGCGGGGAGTGGCTCCCGTACATGGTGCTGGAGTGGCTCGCGGGGGAGGCCCTGGATCTGTATCTCGAGCGCGATCGCACCCGCTGGTCCCTGGAAGAGGCGATGCGCCTGCTCGCCCCGGTGGCGTCCGCCCTCGATGCCGCGCATCAGCGCGGCGTCGCGCATCGCGACGTGAAGCCGGGGAACCTTCTGGTCCTCGGCAAGCCGCGCTCGGCGAGCGCCAAGGTCAAGCTGCTGGACTTCGGCGTCGCCAAGGTCATGGAAGACAAGCGCGTGCGCGCCGCGCTGGCCACCACCGGCGGCACCATCCGCACCTTCACGCCGGACTACGGAGCGCCGGAGCAGTTCAGCAAAGGGCAAGGTGCCACGGGGCCGTGGACGGACGTGTACGCCTTGGCGTTGGTGTTGGTGGAGCTGCTCGCCGGTCGGCGCGCGCTGGAGGGTGAAGAGATCGTGGATCTCGCCCACGCCAGCATGGACGAGGCACGGCGCCCGACTCCCGCCGCGTTGGGCGTGAAGGTGCCCGCCGCCGTGGAGGCGGTGCTCGCTCGCGCCGTCGCCGTGAACACGGAAGCGCGCTACGGCAGCGCCGGGGAGTTCTGGGCGGCCCTGGAGGCGGGCCTGGCGGAGAGCAATCCTCACGCCCCCACGCTGCGCCCCGCGCAGCTGTCCGCCCTCTCTTCCCAGCCGGACACCACCGTGCAGAGCGCGCCGCTCACGGAGCACTCCGCGCCCCCCACGACGCCCTTTGGTTCCCCGGGCTCCTTCGCGCCGCCCGCGCAGCAGCCGCAGGCTCGCCACAGCGCGCCGGTGGACGCGACGCAGCTGTCCGCGACGGGGCCGAGCATGCACTCCCACAGCACTCCCGCGGCGACCATCTCCCGGCCGGTGCCCCCCGCGCCCTCGCGGCGAACCGGCATCCTGCTGGCGATGACGGGAGCATTGGGACTATTGGTTGCGGGGGGAGGTGGATTTTGGTTTTGGCGAAAGACCGCGGAACCGACGCGGACGCTGGAGTCGAAGTCCGTCGCGGCGCCGGAGAAGGTCGCCGCCTGGGCGGCTCGGCGCTTCTCGTGTCCGGACAACATGGTGAAGATCCCGGCCGGGCAGTTCTACATGGGCTCGGACCTGGACGAAGCCCTGCCCACGGAGAAGCCGTCCTTCAGCGTAAAGCTCGACTCCTTCTGCATGGATCTCACGGAAGTGACGATGAGCGCGTATCTGTCGTGCTCGAACGACGGCAAGTGCAAGCGCCCTTCGGCGGACGTGCGCTGGCCCGGCATCACCGAGCACCAGCGCGAGGTGTACGGACCGCTGTGCAACGTGAACAGCTCCAATCGCGGAGATCATCCCGTCAACTGCGTGAGCTGGGACATGGCCGATCACTTCTGCACGACCCGCGGCGCGCGGCTGCCCACGGAGGCCGAGTGGGAGTACGCCACCCGCGGTCCGGATGGCCGCATCTACCCCTGGGGAGACGAAGAACCCACGGCCGCGCACCTGAACGCCTGCGGTACGGAGTGCGTGAAGTGGGGGGAAGAGCACGGCGAGTCCCTGACCGCGCTGTACGACGCGAGCGACGGCTTCCCCACCACGGCGCCCGTCGGTCATTTCCCCGCCGGCCGCTCGCGCTTCGGCCCCATGGACGTAGTGGGCAACGTGTGGGAGTGGGTCGCGGACTGGCAAGGCCCCTACACCGCCAGCGAGAAGGTGAACCCCAAGGGCCCCGCCAGCGGCACCCGCAAGGTGATCCGCGGCGGGGGCTGGAACGGCAGCTACAAGAGCTGGCTCCGGCCTTCGTTCCGCTACGCGCAGGACCCCGAGGCCCTGAGCCACGGCATCGGCTTCCGCTGTGCCATGACCTTGCCGCGCAAAGCGGAGTGACGCCTCACATCGACTTCGGATCCGGCTTTTCGAACACGAGCACGAAGCGATCGCTGCTGCCACGCTTGTCCCCGGCGGCTCCCGGGGAAGCGCTCCAGTCCCGCGAGTCCTCCGGGTTTTCCAGGAAGTGGCCCTCCTTGGCCAGGTGGAAGCCGGCGCGCTCGATCTCTTGCTGCACCACCGACTTCTCCACGCGATGAAGCGTCTTCACGTCCTCGGCGCCGTGCCCCTTCTGCGCACTGTGATCGACGATCACGTACAAGCCGCGGGGGCGGAGCGCCTTGAACACGGCCTTGTTCATCTTGTCGCGGTCCACCTTCATCCAGAAGGTGTCGTGATAGAAGAGCACGTTCACGACCGCGTCGAGGTCCTTCACGTCCTTCGGAAACGGGTCGTCGAACTCGCGGTCCAGCCGGGTGACGTTCTTCATCACCGGCTTCTTCATGCGCTCGGTGAGCGGCTTCTCCGCGAAGCGCTCCAGGATGAACTTGTTGTTCTGCGCGTACACCTTGCCCTTGGGGCCCACGGCGCGCGCGAGGATCTCCGTGGTGTAGCCCGAGCCCGCGCCGAGCTCGGCCACCTTGGCGCCGGACTGAAGCTCGATGAACGCGAGCAGCTGGTCTTCCTTGCGCCCAGCATCCAGCGCGCGATCCGCCTCGCTGCGGTCCGGTGCGCGCATCAGCGCGGCGATGGCCTCCGGCACCGGGATCGGCTCCGGCGGCTTCGGCTTGGGAGCAGGCTCGGGCTTCTCCGCCATGGCGGAGGTGGGCGGTTCCACGATCACCGGAGCCACGTCCGCGCGCGGCGGCGTGGGCTCGGGGGAGTTGGCCGGCGGCGGCGAGGAACAGGCAGTGAGGAGCAGCAGGGGGAGTGCGCGGCGCAGGAGCATGCCCCGAGGCGTAGGGCGCACCGCGCGGGTCGTCAACGCGTCATTCGCTCGCCGAACCCTCGGCCCACTTCTCGAGCAGCGCTTTGTCCGCGTCGCTGAGCTTCGCGTCGGGATGCATCGGAGTGTAAAACCACGGCGGCATCTCCCCCTCTTGCACCTGCTCGCCCACTTCCTTCTGCTTGTGGGCGCGGCGCTTGTCGTTCAGCTTGTCCCACTCGCTGAAGTTCAGGTGCTTTCGCCCCTCCACCACGTCCCGATAGACGAGGAAGGAGACCGGGGCGACGCGGCTGTACCAGGGCCACACCGTCTGGTTGGAGTGGCAGTCCCAGCAGGCGCGGTGGAGCACGGCCTTCACGTCGTCGGGGGCCTGGACCTCGGCCGTCACCGGCGGATTGTCGTGGGGCAAAATGACCAACTGCATGAGGACCAGCGCGGCCCCCACTCCAATGGCGATCTTCGCGGTGCGTTTCATGGCTCCGCCACCGTAGTACCCGCTGGGTGAGAAGACGAGGCACCGGCGGTAGCGAAGTGCTCCATGTCACGCGCCCGCGGCGGGTGTAGACGTGCGCCATGTCCGCTCGTCCCCATCACGAGTCCGTCCCCTGCGCAGTGTGCGGCAAACCGTTTGGCTCTCACGAGCTCCGCTCGGTCGCCGTGCTTCGTCCCAACATTCGCCCCTATCTGGAGAACGCCGCGGGGCACCCGCTGCCAGCAGACGCCCGCGCCTGCGCCCACTGTCTGAACGCCGCGCGCGTCGAGAACGTCGTAGAGCGACTGGAGCGAGAGCGAGGCGAGCTCTCGGCGGTGGACGCCGACGTCGCACGCCGCGCCGCGCAGCACGCTCCCCTGGACGAAGCTCCCGAGGCGAACCTGAGCTTCGGACAAGCTCTGGCGGACCGCGTAGCGCGCGTCGGCGGTTCTTGGCCGTTCGTGATCGGCTTTCTGATCGTGCTGGTCGCCTGGATGGCGCTCAACACCGTCGTGCTGGCCACGCGAGCCTTCGACCCTTTCCCTTACATCTTGCTCAACTTGGTGTTGTCCTGCGTGGCCGCGATCCAAGCGCCGGTGATCATGATGTCGCAGAACCGGTCGGCCGTGCGTGACCGTGCCCAAGCGGAACAGGACTATCGCGTGAATCTGAAGGCAGAGCTCGAGATCGCGCTGCTTCACGAGAAAATGGATCACCTGCTGCATACCCAATGGGAACACATGGCGGAGATCCAACGCACCCAGCTCGAGCTCTTGGAGCAGCTCAGCGAACGAAGTCCGGCGAGCTCGCGCGGCTGAACGCTAGACTGACGGGTGATCACGGGCGGAGGTGGTCATGATCACACGGAAGTTGATGGCGATCGCGATCGTGGGAGCGTTCGCGGCGGCGTGCTCGAGTGGCAGCGGGGGCGGAGGTGGCGGCGCCAACCCGGGCTCGTATCAGCACTGCACCACGGACAGTGAGTGCCCGACGGGCCAGGCTTGCGACACGGAGCACGGCAGCTCCAGCGACGGCTATTGCACGCCGCTCTGTTCCACCGACAACGAGTGTCCCATGGGCTACGACTGCCCCGGCCTGGTGAAGGACCAACCCGGCGAGTGCGACGAGATCGGCGACCACGCCGGCGGCCAGGGCCTCTGCGATCAGTTCAACGGCGTGGCCGGCCCCAACACCTGCTGATACTTCAGGGCAGCGGGTGGGCGAGGAAGAACTTCACCATTTCCTCGCTGGCGTTGATGTCCTGCGTCAGCTTGCCGGTGGGGCCCGCGCTCTTGCCCCCCGGCCACTGGTGGCCACCGTTGTTCACGGTGCACAGCCGCACCGCGGCGCCGCCCTGACACTGGGACGCCTCCACGCATTGGGTGTCGCCGTTGTCGTACACCTGCGCCGGGTTCTTGTCGGTGCAGGCGGCGTTCTTGCTCCAGAAGGCGAAGTTCTCCGGCACGCTGACGGCGCCCCCGAGCCCGCCGCCGTTGTAGGGCACGACGAAATCCCCAGTGCCGTGGAACTCGATCATGGGCATGAAGCGCGTGGGATTGCAGCCGTCCATCGCCAGCGGCCCGGCCACCGGGGCGAACGCCGCAATACGGTTGGACAGGTCGCACGCCAAGCGATTGCTGAGCATGCCACCATTGGAGAAGCCCGCCGCGTACACGCGCTTCTGATCGATGCACAGCACGCCGGCCAGGGTGTCGATGATGTCGCTCGCGAACTGCACGTCGAGAACCTTCTGCGCCGAAGCCGTGCCGCAGCACTTGCCCGCGTTCCAGCTGTTCTGGATGCCCTGCCCGTAGGCCACGATGAAGCCCTGAGCGTCGCTCACCGGGGTCATCTGGCTGATGGTCTCGAACTGCTCCGCCGTCTCCGTGTAGCCGTGGAACATCATCACCAGAGGCACGCTCTTGCTCGCGTCGTAGCTCGCCGGCACGTGCACCCGCACCTTGCGCTCGCTGCCACCCGACGTGATGGTGCGCTCCTCCGTGCCCGCCGCCACCGGCGGCAAGCCGCACCCTGACGCGCCGCCACCCCCCGCCGCGCCAGCCGTCCCCGCCGCGCCGCCGGTCGCCGGCTGCCCCGCAGCTCCCGCGCTACCGCCGTCGCCATCGCTGCCGGCGCTGCCCGCGCTGCCGCCCGTGCTCACACTCCCTGCTGCGCCGCCGCTGTTCGCGCCACCACTGCCGTACAGCTCGGCGTCGCTTTCGCCGCCGCAGCCGACGACGAACGTCAGCACCCAGAGACCCGTCAGCGCACGCCCGAGCATTCGCGAAATCTAGAGCCTCTGCTCGCGTTGATCGAGGGCTTGGCGTGCGGTTGTAGTTTTACGAGCCTGTTGGCTCGTCGCGAGCCCCTCGGGAACCCCCCAAGAGCTGCGCGGTGGAACGAATGGCAATGGCCCAAGCGTTCCTGTGCGCCGGCGCGAACACCAGATCGCCCTCCACCGCGGCCGAGACGATCTCTTCGAGCAGCGTCGCGGTCAGCCCGCCGATGCCTTCGCTGAACACCACCTCCACGAAACGGGTGAGCTGCGGGCGCACCAGATCCACCCGAACGGCTGCCCCGGTGGGCGCCGATTCCACGCTCAAGAGTGCCTGAACGCCGCCCTCCAGCCACAAGATCCAGCGATCACTCTCCGCCGGCAATCGCCAACCCACACCGGAACCACCTCGTACGATCGATGGCATCTGTCTCCCGCCCGAAGCAACACGAAGTAAGAAGGCATGAGTCTGCCATCCAACGCCGCGACGTTCAAACGTCGCGGGCCTTCACGATGAGGTAGCGCAGCGGCTCCGAGCTCGACGCATTCTCGATTGCGAGTGTCTGCCCTTGCGGTAGTGATACGACGACGCCGGAATGCAGTGGCACGGTGCGACCGGAAACCGTCGCGCTCCCGCGCCCTTCGATCACGATCACCACCTCCGGAAACTCTTGCTGCACGTGCGCGCCGACGCTGCCGTCGGGTTCGAGCTCACACGCGAGCAGGGCCGTGAAGGGGGGCATGGGGCTCGAATCCAAGCTCCACACGCGCACGGCATTCTTGCCGCCGAAGAGCGCGCTGCGACTGTCGTGGGGCAGCGCGCGATTGAACAGGTCGTTTTCGCTCATGGGTTCATCGCCGTGACGGGAGGCGCGACGGGTTTCGCGCCGTACCAACATTCTGCTGTCAATCAACACACGATCGCGTGGGCGGCAGCTCCACTCCGGTGCGCTCCTCGGTTGAGGCTTCCAGAGTGTCCACCGCTTTGAGGAGCGCCCACGACTCCTTGGAGTGCGCCTGGCGGGCTTGGGCGCAGCGCTTGACGTCGTCCCCGGGTTTGCCGGTGCGCTCGACCTGCAGGTCGCATGCGCTCAAGGCGGCATGCAGCGAGCGTGCCCTACTGCGCACGTCCGCGAGCATGCGCTCCGTGTCCGGATCCGCGATCTTGGCGAGCTGCGAGAGGGTCGCACCGGCCTTGCGCAGGGCCACGCCTTCTTGCGCAGCGGACCAGATCACGCAATCTCCGAAGCAGCCCCCGCCTTCTCCACGCTGGATCTTGCACAGCTCCGCGGCCGCGGGCCGGAGCTCTTGGGCCAAGGCCTCGTGCTGCGCGCGCTGTTCTCGGTTGCAGGAAAGCAAGAGCAGCGCGAGCGCCAGCCACTTCATGGCGTGAGGCGCTCCACGAGCTTTTCACCGGTGACGATGTTCTCCCCGTACACGTCCACCCAGTCCGCGCTCATCATGCCCGCCACCTTCACGTAGATGTGATCCAGGCGTGCGTTCTTCACGCCTTTGATGGTCGTGTAGGCCGTGGCCGTGCAGTAGCCGTCCGGCCCTTGCTTGGTCACGATCAGGAGCACGCGGTCCACCTGCTTGAGCTTGGCCAGGTACTCGCCGCCGACGCGCTTCTTCTTCTGGATGCGCTGATCCGAAAAGCCGTACGCCATGTACTGCAGACCCTTCAGCGGATGGGAGCCGGTGGGTGGGTCGTGCTGCAGCTCGCGCCAGTACGGAAACATGGCGCCGTCGCTGGTGGGCGTGCAGTGCTGATCCAGCCGAATGGCGTAGTCGACGTGGTCCTTGTCGTTGCTCTTCTCGATGTAGAACACCGTCTGCACGTCGTACGGACCGAAGCCGGGCTCGAGCTTGGGATCGCTGTTGGCGGGGTTCGGCTTGGCGCTGTGATCGTCCACCTTGGTCGAGGCGTAGCGCACCGGCGGCGGGATGGATTCTCCGCACCCCACGCAGATCAGCAGCGCAATGCATTGGCTCCAGAAGCGACGCACGAGAGCCATTATGCACGTTTTGGTTTTGTTGGCCCGGCGCGGAAACTCCGTAATCGGCGCAAAACGCCCCAAGGTTCAAGCCGGCTGCTCGGTCGCCTTCTCCACGAGCTCCCGCAAAAGTGCCGCGGAGCACGGCTTCTCCACCCACCGCGGCACGCCGTTTTCGAGGAAGGCCCGGGCCTTCGCGTCGGTAACGCCGCCGGTCATCATCACCACCCGCGCGGCCTGCTCGGGATAGTGCTCTTTCAAAGTGATGAACAGCTCGATGCCGGTCATCAGCGGCATGCTCACGTCGCACAAGATCAGGTCGAAGCGGCGCCCGGCCTCGAGCTCCGCGAGCGCGGCCTTGCCGCCGTCGGTGACGGTCACCTCGTGCTTGCGCAGCAGCCGCGCCATCATGGTGCGGATCATCGGCTCGTCATCGATGACCAGCACGCGCACTTTCTGGGTGGGGTCGGGCACGGGGTTACCATGATGATAACGGCTCCGGGCCGCGTCGAAAGCGAGGTTCCGCGCTGCACCGACAAATGTCAGTCGGCCTGCTGGACGATGGTACAGGTGCCCGTGCCGAGGTAGCGCGCCACGCGGGGAACCTGGGTCACGTACACGAATTGACCAAAGCTCTGCGGAGGGCCCCCGGCATCTGCCTTGGTGGAGGTGACGAGGTAGGGCACTGCGTCGAGCTCTTCGAGCGTGATGACGCCGTCGTCGTCGGCGTCCGCCTGGGCAAAGGTGTCGAACACCAGGGGCGCGTCTTCCGGCTCGGAATCCACCTGGAGCAGTGCTTCTCCGTGGAGCTCGATGTCGATGGGCAGCGTTTCGCCGCTGCGCAGCACGACGCCGCTGCGGTTGGCGTCGTCTTCCTTGACCGCGCAGTCGGAGTAGCCGACGCGGCGGCGGAAGGACCAGGAGAAGGACTTCTCGACGCCCTCTTTGGTCGCGTGCCCCGCGACCAGCAGGCTCACGCCGCGGTCTTTGGCCGAAAAGTCGCTGCCGGGCGTGCGCATCTCGGTCTTGTCGGCTTCCGTCACGCCGGCGCCGAGCAACGTTTCGAGGTCGGGGCTGTTGAGCCGAAAGCGGAACGAGCAGTGACCGAGGGCGTAGCTCTCGCTCACTTTCTGCGGCCCCAGCTGGTGACCGTCGAAGATGCGATCGTAGCGCGCGTCGGAGTACTCGGCGCAGGAGTCGCCGCTCAGGTTGGCGTGGCCGACGTCGATCAAGAAGCGATCGTAGGTCACCGACCAGCCGTCGGAAGTGATCCAACTGGGCGCGCTCTTGGCGCTGACCGTCACGTGGATGCTGCCGGGCACCGGGCGCGTGTCCTTCGGCAGGCAGGCGGTGAAGGCGAGGCCCAGGATGGCGATGGTCGATCGCACGTTAGAACCCTCCCTCCAAACCGACGCTGGGAATGCTCACGGGACCTATCTCCGTGCCGCGGAACACCTCCTTGTGCAAGGTGGCGTTGAGCATCTCGGCCACGAAGGCGAGCCACGCGGTCTTGGTCAGGTACCAGCGCTTCTCGAGGCGAAGATCGATGCGGTAAAAGCTCGGATCGCGCTCGGGGCTCGACGACCGGGGCCCACGGATGAGCCCGCCGGTGGACGAGGTCTTGGGGGCGCCCGTGTAGAACACGACGCGACTGCCGGCGCGCCAGCGGCGACCGAGATCGTAGGCCAAGGCGCCGCTCGCCACGTGGGTGCGGTCGAAAGCGCTCGGAAAGCTCTCGTTTCCGAGGCTGCGGGTGGAGCGCGAGAGCGTGTACGAGAGGTAGCCGCCGAAGCGCTTGGTGAGGCGACGGTGCAGGTACAGCTCGACGCCGACGGCGGAGCCGAGGCTCCGCGTATCCCGCTGGATTCCGCCGCGCCCGCTGGCCGTGCCCAGAGCGTCGCTCATGTTGAAAAAGGCATTCTCGAACGCCGTCACCTTGGCGGTGGTGGCCTCCGGCAGGTCCACCTCCACGCCGGCGCTGCTCTGCAGCGCGGACTGCAGGCCGCCCTGGAGGTTGCCCGGCGTGAGACCGGGAACCGGAACGACGAAGGCCGGCGGCTGATGCACCAGGCCGTAGGCGTGCACGATGTGCACCTTGTCGCTCACCGCGAAGCGCGCCGCGATGCGCGGGTCGAAGGCGGGCAGCGTGGACGATCCGGAGGTGTACAAGTCGAAGCGCAAGCCGGGCGTCACCTCGATGCCGGGCGCCACATCCAACACGAAGTCGGTCCAGGCACTGAGCGCCAGATCGCTGCGCGGCGGAAAACGATTGTTGAAGGCGATGGTGTCGGGGTCCTCCGGATCGGCGTACGCCGCCTTGTCCGCGGTGTAGTGATCGAGCGTGGCCTGGGTGCCCAGACGCCACTGACTCTTGGAGCTGAGGCGTTTGTGGAGCTCGCTCTTCACGTCCAGCGAACGGTCTTGCACGTTCTGTTGATCCGCCACGCGAGTCTGGTCGAAGCCGAGGGTCACGTCCGTGCGCACCATGCCGTCGTTCAGGCGGTGCTCGTAGCGCAGGTTGCCGCGGTAGAACTCGGAGCCGAACAGCACGCGAAAGATGCCGATGGTGGTCTGACCGAGCAGGTCGTAAGACCCGAAGGCGAACAGCGTGAGGCGATCCCGCGAGGTGACGTCGTAGCTCACTCGCGCCTGGTAATCCCGGTAGTCTATGGTCACGTCCGGCGCGAGCAGCGAGATGATCTTGGCGGTGTAGGAATAGCGCCCGCCCAGCAGCACCGTGCCCCGGCCGTCCGCGAAGCCGCCTTCGACCATCGCGCCGGCATCGAAGACGCGAATGTTGCCTTCGCCGTGCAGCTTCGCGAGGGGCTCAGTGGTTTCCGCGGACACGATGCCGCCGGCGTAGCGACCGAAGCGAGCGGGATAGCCGCCGGGGTACAGATCCACGCGATCGACCATCGCTGGCTGTACTACCGAAGGACCGATCGCAATGTGATACAGGTACGGAACGCGAACGCCGTCCAGGAAGTAGCCGACGTTTCCGGGTGGCGCGCCGCGAATGTAGAAGAAGGGCAAACCCGAGATGATCGGGGTGACGCCGGGCAGCGACTCGATGGCTCGGAATGGGTCGCCGAAGGCGCCCGGGAGCTGCCGCACCTCCGCGCGCGTGAGGCTGGACACCGCCGGAGCCGGCTTCTCGCCGTGGACAGTGACTTCGAGGACCTTTGGCTTGGCCGTCTCGGGTGGCGTGACCTCGGGGGCCGCGCCGAGGCGCGTCGTGACGTCCACGCGCTCCGCGCGGGCGAGGGTCGCGTCGCGCGAAATGGGCTCGAGGGCGTCCGCGCTGACCGTCAACTTGGCCGGACCGGGCGGCAGTGCCGGGAAGCTCCAGCGACCATCCGCGGCGGATTCCGTGCGCTGGACCGCGCCGTCGGAGGTCACGACTTCTATCGTGGCGCCGGCCAGCGGCTTCCCCGTGTCCCGGTCGAACACGCGACCTGCAAGCTGTGCCGGCGGAGGGTCGAAGACGTATTTGAACTTGATGCGCGCTGCGACGGGCGTGCCGTTCTTCTGCGCGGGGGCAAACTGGAGCTGCCGCGCGGCCGTCACCGCCGCTTCGTCAAAGCCGTACCCGCGCGGAGTGTCGACCTTCGCGTTCGTCACGGTGCCCGTGGCGTCGACGACCAGCTCGAGGATCACCTCGACGCGCTGGAAGTATCCTTCGTCGATCGCGCTGCGCGGATAGGTGACGGGCACTTCGTGCGTCACCTTCGGCATCGTCACGCCCTGGGCAACGCTCGGCGTCGCCCAGAGCACGAGCGCGAGCGCCAACCCAATGGTGCCGACAAGACGCAACACAGCTCGCCTTAGCCTTTGCCAACGTCGCCGCGCACGCAACATGTCTTGTGGGTTGGTCCGCCGCGGAACAGCGCGCGACGCGTTCTGCAGTCAGACGAGCTCCGCGCGAGCCCGCAGGGATTCCCGTCGCGCGCCCGCCGGCGGGAGCTCCGCCCGCGGATGCTCTCCCTCTCCGTCCCGCGCAAGCTCTCTCACCCGCGCCGCGCGGGAGCTCGCTCCATCTCCGTCCCGCGCAAGCTCTCTCACCCGCGCCGCGCGGGAGCTCGCTCCATCTCCGTCCCGCGCAAGCTCTCTCACCCGCGCCGCGCGGGAGCTCGCTCCATCTCCGTCCCGCGCAAGCTCTTCTCACCCGCGCCGCGCGGGAGCTCGCTCCATCTCCGTCCCGCGCAAGCTCTCTCACCCGCGTCGCGCGGGAGCTCGCTCCATCTCCGTCCCGCGCAAGCTCTCTCACCCGCGCCGCGCGGGAGCTCGCTCCATCTTCGTCCCGCGCCAGCTCTCTCACCTGCGCCGCGCGGGAGCCATCTTCGTCCCGCGCCAGCGCGGATGCTCGCTCACCTGCGCCGCGCGGGAGCCATCTTTGTCCCGCGCAAGCTCTCTCACCTGCGCCGCGCGGGAGCCATCTTTGTCCCGCGCAAGCTCTCTCACTTGCGCCGCGCGGGAGCCATCTCCGTCCCGCGCCAGCGCGGATGCTCTCTCCATCTCCGTCCCGCGCCAGCGCGGATGCTCTCTCCATCTTCGTCCCGCGCCAGCGCGGATGCTCGCTCTCCCACGCCCGAAAGCTCTCATGGCCCCAGCGCAGCTCCCCCTGCATTGGGTCGCCGCCGCGCGCTCTTCTTGCGGTCCATCAGCTCGGCCCCAAAGTCCTCCTCTGCCGCGAGGTCATTGTGCGCTCGACACCGAAGCGCCAAGTTCCCAAGCGTCTCGTCCCCTCCCTTGGCGAACGCGCGGTCGTGATGGATCTCGAGCCCTCCCGTCTCCGGGCAGCGACAGCCGCGATTGTCCACATAGGTGCAGCGTGCTTCGTCACGCTCCCAGACCGCGCGCACGATCTCCGCAGGGACGTGCCGCCGAGCGAGGGACCGCGTCATCGAGGCTGCCTTCGATGTAGACCTCGGCCGGGCTCCCGCGGCGTTGGCAACTCCACCTCGCTCGTCGAAGTCTTGCACATCGTCGACAATGCCGTCGGCGCTATCGCCGCGTGCAAGCTCGCCGCGTGCAAGCTCGCCGCGTGCAAGCTCGCCGCTCGCGCTTTCGCCGCGCGCGCTTTCGCCGCTCGCGCTTTCGCCGCTCGCGCTTTCGCCGCTCGCGCTTTCGCCGCTCGCGCTTTCGCCGCTCGCGCTTTCGCCGCTCGCGCTTTCGCCGCTCGCGCTTTCGCCGCTCGCGCTTTCGCCGCTCGCGCTTTCGCCGCTCGCGCTCGCCGCGCGCGCTCGCGCTTTCGCCGCTCGCGCTTTCGCCGCTCGCGCTTTCGCCGCTCGCGCTTTCGCCGCTCGCGCTTTCGCCGCTCGCGCTTTCGCCGCTCGCGCTTTCGCCGCTCGCGCTTTCGCCGCTCGCGCTTTCGCCGCTCGCGCTTTCGCCGCTCGCGCTTTCGCCGCTCGCGCTTTCGCCGCTCGCGCTTTCGCCGCTCGCGCTTTCGCCGCTCGCGCTTTCGCCGCTCGCGCTTTCGCCGCTCGCGCCTTCGCTGCTCGCGCATTCGCCGCTCGCGCCGTTGCTCCACGAACCCACGCTCAGCGCTGATTCCGCGCCGCCCCGACCATCATCATCCGGAACGACTGTGCGCTTGCGCGGTCGATCCGTCGCACCTCTTCGGCTGCTGCGCGCAGCTTTCCACAGCATGCTCATCGCCTTCTCGTGAACGGCCACGATGTCGCGGTCCGGGATCTGATGCTGCAACAAGTCGCGCAGCTCCTCGAGCTGATCGACGTAATCCTGCCCGACACAGATCTCGAGACGCCAGCGCCCGGGCGACAAAGGTTCGAGAACCGGAAACGGCCCCTCCTTTGCCGTGAGCGGTGGGGCGTTGGGGGACGGCGGCGCCGGGATCGGCGCAGGCGTTCCGTCAGGATCCGTCGGCACGCCGAACGGCTCGTTGCTCGCCTGCATGGCGCGAATCGGCCCTGCGAGCGCCGCCATGAATCGCGACCAACTCGGCTTGCGAAACGGATCGCGGTGCTTCGGCTTGAAGATGGGCGCGAGCGACGGCTCGACGTCCGGCCGCGGCGCGATCTCCGCCACGAGCTCCTGCACCTCCCGTTTGGTGCGGAACTTGGCGCGCTCGAGCACGGCGTCACAGTTCTCCTCGGTGAGATGAGGCGCCAGCAGCAAGAGACCCGTCAGGTGGAGGGACGCATCCGTAAGCATGTCGAGCAGCACCGGAAACCGCCGCACCGCGCGCGCCGCCTTCACGCGACGCTGCGCTTCGTCCTCGCTCATGCGCAGCTCGTAAACGCAGTACTTGTAGAGCGAGGCGCACGCGATCTTGCGGTACGCCTTGCGCGCGTCCACCTCGGCCAAGTGGGCGAGCAACTGTGCCGTGACCCCATTCGAGCGACCGACCAGGAGCTTCGTCGACTCGAGCAGTTCCGCGTTATCCACGTCGTCGAAGGAAGCGCGCGAAGTCGCCGAGTCCGACGACGCTCGCGAGACCGCGATGTCCCGGTCCATCGGCGCAGGCCGCAAAGCCTCGCCGTGCGAGGCCGCAGCGACACCAGGCCGTGGGGGCCTCCCAACGCGGTCTTCGGCCAGCGCGCGCCGTGCCGCTTCGCCACCTTGTGCCGTGCGCGGTATCGAATTCGCGCACTCCTCATTCGTTGGCGAGGGATCCGCACCGCTCCCTTGCAGCCGCGAGGCGCCTTCGAGCGCGCCGTGCAGCGATCGCAGTGCCGCTTCGCCACCTTCTACAATGCCCGTCGGCGAGCTCGGCACCGCATTCACTGCCTCTGCGGGCGTGCCCTCCTCAGTTGCATCGGCGCTCGGCCGCGTCGCGGCCCCCCACTGTCCATCCGGCGACGGCCCTGAGGCCGAAATTTCGGGTTGTTGCATGGGGGAAACATAATCATCGGGTTTTCGTTGCTTCGAGGTTGGCTCAGGTTGCGCGATCGGAGAAAGAACGACTCTCGAAGCGTTTGACCGTGCGATCGCGCGTGAGCGCTTGGCTCAGCGCGAGGAAGGGCCGCTATTCTCGCGAGCGGCAAGATCGGGCGAAGTGGCTACAAAAGTTGTCAACCCCGGGGCGCAGGAAATCGACCTGAATCGTTCTTTTTTTGGTTCGCCGCGGAACCACGTTCTTCCGAAGGCAACTCACTTGCGACACTTTCTGTCGCCACGGCCGCAGGCAATTGCCGGTCCATGTTCAGCACAGGCCTCGCTCAGCGGGGGACACCGCCCCCATTTTCCGCGCCAGCGCGGCTGCGTCGAATCCTGTCGCAGGAGGAGAGCTAGGCTCGTTCGGCGCAACCGCGCGTCTTCGGTCTGCCAAGCTCAGCCTCGGGGAACCCGCCCCCATTTTCCGCGCCAGCGCGGGTGCGTCGGTTCCTGTCGCAGGAGGAGAGCTAGGCCCAACTGCCCTAGCGGAGGCCGAAGCGTAGGCCTGAGAACTCCATCGAGCACGAGCTCTCTTCGGGGGACACCGCCCCCATTTTCCGCGCCAGCGCGGCTGCGTCGCACGCTGCCATAGCTGGAGAGCGGCGCGGATGCGCCGGATACTGTCGCAGTGGAGAAGCTGGGCACGGGCTTGAGCACCGGCTTCGGCCGCTGGCCTCAGCCCCTGGGGGTCCCGTCCCCATTTTCCGCGCCAGCGCGGGTGCGACGACTCCTGTCGCAGGAGGAGAGCTAGTCTCGTTCGGCGCGACGGCGCGTCTTCGGGCTGCCCCCCCATTGCCGAAGACTCAGGCCCCGACTCTCGCGCCAGCGCGGTTGCGGCGGCTCCTGTCGCAGGTGACGTGCTGAGCGCGCGCGGCGAAGTTGACGGCGCGAAAGGGCCCTTTCGGCGGGGTTTCCGCGCTGCACCAACAACCCCAGGAACATGGGATAGTCCCGACGTATGAGGCCGGCTGGGCTGACTTGGACCGGAACCATCTTGCTCGTGGCGTGCGGATCGCCACCGGCGCCGAGCGTCGCGCCACGCCCGTCCCCGGCGCCGAGCGTCGCGCCACGCCCGACCTCTCCGCCGCGCCCCACCCCAACGCCCAGCCCTTCGGTACGCCCAGCGCCCAGCACACCGCCGCGGACGACTCCGCCGCGTTCGGCGTCTCCCGCCATCGCGCCGACAGGTCCGATTGCCGATGCGGCCGAGGCGGTGCGCCGCTTCAAGAAGCTGTGGCCACGGGTACGGACGGCGCTGGAGTCTTCGCATCCGACGGCGGCACAGCGCTGGGACGAGGTGATGACCCACGGGCGCGGCAATCCTTCGGCGCGATCTGGCGACTGCGGCGAGCTCCGCCACACCGTCGAGGACACGCTCTCGGAGACGGAGTACTCGACGTCGCTGTTGTACGGGGACATCGCGAACCTGGCGGCCGGCACCACGTGTTGGCAGGTGAGCTTTTCGGAGGCCTTCGACACACTGATCGCTTGCTTCGACATGGACGAGGGGCAGCTGCTTCTGATTTGGGCGCCCCCTGAAGGCTGACGTCGCTAGTATCGACGCATGAAGCAGCGCATCGAGAAGCTCGCGAACGCCATGAGCGTGTTCGGAGCAGCGCACCACAAATGGCAGCTGGCGGAGCCTTGGTCGGAAGACGAGGTGCGGAAGTTCGAGAAGAGCCATGGCGGCGCGCTTCCGGAGCAATACCGACGCTGGCTCCTGGAGGTGGGCGCGAGCGGCGCGGGACCGGGCAACGGGCTGTTCACCCCCGGCATGCTGGACAATGGCGGTGGTCCGAAACCCTGGAAGCGGCGCTTCGGCCCGCTGGGAAAGGACTTCCCGTACACCGCGGAGGTCGACAAGCACGCTGGGAAGCTTCCGGGAGCGATGCCCGTGTCGGATCTCGGCTGCGGCATCCTCGCGCTGCTGGTCACGGCGGGCGCGGAGCGCGGCAAGATCTGGGTGGACGATCGCGCGAACCGCTGCGGTTTGCGTCCGGAAGATGGGCTCACCTTCGACGCTTGGATCGAAGCTTGGCTCACCGCGGCCGAGCGTGAGGCGAAGGACCCGTGGAAGCCGGCGAAGGACCACGAGAACGTGCCCGACGTGGTGATCCCCGCCTCGGAGGTGGTCGAAGCGTCGGCACTGCAAGCATTCGTGGACCAGGTGCACGCGGCGTTGGCGGACGGCGACGTCGTGTCTTTCGGAAAGCTCGGCGAGATCCGAAAGCGCGGTCCGTCGCTTTCATTTCAACAGGGCAAGGCACTGCACGACGCCATGGACGGCAAGGCGCTCCCGTCGGGCGGAGGGACGCTCGCGGACGTGTTCCGCGCACTGTTCGACCAGCCCCGCTGGCACGCGCTGGAAATCCCAGGGCTCTTGCGCACCTGGGTCGGTGAGGACAAGCACGTCGAGATGCGCGACTACTTGGGACGGACCCAGCTCGTCGGGCGCGCCGGTCCATTCCTGGTCGTCCAGAGTGTGCGCCCGAGCAACACCCGCTGACCGGACTGCCGCGGTCCTGCGCCCGCGCACTGCGAACCCCTGCGCGAATCGCTCGGCACGACGCTTGCTGTAGCTACCCGTGGAGGTGGCTTATGCTTAATCGTTTCGAGCTTACGGGGGCCCTCACCCTGCTGGTCGGCGCGCTGCTCGCGTGCGGAGGCGGCGGCGCCAACGAGAATCAGCACGGCGTCGGGGACGAACCCGGGGGTGTGGCGCTGGGGTTTGGGGACATCGCGGTTGCCCCGGTGGGGAACTATGTCCTGTTTCGCCGGGGAGACGGCCTCGCCGTGGGCGACGTCGACAGCGGCAAGGTGAGCGGCTTGCCGGTGAGCTCGCCGGAGCGCCTCGCGTTCTCCAAACAGCGACCCGTGGTGTACGTGGGCTCCAGTGCGAGCGACGAGATCCTCGCGGTAGACGTGAACGATCGCCGAGTGTTGTGGCACACCGCGGTGTCCGACACGGACAGCGCGAAGACGCGCCTGATGTCCTCCAAGGACGACCGCTTCGTGGTGGCGGCGCAGCTGCAGGACGTGGAGATCCTCGACGCCCAGACGGGCAAGGAGCTCGGTAGCTTCGATTTCCCGCAAGCCCTGGTGGACGTGCAGATCCTTCCGGACGACCAGCGCGCCATCGTCGTGGAGCTCAACGAGTGGGACGGCGATGCGCCCTCCACGCGCGTGACCATCTTGAACCTGGAGACGCAGGCCAAGACCACGATCACGGTACCCAACTGCGCGGATCGCCTGGCGGTGAGCGGCGACGCGACGCGGGCACTCTTGGCGCCGACCACCTGCCAGAAGGATCCCATCAGTGTGATCGATCTGAGCCCCGGCAAGGAGGGCTTCGATCACAACCTACCCGGCTTCGGCCCCGTAGCCCTGTCGCCGGACGGCACCACCGCGGTCGCGTTCCTGGATCGCGACGCCGTCGATCTCTCGCTGTTCGACGACCCGAGCCAGGCGCCCACGAGCTCGGCCGAGCGCTATCACCTGATGCTGATCGACACCGCCACGCTGAAGTACGAGTTCGCGGAAGCGGGGTCCAAGCTCCCGCGCTTCGCCATCACCCCCAACGGCAACGTGCTCTTGGTCGACTCCGCCTACGTGGAGAGCGAGGGCGCGCGCCTGTTCGACGTCACCAGCCGCACGTTCCACCACATCCAAGGTCCGCAGATCACCCTCGACAATTTCGTCATCAGCAGCGACTCGAAGCACGCCTACGTGCTCCAGAGCCTGCTCTACGACCTGAACGTGGATGACGCGCAAACCAGCGAAATCGAGACCGGCTTCGAGGCCAAGAACATCAACATTGCCGCGGACGACAGCGCGCTGTTCCTTCGCAAGAGTGACCACGAAATCTGCATCTTCGACCTGGCCACCCGCTCCTGCGGTCGGAGCTTCGTGGTGACGCAAGCGCCGTAGCGACTAAACTGAGCGTCATGAAGCCCGCCGCGCTCGCTCTCGTCCTCGCGGCGGGCTGCACGTCGCCAGCGCCCCCGGCGGCGCAGCCCGAGCCTTCTCCGCCCGCCACCGCTACCGTCAGCACGCCGCTTCCGCCGCCCACCACGGCGAGCGCCAGCGCTTCGCCCCCGGTGAGCAGCGTGCCCCGCATCGACATCGATTTCTCCCGCTGGGGCAAGCCCGACACGTTCTGTCATCCAGCGGAAACCTGGACCGACGAAAAGGGCTGCGTCTCGCAGAGCAAGATCCCCGCCGGCCGCTGTGGCAACGCGGGCAGCAAACAAGACCTCCGTCCCATCTGCGGCTGCAGCCCGCGCGACCTCATGTGCCAAATGCATTGCGGCAAGCCCGGCAAGGTCCGACGCGTCCCCCGTTGGGACACCCCCGCGCCGCCGAACGAGTTTGCCGACTGCCAAAAACAGTGCGACGCGGACTATGCGCCGGGCTGCCTACGCCTCGGCCTCACTTTCGTGCGTGGCACGCCCAAGCAGCGCGGTATGGACCTGCTCGAGCGGAGCTGTCGCCTGGGCTACGGCGCCGCCTGCTACGAGCTCTTCCACCTGTATCGCTGGCTGCCCGAGTCCCGCAAGCGCCCCTTCGCCGCACAGCTCGAGGAGTCCCTGTGCAATCACACGGAGGACGACAGCCCTTGCATCCAGACGGCGGAGGCCTATCGCAATGGCTGGGGCGTGAAGCAGGACACGGAGAAGGCCGCGGACTACCGCGAGCTCGCCTGCGAGAGGGTCAAACGGCGTTGCAAGGGCAAGCAGTCTTGCATTGATGACGCCCGTGTCTGCCTTTGATCATGAGGGTGTTGGTGCGGCGCGGGAACGCCACTCCGTGATCTTGGGCCCGATGAGCAGCAAGATCACTCCAACCACGACCGCGATGTCCGCCACGTTGAACACCGGCCAGCGGTGCACGTGGATGAAGTCCACCACGTAGCCGCGCAGCAAGCGGTCCGCCGTGTTGCCGAGAGCGCCGGCCAAGATCAGCGCTACGGCGACGGCCTGTAGCGGCGGCGCGCTGCGCCGTTTGGCGAGCCAGACCACGAGGCCCACCACGGCCAGCACGCCGATGGCCAGCAACAGCGGTGCGCGCCAGGTGGTCGGCATCCAGCTGAGCAAATTGAAGGCGACGTCGTGATTCTGCACGTAGCTCAAGTCGAGCACGCCAGGAACGAGCACCTTGGGACCGCTGTAGCGCAGGGACGTCTCCGCCAGGTGCTTGGTGGTGTGGTCACAGCCAACCAGCAGCGAGACCGCCGCGATCACCGCAAATATTCGCCCGCGCATGGACGAGAAACCCGGGAAGGGCCGTAGGTATTCCTCCTTGGTGAGAGAAGCGCTGGCATTTCAACGGGCTTTCTTGGTGAGTTGACAGCCTTTGTTTCAGGCCTCATATATTGGTTGGTCAACCAACCAAGTTAAGATCGTGCCGCGCCCCTCCAACACCGAAGCCCGCCGGGCCCAGATCGCAGACGCCCTGATCGGAGTAATGGCGGAGCGCGGGTACGACGGCGCCTCCATCGCGGACATCGCGAAGCGCGCGGGGCTCACGCCGGGTCTCGTGCACTACCACTTCCAGAGCAAGCTCGACATCTTGCTGGTCGCTCTCGCGCGGGTCGTCCAGCGCCATCGCGAGCGCTTGCTCGAGCATCTCGCAGCGCTCGACGGCTCCGCCGCCCACCAGGTGTCGGCCTTCGTCGACTTCCACTTGGGTCTCGGCAAGTCCGCGGATCCCGAGGCCCTCGCGTGTTGGATCTTGCTCAGTGGGGAGGCGCTGCGGCAGCCGAAGGTGCAGCTCGAGTACGAGCGCGCCGTGTGCGATCTGGTGGAGCTCGTGAGCACCATCCTCCGCGCCGGCATCGCCGCGGGAGAGCTTCACGCGGAGGATCCCGTCGCGGCCGCCGCCGCCATCGTCGCCAGCATACAGGGCTACTTCGTGCTCGCTGCCACCGCGCGGAGCTGCATCCCCCGTGGCAGCGCCGCGCGGTCCACCCTGCGCATGGCGGAAGGCTTGCTGGGGGCATCGCTCCCGGAGCTCGCGTCATGAAGCCCGGAGCGTTGATCCTTGTCGCCGCGCTGGCCCTCGTGGCGGTCGTCCGGTTCTTTCCCGCGGCGGACCAACAAGACCATGAACCTGGACTGGAGGCTCGGTCATGCGCATAGCCGTCTACGCCGGCAGCTTCGATCCCGTGACCCGCGGACACCTCTCCGTGGTGGAACGCGCGGCGCGGACTTTCGACCTGTTGTTCGTCGTCGTCGCGGACAACCCCGCAAAGCGATCGCTGCTCACGCCGGTGGAGCGAGTCTCACTGCTGCACGAGTGCAGCTGCCAACTGGAAAACGTGGAGGTGGCGCAAACGGACGGCTTGGTGGTGGAGCTCGCGCGCCAGGTGAATGCGCGATTTCTCGTGCGCGGAGTGCGCGGCGTGACCGACATCGAGGCGGAGATTTCGCTGGCCAACGTGAATCACCAGCTGGCGCCGGAGATCACCACCTTCTTCGTGCCGGCGGATCCGGCGCTTTCGGAGGTGAGCTCGAGCCGGCTGAAGCAGCTCGCGGAAGCCGGGGCCGACCTCTCCGAGCTGTGCACACCCAACGTGGCGCGGGCGCTCTCGGCGAAGCTCGCGCGCAGGGGGTCCCTTGGCGCGCTTTGAGGTCACGGCCCTGGGCGTGGGCGACGCGTTCTCCGAGCTCTACGACACCTCGGCGCTGCTCGTGGAGTACGACGGCTTTCGCTTGGCCATCGACTGCCCCGACAGCTACCGCCGGGTGCTCGCCAAGTCGCACGCCAAAGACGTGGACCACGTGCTCATCACCCACCTGCACGGCGACCACGTGAACGGCCTCGAGGGCTACGGCTTCTTCAAGCACTTCGCGGAAGACAAGCGTCTGAGCTTGTACGCCTCACCGGAGGTGCTCGCGGACATTTGGCCTCGGCGCCTGGCGGCGAGCATGTCCGAGCTGTACGACGGTCAGCGCACTCGCGAGATGCGCTTCGCGGACTACTTCGACGCGCGGGCGCTGCCGTGGGAACGCTGCGCGGAGGTGGGCCCGTTTCGCATTCGCACGCGGCGCACGCTGCATCACATCCCCACCACGGCGCTGTTCATCGAAGCCGACGGCCACTCCCTGGGGTACTCGGCCGACACCGCGTTCGATCCCTCACTCATCGAGTTCCTCGAGCCTGCCAACGTCATCGTGCACGAGACCAACTTGGGCCCCGCGCACACGCCCTACGAACGCTTGGCGGAATTGCCGGCAGCGTTACGAGAAAAGATGCGCCTGATCCACTATCCGGACTTCTTCGACGCGCACGCGAGCACCATCCGCGTGCTGCGCCAGGGCGACGTGCTTCAAGGCTGACCGCAGATCGACAAACAGCTCGACAGCACGCACGCCAGCAGCTCGTTGAAGGCGTCGGTGCCGTCCGGGTGGGCGGCGAAGCATTGTTGCAAGCAACTCTGCGGGTCGCGCCCAGTGTTCGCACAGTCGTTTTGACACTGCCGAATGGCGGCGCACTCGGGCACGCTATCGCAGTGATCGAGCTCGGTCTGGCAGCTCGCCGTCATGCATTTCTCGCAGGGCGACGTGGTGCACACGCCACCGTTGCACACCGAGCCCGAGCAGCAAGGCGTGGCCAGATCGCAGGCGTCTCCCGGTGCGCCGCACGCGCGACACTGATCCAAGCCGCACACTCCGGAGCAACAATCGCTGCCGAGCTTGCAGCTCGCCTGCACTGGCAGGCACCCCGAGCACACGCCGTTGGAGCACGCCTGACCAAGCCCTGCGCAGCACTCGGAGTCCGCGCCGCAGGTCGAGCCCTCCGGCTTGCAGCTGGCGCAAGTGTCGTCCGCCAGACACACGCCGCTGCAGCAGCCCGCGGTGGACTGGCACGCCGACCCTCCCGGGGTGCAACTGAGCGCCGACTCCTCCGCCGCGTCTTGTTGCGTGCCCGCGTCCATCGCCACGCCACCCTTGAGGTCGTTCAAGTCGCTGGTGACGCTGCAGCCGGAAAGCGCGAGCACGAGCAGAACGATGGCTCGGCCCCACATGCAGGCGATTGTATCTCATCGGAAGCGCCGCTCGCCGTGTCAGCCATCCGCTAACATGTTCTGACACCGTCGATCGCCGGAACGGCATCCCTGCTGCTGTTTGCTTGTTTTTGTGTGTTCGGCGCGGAACCGCTCCAGCGCGGATATTCCGCGTCGGAACGGAGCGTGCATTCGCACGCCGCATGGTCAAGAAGCTCGTCGCGGCAGCGCTCATCGCCGTCCTTTCCCTGGCCGCCTGCGGCGGGAGCCCCGGGGACGCCTACGTCTCGGACGAAGAAGAAGTGGCCAAGGCCGCACAGGCCATCTCTTCCGACGACGCCGTGAAGCGCGCGATGGAGTGGGTGAACGCCAAGCTCAAGTACTGTCAGGCGCCCAATCACGCTCACGACTACGACGTCGCCTGCTCCAGCACCTGTAGCCGTCAGAACAACCCGAAGTGGGACCCGTACCGCTCGGATTGCTCCGGACTGGTGTCCTGGTCCTGGGGCTTGCCGGCGCCGGGGCTCACCACGTTGGGCTTCGCACCCTTCAACACGTCGGTGACACACGTGATCAAGGCCATCGACCTGCGCCCCGGAGACGCGGTGAACAACGACGGCCACGTGATGCTGTTCAAGAACTGGGTGCAGAAGGGCAAGAGCGCCGTGTTCATCGAGGAGCCTGGCTGTAGCGCCACTCCGAACTATGCGCACCAGTTCAGCTCCGACGTTTCCCTGAACGGCGCCATCATCAGCGTCTCCTCCAAGGGCGAGACGTTCCACGCCATCCGCTACAACAAGATCACGGTCGAAAAGACGCTGAAGGCCAAGGCCACACGGAAGTGGAGCAACGCGCGCCGCTACCACGGCAAGAAGGCCGACTACATCGCCTGCGCGGGCGACACGGTGAAGATGTCCTTCACCTTCAAGAACGTGGGCACCGCCGTGTGGCGCGACGTGAAGGGCCGCGGCCAGCACATCGGCAACGACGTGTTCCTGGTCACCGCCAACGGCAAGAAGGATCGCATCACGGGGCACAAGCGCTACAGCCTGCGCAACGATGCGAACAGCGTGGTGCGCGGTGATCGCAAGGCGAAGAACTGCAGCAACAAGAACGGCTGCCGCAAGACAACGTTCGTACAGGGCGCCATCAAGGGCAAGGCGCCCAACAAGCCGGGCATCTATCACTCGCGCTGGCGCCTCCGCGACTACAGCAAGCCGTGGGGCAAGCACTCCCACGGTTTCGGTCCCAAGGTGGATCTGTCGCTCAAGGTGGTGAGCTGCGAGCTGCCGAAGCAGGCGTGCGGCTGCCGGGTGTGGTGCAGCGACGGAAAGAGCCACAAGCTCTCCGCCAACATCGACAGCGCCGCCATGTGCAAGTCCGTCGCCCAGACGTACTGCAAGCCCGCAAAGTACCTCGACCACGACTACCAGGCGTGCGACGTCCCGGATCCGCACCCCGGTTCCGGCGGCAAAGGCGGCGCGACGGGCAGCGGCGGCGCGACGGGCAGCGGCGGCGCGACGGGCAGCGGCGGCACGACGGCGGCGGAGGAGTGGAACGCGGAAGACGGCAGCGAGAACGCAGATAATGGCATCGAGCTGCTCGACGGCGACGAAGATCCCGACGAGACCATGGACGACGCGGACTTCGAGGACGACGGCTTCAATGGCGACGCGGACTCGAGCCCCGACACGGCCACCGCGGGCGGCTGCTCCCTGTCGCAGCCAAATGCCGGAGGCACGCCCTGGGCCGCGAGCGCGCTCGCATTACTGGGCGTGGTGTTGCTGAGAAGGCGTCGAGCATGGACCTCCTGAGCACCAGCTGGATGTTGGTGCGGCGCGAATCCCGTCGCGCAGCAAATCAGCTCTTTGCCAGGAGCCGCTTCACCTGAGCGCGCAGCTTCTTACCAACCTCGGGTTGCACCATCTCGACGTAGGCAGCGAACCCGAGCAGGTAGGCGCGGGGTTCACTATGGCCGGTGGTCTCGGAGCTGACACCGCGTTGCTCGCAAGCGTGGAGGATCGCGCGAAACCTACGCCTTTCCTCCCGCGGTACGGAGAGGCCCTGATTGGTGACCAGCCCTGTCACGCGCATTTGACCCGACGGTCTGTGCACGCGGCGCTTACCAATGTTCTCGATGAACCCCTCCTGATGGAGGATCTGATTCACCCACCAGAAGAAGCGGCCAAGCCCCTGCTCGGGATCACCCTGGAAGGAGAAGGTGAGATCGTCGGCGTAGCGCGTGTAGGTGGCGCCGAGCCTTGCGGCCAGCGCGGTGAGTCGTGCATCGAGGCGTCGACAAACGAGATTCGAGAGCACGGGCGACGTGGGCGCTCCCTGGGGCAGCACGCTGGGCCACGAGACTCGCCCATCCGGGAGCTTGGGGCGATACGTGGTGATGGCCGCAAGGAGCTTGGCAGCTTCTTTTCCCGCACCGTGATGTTCCAGCAATCCGACGACGCGACCGTAGTGAACCGTCGGAAAGAAGTCCGCGATGTCCATCTTTACCAACAGCCGTGCGTTCACATGCGGCTGCGCGTTGGTCACGGTAGAACGACCACGAACGAAACCGTGAGCCGCCGCATGAGGCTCGATCGGATCCAAGAGCTCGGTCGCGATCTTGCGCTGTAGCCGCTTTAGGACGTGCTTGGGAGCATGCAGCGTTCGGACGCCACCGCTGGCCTTGGGGATCTCGAAGGCCACGTAGGAAGTGCCAGGCCCAGAGCCGGGCCGCAGCAAACGAGTCACCTCCTGCTCGGACACGCCCAATAGCTCGAGAACGTCTTGTCTCCCCTTCAAGGCGGCGAGGGGGGGCGCTGGTCTACGGCTCGGCGGGCGTGCCCGAAATAGGCCGAAGTGCCAGCCCGCGGGCGCGTATCCGCGGATTTCCCTGACACTTGGCGACCTTGCCGCAATGACCATCCGTTCCCGGGTGAACGGGTTGATGCCCTCGCGTTGCGTGGTCGCAGGAACCTTGGCGAGGCGACGCGCCGGTAGCGCCACGTCCGTCACCCGCAACGCGCGAGCCGCTCGAAAGGCGGCACTGCGCACCATGCGTGAGCGGTCCTTGGCGGCGTTGCGCACGATCCTGACCGCTGGCGAGTACGCAAAGGTGAGCTGAACCCAGCGCACGGCCCGACGGCGGACCACGGGATCCGGGTCCGCCAACATCTGCCGCACCATGGGTTCCGTACGCTTGGAAACCAGGGAGCGCGCAACCTCGTACTCCGCGAGGCCTCCGCCTCGCCGCAGCAGAGAGAGGATGGTGCTGCTGTTCGCGACGGGATCGTCAAGCAGGGGGTAGAGCTTCGAGATCAGCGTCGCGACGTCCATCGAGTGCCCTCCCGGTTACCCGATCTACTTGCTCAGCAGGAACGAACGCGGGAAACGAGCCGCTGTGCGGCCCGCGTGTCGACCGTGCGAAGAATGCCGGTGATGATCAGCCGCGACGGAACATCGCGGACGAATAGCTAGCTCAGGGAATAACACGGGAGGGCCAGCGAACTGTATCACGGGTGCATTGCGGTGGCCTCGAAGTGCGCCGGTTCGAGAAGTGGAACCCGCTGCTCCTGGGGTGGAGCGCTCTCGACGCGCCAACCCTTTGATCGCTCGTAGACGTGGTCGCCGTGCTCACGCAATTCCCGCGCCCGGCCGGACTCCAGCTCCGGAGTCGAGAGCACCTCCAGGTTCTCGATCAGCTCGCGGTAGCGACGCGGTGCCGCCACACAGGCGCTCACCCCCGGCTGCGAAAGCGAGTAGCGATAGCAATCGGGCGCCGTCACGGGAGCTGAGAGCCGTACCGGTGTGCGCTGGAGCATGCGGCCGTAACAGAGGTTCGAAAACGTGAGCACACCGGTACCACGGCGAACGCAGTCGGGGAACACGTGCGCTTCAGCGCCGCGGTGCGCCGCGTTGTGCCGCACCATTACGACTTCGAGGCCGCGTGCCGACGCCTCGCACGCCAACGAACGGTCGTGAGTGGAGATGCCACGCGCGCGGATCAAGCCGCGGCGTTGCAGAGCTTCGAACGACTCCGCGATCTCGTCGAGCCGCGTGGACGATCGAGTCCAGAAGGCGAGGAACACGTCGATGGAATCACGCCGTAGCGCCCTGAGCACGCGCCGGACGTCCTTTTCGATGAGATTCGGATCGGCCTCGTAGGTCCCGGCGACGACGATCGAATCCCTTCCTTCCCGCGTTCTCAGGAAACGGGCCAACTCGAAGTGGGTCGGCTCCCAGAAGTACAGATTGACGCCGCGCTCCCTGGCCAAGGCGAAGTCGCGCCGGCGCAAGTCGTATGCGCCGGAAAGCCCGAACGGGCCGACGACGATCCCGCTGTTTCCGAGAGGGCGGCGTGGCCCCGTCGGGAGCTCGCGTTTGGTCTCCGCGGCGACCACCCGCTGTACGGGGACGCGAGAAACGCCACCCGATTCGACGTCCTGCAAGAGCGCGATGTGCGCGGCGACGTTGGGGTCGACGTCATCCGGCAGATCGCGCTCACCGCCGAGGCGCAGTGCCGTGTACAGTGCGACACGTTGATCGGCCGTGGGCGTGCCGGCGGTGAGCAGGGCGCGCAACTGCGGCAATCGATCGTAGAGCGTCTCGACGGCAAAGCCGCGGACTCCGAAGTCCCCGTCGCGTGCGAGCGCGAGCAATGCCAGGGCCGCGGCGTCACTCGCGTCGTGTGCAGCGATGCGTGCGGCCTCCGCTCGCATGGACGGTTCGACATCGCGAAAGCCATCGTGGAGCGCCCAGTGGGTGCGCACGTCGTCTTCCGCGATGTCGAGCGCGGCACGACGCACGAGGGACGAAGCATCCGCAAGGCCCTTGAACGCGCGCTCTTGAGCGACCACCGCAGCCCGAACCCACGGGTCCGGGTCGGCTTCGGCGGCATCGAGCTCGCCGGACGAAAGACACCGTGCTTCACTCAGTGCGCGAAGGGCGGGCGCTCGGACGGCGACGTGCGCGTCGGAGGCCAGTGAGCGAAGTCCGTCGAAGTGATGCAGATCCGCGTGGAGCTCTACGAGCAATGCTCGCACGGGCGTGAGCTGCTCGGAGGGATCGAGCTCGAGGAGCGCGGCCCGGGCGTCGCGGCTCTTCGTGCGAGCCAACCAGAAGGCGGCATGCTCGCGGACGAGTCCATCGGCATCGCTGAGCAGCTGCCGCATCAGTGAAAACAATGCATCTCTGTGCGGCGCCACTTCGGGCAGACGGGCGACCGCGGCGCGGCGCACGCGAGAGTCCGCATGGACGGCCAGCGCTTCCAACTGCCGCCAGTCCAGCGCCTGGGGCGTGGCAGACAGCGCCCACGAAAGCGCGCCCGAGGAAGCGGATTCGCACTGCAACACCGCGCGCGCCGCATCGTTACCCAACGTTCCGGCCCGCGCCAGCGTCGCCTGCGCCGCCTCGGGACCGTAGGCAAAGCGCTCGTCGTCGAACCAGCGGGTGGCTTCGATCAGGACGTCGAGTGAACCGGATGCGGCAATGGTCTTGACTGCGAAGCGCCGCAGCGACTCGTGGGAGTGACCCAGAGCGGCGAGCAGCCCGCGCAGCTCTAGAGGCTCGACGGCGCGCGCGAGACGCGCGGCCACGACGGCGGGATCCGGATCACCGCCCTCGAACGGAGTGAATGGGGGCTCGGGGGGCGCATCGAGCTCGAGCTCCATGCCCAGTCTCGCGAGCTCGCGACGGGCAACCACGGAAACCCGCCAGAACGGGTCCGCGGCAGCGAGCCGCAGCACGTTCTGCCCCGCCGCTCCGCAGCTGCGTGCCGCAAAGAGCGTCGCGGCACGCCGAACCCGGAACGAGCGATCGTAACGACAGGCCGCCTCGGCCCTATTCAGAGACTCGGTGTCGCGGGCTCGAGCCAGTACCGCAAACGCGGCCTCGCGTACGGTCGGCGCCCGATCAACGGCGGCTTCCCGCACGTACGGCAGGCACGCCCGCGCGGCCGGGCCCTTGAGTCGCAGCAAGGCCACCGCGCGCACCGAGGCATTGCGATCGCAGAGGATCGCGTCACGGAGCTCGAACATGTCCTCCACACGACTCGGTTGGAGCCTTCGGATATGCTCGATCCGCTCGCGACGCGACTCAGTCACCCAACCTTCTCCCCGATGAACGGATTGGTCACAGGGCGCGGCCGCCGGGGCGGAATCTCGATGCGCTCCTTGGTGAAGGGATTGATGCCCGTCCGGGGCTTGTCCACCTGCCTCGCTCGTCGGTCCAGTTGGCGCCGGAGCTCCGCCCGCAGCGACTTGCGAACCTGTTTGGCATTCGCTGCGAGCTCTTCCGGCATCCAGAAGAACAGCACGCGATGGCTCGCGATGGTGAACTCCCGCACGTAGCGGATGCCGTCGTGCTCGGCACCGGCAAGCTCGGGCTCGAGACAGCCAGCGCAGAGACAGGGTAAGTCGGAATCTTGGTGCGCAGCGAAGAGCACGGCCGCGTTACGCAGCAGAGCAATGGCACCCGCTGAGTCGCCGGCAGTGAACAGCGCGCGCGCTTCGCGCTCGATCTCGGTGTCGGATCGCACCGGCTCGCCCGCCGCCGCCTCACTTCGTACGTCCGATTCGCTCGCCTCGTCTCGTGCGACTTCGGGGACGTCCGTCCCGCTCGCCAACCACCCCTTGAGCTTGTCCCACCACGCCATCGCGAGGGGGGAGTGTACATCGATGATCCCGCTACGTCGCCGTCACCACGATCCACGTCTCCTCCCGCTCCGCCCTCAGCCCCGCGAAGGCGGCGTCGATGCGACGCGCGCGCTCGTCGGGCGAGAGATCCGGCAGGAGCGCGTCCGTCAGCACCGGGATCTTCAGCCAATCGCGGTACTCTTCCGCGGTCTGCCGGTGCGTGAAGGGCCGAGTGGTGGCGCGCAATGGCGACAGGGCCGCCAGGATCCGTTCGAGGGTGGGCGCGGCGAAGCTCGCCTCCGCGCGCGGGGCGCGCCCCTTCGCCAGGCGTGCCAGCGCGGGTGCAAACGCGGCCATGCCGTCGTCCCCCTCCGCGGCGCCGACGTAGCTCGCGACCAGCGTGAAGCACAGCCGTCCACCTGGACGTACGAGCGCGGAAAGCTCCGCTACGACACGTTCGATCTCGTCCATCTGCCACAGCGCGGCGCCGCACAGCACGCGATCGAACGTTCCTTCGGCGGGAAGCTCCGGAAACCACGCGACCCGCGGGTCCGTCACGCGCCGCTGGCCGATCGCGCGCATGGCCCGCGCCGGCTCGACGCACAGCACGCGGCCGTCGCTACCGAGGGTCTTCAGTGCCGCCTCCGCCGTCCGCCCCGTGCCGGCAGCAAAGTCGAGGACCTGCGCTGCGGAAAAGAGCTCCGCGTCGGTCAAGAGCTCCGCGTTGGCGCGGCGGTACCGGTCGTGCCGCTCGCAGAAGTGCTCGTACGTCCGGGCTGTTTCCGCGGCGTCCCAACCAAATGCAAACGACCCGGGCATGGCCCGAATAGACTAGCGCGCGGGTCCGTCGGATACTGCACGGCCCGGAGGACATCATGATGCGGCGCGGTTTGCTTCGACGGGGTGTGCCACTTCTCTCGGCGGCTGGGTTGGCGACGGCGGCGACCGCGAACGCGGACACGCCCAAGCCCGTGGGCACCAAGCCCGCGCCCAAACCGGTGCTCAAGAAGGCGAAGAACCCGGACCTGGTGCGGGTTCTTGGGCTGTCCGTGAGCCCACCGGTGGCCAAACCCGGCACCGTCGTGACCGTGAAGCTCACACTGGTGAACGAAGGCGACGCGCCCGTCACCAACCTGGACTGGGTGATCACCACCGGCGCCACGGCGAAAAAGGGAACCCTCAACCTGGCGGCGGGGCAGAAGAAGGTCGTCACCGTGGCCTTCAAGGCGCCGAAAGCCGGGGCCACGAAGGTGCAGGCCGCCCTCGATCCTTCCAAGCGCATCAACGAGCCGCTGTCGGCGCGGGTCACCAATCAGGTGACGTTGGACGTGCCGGTGGTCGCGGCGGACAACACCTGGGCTACCTGGGCCAGCGCGGCGAGCAAGGAGGCCGAAGATCTGATCGAGCAGACGGCGTCTCAGTTCACGTGCGCCAAGGGTGGGCAGATCCAATCCGTGACGCTGAGCAACCTGCGTCTGAACGTGACGACGTCGAGCGCGAGCCCACTGCATGCGTTGAACCTGAAGAACCACGGCGTGCCGGAGGACGTCGCCAAGGCGTTCATGGAGACCGTGTTCGCGGCCTACAAGACCTGGGCGGACGACTTCGTGCTGTCGTCCTTCGCGGCGTATCCCTCGTTCGCAGCAGTGCCTGCGCCGGCAGCGCCCCCCACCGCGAACGTGCCCTTTCCATTGGTCATTGGCGCTTCCCCCAAGGGCGATGCCGCATTCCGCGTGAGCGCGCTGGAGGCGGCAGTGATCAGCCGACTCGGCGAGCAAGCGAAGAGCAAAGACGCAACGGCGGGCATCCAGGCGTTCGCCCAGGCGGTGTCGCTGCGTTTCGAGGTGTGGAAGGTGACACAGGTGGTGCAAAACCTGATGGGCAAGGGACCCGTGCCCACCTTCGCGCCGCCCTACGTTCCCGTGGGTCCGGTGGTGATGGGTGACGTGATCTCCAGCTGCGGGATCCTGCCGTAGCCCCGTGGCCCGCGTCGTTCTCGTGAACCCGGCGGGGCGCGAGCCCGTGCGCTCGCCGCTGCTCGCCTTCGGTTACCTCGCGGCGAGCCTCGAGGCGCGCGGCCACGAAGTGAAGATCGTGGACGCGGCCGCGAGTCGCGCGCCCACCGACCAGGTCGCGGCGGCGGTGCGCGCGGCGGAGCCGACGCTGGTCGGCATTCACGTCAAGACGCTGGAAGCACAGCCCGCGTATGCGCTCGCGCAGGCGCTGCCGGAGCAGACGCTGGTGGCGGGAGGGCCGCACGCCACGGTGCGCCCGACGGAACCGCTGGCCCACGGCTTCGATCACGTGATCGTGGGGGAGGCCGAGCGCGCATTGCCGGATCTGCTCGAGCGCCCCGCGCATCTCACTCCGACTCAGGATTTCCTACGCGACCTCGACGCGCTGCCGAGCCCCCTCGGCGCGCTGCACCTGTTCGATCCGAAGCACTACACCTGCCCCGTGTACAGCGGCTTGCTGTCGAGCCGCGGCTGCCCCGAAGCATGTACCTTCTGCGCCAACCAAGTCACCGGACGGAGCTTCCGCTTTCGCAGCGCCGAGAGCGTCGCACGCGAGGCCGCCGCATTGCGCGATCAGCACGGCATCACCGCGTTTGCGTTCTTCGACGACAGCTTCGCCGTCGGCCGCCGCCGCGTGCGCGAGCTGTGCTCGGCCCTCGCGCCCCTCGGCATGCACTTCACCTGCACCGCGCATCCCGCCCACCTCGATCGCGAAATCTTGACGTTGCTCGCGCGCGCGGGCTGCACCGGGATCGACCTGGGCGTGGAGAGCGGCGATAGCGAACGCCTGTTGCGCATCGGCAAGGGCGTCACCACGACCCGTGTGCTGGAGGTGTTGGCGGACGCCGCGCGGGTCGGCATCACCACCGTGGTCAACGTGATGGTGGGATGGCCCGGCGAGACCGAGCGCGAGCTCGAAGGCACGCTCCGGTTCATCGAGCGCGCGCGGCCGCTGGCTGGTGGTTTCAATGCTCGGGGCGTGCTGGTGCCGCACCCCGGCACGCCGGAGTACGAGCTCCACCACGAGGCGCACGGCTTCACGGAGTGGTGGCTCCGCGAGCCGCCGCTGCCTTACGCGCCGTTTCCGACGGAGTGGTCCACCGCCGAAGTGCGGCGTGCCTACGCGACGGACCCGGCCCTCGATCGCAACTTCTACGAGCTCCCGCCGGCGGTGCTGGTCCTGGCCCGTGAAGTGCTCGAGAAGAAGGCGGCGTACACGCTGGAAAAGCTCGCAGCTCCGCCCCGCGTGCCCGCCGCTGGAGCGCGCTGATGCTGCCATTCATCGACGCCAACGCCGACGACGTTCACGTGCTCGCCGAGCGCGACGGCTACCTGTTCTTCCCGCGCCTGTTGCCGACGTCCGTCGTGCTCGAGCTGCGCGCCCGCGCCCTCGACATCGCGGCGGACCTCGGTTGGCTCGCGCAGGGATCGCCGCGCCTGGCGGCCGTCTCCACGCCGGGGCTCGGCCTCGGCGCCTATGACGACCCGCGTTGGATCACGTTCCTGCAACGACTGCTGCCGGACCCGCTGTTCAGCGCGCTCCGCGATCATCCCGCCCTGATCCAGACGCTCACACGCGTCCTCGGCCGAGCGCCCCGCGCCGAGCGCGGCGACCTGTGCCGCGTCGTCTCCGGCGACGGCGACGAACGCGCGACGCGCCCCCACCAAGATCGCTTCTACATATCCGGCGAAGGCGAGCTATGGACCGCGTGGCTTCCCCTCGGCGATTGCCCTGTGGAGCTCGGCGCCCTCGCGCTGCTCCCCGGGTCCCACCGCCGCGGCTTGCTCCCGCACTCCGGCGAACCCATGAAGCAAGCCATCACCCTGCCGCCCGACACGCGCTGGCACAGCCAAGATCTCGCCGCCGGGGACGTGCTCTTCTTCAGCGGGCTCACGGTGCACTGCGCCCTGCCCAACGAGCGCGCACCGCGCCTCCGCCTCAGCGTCGACTACCGCTACGCCTGAAGAAACGTGCTCTTCTTCAGCGGCTCACGGTGCACTGCGCCCTGCCCAGCGAGCGCGCACCGCGCTTCCGCCTCAGCGTCGACTTCCGCTACGCGTGAGGGAAACGTGCTCTCCTTCAGCGGGCTCACGGTGCACTGCGCCGTGTCCAGCGAGCGCGCACCGCGCCTCCGCCTCAGCGTCGACTACCGCTACGCGTGAGGGAAACGTGCTCTCCTTCAGCGGGCTCTCGGTGCACTGCGCCGTGTCCAGCGAGCGCGCACCGCGCCTCCGCCTCAGCGTCGACTACCGCCACGCCTGACCCGTCCCTCTACATTTCCATGTCGCTCCGCCGCGGAACCACGCGGTCACCCGCTCCGTCACCGAACCACGCGGTCACCCGCTCCGTCCCGGAACCACGCGGTCACCCGCTCCGTCCCGGAACCACGCGGTCAGTCGAAGCGCAGCGAAGCTACGAGTCGTTGAACCTCGGCACGCAATTCCGTCCCAGATGCGGTCGGAGCAAACCCGTGCACGATGATGCCGCGCCGACCAAAGCGCCGCAGCTCGAACCAACGATGCCCTTGGTCGGAAATTTCGATGTGCATGCTGTAGCGAGACCTGTCCGTCGCAGAACCCGACTCCTCCAGCACGTTCACGCGTTCGAACTTCTCTCGCATCGAACGCAGCCAACGTTGGCCAGAGGCATTTCCATCCAGAGCGGTTGGTGCCGCAAATACCTCGACCTGAAGCATTGCACCACGGAAAGGGCGCATGGCCCACAAGTCCCATGGACCTTCGTCGCCTGCCTGCGCACGGTGCGCATGCCAGTGGTCGGGGAAGTCGAAACTGTAACCGGTGGTTCTACCGCCCACGCGACCCAAAAGGACCTTGCCCGCTTCGAGAGGTAGCGCTTCCTCTTCAGTCGGTGGTTGGAGGCTCTCGAACATCTTCTCCATTTCGCTAGCCACCACTGAGTAGTCATTGCGCTGAGCGATGCCAACCAACGTGTACACATGCCGACGAGTGACCACCGTGGCCACCATCAGCGTTGTCTGCCCCTCGCCCGCTACCTCCTGAACGAGCGAAGCGTCCCCGAACTTCTGGAGTCGGTGACGCTGTACCACCTGCTCCCCGGGCTGGAGGGCCTCCGCCGCAAGCTGGTCGACGATCGGGCCTTGGGGTGTTGCTTCGATCTTCACGTCGACCATCGCACCCGTCCCAGTACGGATGAGCCTCGCGTCCCAACCTTTCCGCGGTGTGTCTTGCAGCCACCGCGGCGGCATCTGGATCGTGTAAGGCACCGCAGCGCCAAGCGCCTCGCCGCCGAGCTCCAACGTGAGAAGCTGGTTCGGCTTCTTTCGTTCGGTGCGAAGCCCCGAAAGCGTGAATGCTCCCGCCGCAACGAAGACTCCTGCAAACAGGATGCGTCGATCCCGCTTGGGGTCGCCGAACAGCAGCATCAGGACGGCAGCGGCCATTCCGAGCAACGCCAACCCCAGGGCGTCCCCCGCCAGCACTGTGGAGAGCCCAATGAGGCCGCCCCCCAGCACCACCCGAATCACCGCAAGCGCGCGAAGGCGGTTGCTGCCCGCGACCAGCGAGCCGCCAACGAGAACGTCCACCAGGATGGAGAGCAGCATGATCGCGCCTCCGTCCGCGCTTCCCTTGACGAGGAACGCGAGGCCGATACCCGCCCATGCAAGGAGCAGCGCTCCAGCCCACCGCTGCGCCTAAGTCGCAGATGCACGGCCGCCAACCTTCCCCGGTTTGTTGCCCGGTTTGTCCGTCAGCACCGCCCCACACTCCGAGCACTCCCGTTCTGTGGAGGAGTTGAAGGCACCGCAGTCCGGGCAATCCATGACGCTCTGGATGCGAGCTTACCCGACAACGGCCGGCGCTCCCACGGGAGCGCGCGCCTCGACGAGGTAGGGCAACAAAGTGCGCGACAGAGTGATCAAACGGGCGCACATGGTCGACCATGCCCCCCGAGGTGATCACGATTCTGAGCAAATTTTCGAGGCCCTCGCGTCCAGCAGCGACAGATACGGTCGCATTGTCCAGGACCTGATCCGCGCTGGCGCGGGTGGCGACGGGGGCATCGCCGCGCCGTTCACCGTCCCAGACACGATCCGCCCTGGCGCGGGTGGCGTCTAAGGCCGCCGCCGGCTTCCGGCCGCATCAGGGGGGGCCCCGCGCCCCGAAACTAGTTTACATATCAACCGCTTTCCGCGCGACAGATCACCCTCGATCGCGGGCAACGCCGCGCCCCTCCTCTTCCTAGACACGATCCGCGCTGGCGCGGGTGGCGACGAGGGCGTAGCCGCGTCGTCCCCCGTCCCAGACACGATCCGCGCTGGCGCGGGTGGCGACGAGGACGTCGCCGCGCTGTCCCCCCGCCCCAGACACGATCCGCCCTGGCGCGGGTGGCGTCTATGGCCGCCGACGGGGTTCCGCGCCCCGACACTACTTTACATATCAACCGATTTCCGCGCGACAGATCCTCCCTCGATCTCCCGGATACTGCACTCCTCGTCCCAGACACGATCCGCGCTGGCGAGGGTGACGACCAGGGCGACGCTGAGCCCCTCCTCGTCCTAGACACGATCCGCGCTGGCGCGGGTGACGGCGAAGGCGTCGCTGCACCCTTCCTCGTCCTAGACACGATCCGCGCTGGCGCGGCGGGCGGCTACCGCAACGCTACGCTGCGGCCCCGCCTCGTCCCACGCTGGCGCGTGTTGCGTCGAGCGCGTTGCTGCCCCGGTCCCCGTCCTGAACACGACCCGCGCTGGCGCAGGGGGCGTCAATGGCCCACCGGCCTCCCGCCTACATCAGGGGGGTACCGCGTCGTCCCGAAACTACTTTACATATCAACCGGTTTCGGCGCGACAGATCCCCCTCGATCTGCCGGCGATAGTGCGCTCCTCGTCCTAGACACGATCCGCGCTGGCGCGGCGGGCGGCTACTGCAACGCTACGCTGCGGCCCCGCCTCGTCCCACGCTGGCGCGTGTTGCGTCGATGGTAGTCGTCTAGCTTCCGCCTACATCAGGGGGGTACCGCGTCCCGAAACTACTTTACATATCAACCGGTTTCGGCGCGACACGCCCCCTCGATGTCCCGGTGATACTGAACTCCTCGTCCTAGACACGATCCGCGCTGGCGCGGCGGGCGGCTACCGCAACGCTACGCTGCGGCCCCGCCTCGTCCCACGCTGGCGCGTGTTGCGTCGAGCGCGTTGCTGCCCCGGTCCCCGTCCTGAACACGACCCGCGCTGGCGCAGGGGGCGTCAAAGGCCCACCGGCCTCCCGCCTACATCAGGGGGGCACCGCGTCGTCCCGAAACTACTTTACATATCAACCGGTTTCGGCGCGACAGATCCCCTCGATCTGCCCCGCAGCGCTGCCGCCCGCGCTGTCTCGATCCCTCGACGGCCAGCCGGCCGCCCATCGCCGCGCCGCCCGCCGCCGCGCTGCTCACCGCCGCGCCGCCCACCGCCGCGCCGCCCTCGCGCTGCCGCGCTGCCCGCTCGCCGCCGCGCGCCGCCCGCCGCCGCGGCGTTTTGCGCGCTGCGAGCTTCGTGCTCTGATGCGGACGGGAGGTGGCGACATGTGCATGCAGACGACCGCGGTGCGGCCGCATCAGAGCTTTCGTTGGTGTGGCGACGAGATTGTCCACGATCCGATCGTGCCGGCGGCGCGACGCGTTCCCGTTGCGAAGGGCAAGCGCGGATACGACGTGGACATCCGGGAGTTCTTGGGCCTCGACGGCAGCGCGCTCATTCGCCGGCACCTCGACGAGGTCCGTAAAGGGCTCGGGTCGGAAGATCGCGCGCTCTTCGACTCCCGCGGGCAGGGCTCCTTCGACTTCCGCGTGCGAGCCGTGCAAGAGCACCTTCGCGCGACGTTGCGCTACACGCCGGGGTCGCGCAAGGCGGATAGCTGGCTCGTGCCGAGCGAGACGCTCGCGGCCGGCGGCGGCGACTGCGAAGACATCGCCTTCTTGCTCGCCGCCCTGCTGGAGCACAGCGGAATCTCCGGCTATTGCCTGCGCGTCGCCCTGGGCAGCATCACGGAGCACCGCGCCGGCGCCAAGAGCCGTACGTGGGACCACGCGTGGGTGGTGTACATGAACGAGGGCGGCGCGTGGGAAATCCTCGAGCCCCTCGCCGTGCTGACGAAAGGGTCGAAGGCACGAGGACCGCGACGTTCGAAATCGCGGCGTGCCCGCGCCGAACCAACCCCCAGCTACCAATACACGCCCCACTTCGTTCTCAATCGCGAGCACCTCTGGCGGGTGCGGAGCAGCGACGACGACGCGCAGCGGCCCCTCGGGGACTATCTGGCCAATCGCAAATTCTTCGGCGAGTTCGACCCGACCTTTGCGGCCAGCGTGCACGACAGCATCTTCAAGAGCGCCCTCAGCGGCATCTCGTCTTCGGACCTGGCGACGGTCGAGCGCGCGAGCCTGATCGTGGACGCCAACACGCTCGCCTACGACCCGCGGGATCACTTCGACTTCGCGTACATCGACGAAGGCTGGGCCCGCGCCCGCAAGCGACTCGAGACGGGCAAGCTCTGGGATCTGGCTCTGGCGCTACACGCCATCGGCGACTTCTACGCCCATAGCACCTATGCGGATTTCGCCCCGCGGCGCCGAGGGAGCGACGCCATCGTGCCCTACAACCCGCAGACCAAACGCCTGGCCCGCACTCCCAGCTACGACTTCACGCGGTACACACCGATCCCCGGCAGCAACAAGTCCGCCGAGGCGGCCGCCAAGCTTTGGCAAGGCAAGATCATCAGCGGCCAGTGGTGGCGTTGGTTCACCACCTACCCGGACGACATCCAGGGCGCGAAGGAGCTCGCGCTCCGCCGCACGTTGCCCGATCACGACGCCATCGCCGTGGACGACGCCGTCATGAAGGACAGTCACCGCCACTACGACGAAGCGGAGTTCCAGTTTCAGTTCGCCGACCGCCGCGCTGCCGCGGCAGAGCACATCCAGGCGGTGTGGCTCCGCTGGCGAAAGAAGTTCCGCGGCCGGTAGCTCACCACGGGTCGTCGCCAATGCCGACGCCGGGCACCGATCCCAGATTCGGATCGCAGGCGTTCGCTTGCGGGCTCTGAGCCGTGGGCTTGGCGAGCGGCAGACACACCTGCTCCGGCCCGGTCCAGCGCTTGGCGAGGAAGCACAAGTCCTCGTTCTTCGAGTCCTCCGCCGCGCTGGCCACGATGTCGTGATCTCCGGGCTGCGCCAGCTGAGTGGACTCGAAGTAGAAGTTGTAGTCGAAGGTGTTGCTGCCGCTCGGCGCCGTGTAGATCGCGTTCGAGCGAATGAAGGTGTTGCAGCGCCAGTCCGTTTCGCTCCCCGGTACGTGGCCCCAGTACTGCGCGTCCACCACGATGTTGCGATACGCTTCGTTCTTGGAGCCGCTCAGCTGGATCCCGAAATCTTCGGTGGTCACGGGCGTTTCCGTGTCCACCACCACGTTGTCGATCACGGAGTGGTGAGAGTTGCCGAGCACCAATCCCTTGGCGTTGTCCCAGGCCACGTTCTTCTGCGCCAAGACGTAGTTGGCGATCACGTGCACCACCATCGCCTCGCCCCAAGAGCCGGTGCTGCCGCACGCGGGATCCGAACGCTTGAAGCCCCACATGCGGTTGTTGCTGACCTGCACCATGTTCTGGTCGCTGGTGCCGCCGGCCTTGATGTCCACGGCGTTCTCGGCGCAAGCGCAATCACCGTTGGGATCCAGGTTGCCGTTGCAGTCGGAATAGATCGCCGGCGTGAGGTACATGTCGTTCTCGTCGATGATGGTGCCGCCGAAGTCCGTGTTGTGGGTCACACCGCCGGGTTGGTACAGCTGGATGGAGTCCGTGCAGTCGTAGACTTCGTTGTTCACGACGCGCGTTCCGTGAATCGCCACGTCCGTGTCGTTCGTGCTGCCCCCCGACAGCACGATGCAGATGCGGTCGGCGTTGGGTACCAGCGGCGCGTTTCGGAGCACGCTGTTCTGGAGCGTGTTGTCGTTGCATGCGTCGCGGATTTCCACCCGCGCAGACTCCAACAGCAGGCGATCGAGCACCACGTGCTCCGTTCCATGCTCGAGCCCCACGCGGCTCCAACCTCCGCGCACCGTCAGGCCTTGAATCACCCAGTAGTCCGCGTCATTCAGGTACAGCTCCTCCACGACGGCGCGGGCGCTCTCCGCTTGCTTCGCCGGATGCGGCGCCTCCCCACTCACGGCGGGATCCCAATAGCGGATCCAGCGCTCCTTCCCCGCGCTCCCGTCCGCCGTCAGCGAGACGGTACCGAGCCCCGTGTAGTCCCCGGGCTTCACGCAGAACACGCGGTAGGCCGCGTCGTTGATGTCCGCCCAATCGGCGTCCTTCTCGATGATGCGCACCGTGGGATCGCTTTCGTCGCAGGCCGGTGGCGAGAGCGGCACCTCGTACTGGCTCTTGGTCATGCCGCCACCCCCGCTGCCCGCCGCACCCGCCATGCCCGCCGCGCCTCCCGCATCGGCCCCGGCGCTGCCGCCGGTGCTGCCGCCCGACCCCGCCGCGCCACCGGACGCATCCGTGCCGGCATCCACGGCGCCCCCGCTACCCGACGGCGTGCCGCTGGAGTCGTCCCCACAACCATAGAAGGCACCCAGCGCCAGCGGCAGGACCGCGAGCCCAAGCAAAGAGCGGATCATCCCGGAAACATACTCGTACTTCCAATTCTGGTTGTTGGTCCGCCGCGGAAACGTCCGAAAGTGTCGAATCAGCGCAGGCGCGCGAGGAGTCCGTCGGCGTCCTCGGTCTCGTCCAGGCGGCGAAACACGTCCCAGTGCTCCGCCAGCTGCTCGCCCGCGAAGCGCCAGATGTCCACGGCCACGCCGCCATTGCCCACGCCGGAGCCGCGCACCAGCACCCAGATCAAATCCCCGTCCGCCACCATGCGCACCGGCTCGAGCCGAAACTCCGGCGGCGGGCCGTGTTGGGCGAAGTCCGCGGCCAGGCCTTCAGGCCCGGTTCCCCGTGCGCCGGGGTGATGATTCACGAAGCTCGCTGCCACCAGTGGTGCTGCCTCGGCGAAGCGCCGCTCGTTGTAGAACACGCGATAGAACGTCCTCAGGATCTCGAATCGGTCAGCCATGGCGATAGCCTGGAGCGTTCCGCCTGCGGTGGTAGACGGCGCCATCTGTACGCACTGTCCCGAATATGGAACAGTGCCCCGACGTGGATCTGAACGCGCTCCGCAGCTTTCTCGCCGTGGTCACCCACGGTGGCTTCGCCGCGGCCAGCCGCACGCTCCGTGCGCCGAAGTCCACCCTCTCGCGCCACGTGCGGGAGCTCGAGGAGCAGCTCGACGTGCGCCTCCTCGAGCGCAGCACCCGCGGCTTTCGTCTCACGCCGGAGGGCGAAGCGCTCCACGCCCGGGCTCACGCCGCCCTCGCCGAGCTGGACGAAGCCGAGCGCGAGCTCACCGATCGCGACCCCACGCCCCGCGGTCCTCTGCGGGTGGCGATCACGCATGCGTTCGCCCAGCTCCACGCCGGAGCGCTCTTCGCGCGCTTCGTTCAGCGCCATCCGGAAGTGCTGCTCGAAGCCGTCATCGCGGAGACCATCGGCGATCTCGTCTCTGAAGGCTTCGACGTCGCCATCACCGTCGATCCGCCGGATCGCACGGACCTCGTCGTGCGCAAGCTCCGCGCGGAAGAGCTGCTCATGGTCGCTTCCCCGAAGCTCATCGCCTCCCGCGAAGCCGCACCGCCCGGCGAGCCCTGGCCCGCCGTGGTTCCGGCCCGCTTGCAGAGCCAAGAGCGGTTCGCCGCCGCGTCCGCCAGCCGCACTTGGAAGCTCACCCGGTCCGGCAAACGCTTCGAGGTAACGGCCCGCGCCGTGCTGCGCTTGCCGTCCAAGGTCGCCATCCGCGACGCGGTGATCGCCGGCGCCGGCGCTGCGCTGTTGCCCACGAGCTTGGTGGAAGCTCCGCTTCGCGAAGGCCAGTTGGTGCAATTGGGCGCCCTCGCCGATCGCCACGCGCTGTGCATCGTGCACTCGTCGCTGCGCCTGGTCAGCGCGCGCGTCCGCGCCTTCGTGGACTTCGTCGTGGCAGAGCTGGGCTGAGCGGCCGCGCGGTTCCGCGCTGGCGCGACAAACCTGGAACGATGCGGATTTGCTAAGCTTCGAGGTGCATGGTCTCCCCGGCCCAGCCCAGCGGTGGGCGTGTCCAAGGTGCGCCGCTCCGGGCCATCCTCGATTTTTGGAAGACCGTCACGCCCGTCGACAGCATCGAGCGACGCCTCGCGGCCATGCCCCTCGACGCGCAGCAGGCACTGAATCTGTCGATCCGCGCCGAGGGCTGCGGCGTGCTGGCCAGCTCCTGGTACCCGGCGGTGGCCTGTGGCGCATTCCTGGACGCGATGATGGCGGATGTTCCCGTGACCGAGCTCGACACGTTCGTGAACGACGCGGCCGAGTTCATCATGAAAGAGAGCCTCGGCGGCGTGCATCGCGCGGTGTTCCGCGTCGTGGGCTCCCCAGCCCTGATGCGAGATCACGCGCAGACGTTTTGGAACCGGCAGTTCGACACCGGCCGCGTGCGCATCCAGGAGCTCGGCCCGGGCCGCCAGCGGCACGAGTACCACGACTGGCAGGCGCACCATCCGCTGATCTGTCGCATCACCTTCGCGTGCGTGGCGCCCATGTTCGTGGCCATGGGCGTGAAGTCCCCCGCGGTGTCACCGGAGCGCTGCGTGGCCCGCGGCGCCTCGGAAGGCTTCTGCTCGGCCATCATCCACTGGACTCCGTAGCTGTTCGTTCGAATGTCGGTCCGCCGCGGAACCGTCACGCTGCCCACTTCCGCCGCACGACGAAGAGCGTCAATCCGACCAGCGCGAACAGCGCGGCTCCGCCGCCCCGGCGCGGTACGCTGCGGCAGCCACAGCTCGGATCTTCAGTCTCCCCCGTTTGCGGCCGAATGCACACGCCGCCGCTCGGGAGTTGGTCGCACACGTACCCCGGAACGCAGTCGTTGGAGGACTCACACGCCGAAAGACAGCGCGGTGGGCTCTCATCGCAGCGGTACGGTGAGCAATCCTCCGCCTTGTCCAGCGTGGTGAGGGTGTGGTCGCCATCACAGCTCGCGGGGCTGACCTGCTCGCAGACGCAATCCCCACTTCCGTTGCAAGCAGGCTGCTTTCCGCAAGCGCTCACGCCGCCATCGCCGAGCGAGCATTCGCCGTCGGGGTCCAAACCCGCAGCGATGGCCTCACACGTGCCGTCGTCACCCTTGCCCTTCTTTGCGGCACTACAAGCGAAGCACCCTTCTGCGCACTTCGAATCGCAGCACACGCCATCCACGCAGAAGCCCGAAGCGCAGGCGGTAGAACACACACAGGCTTCACCGTCTGGCTGCTTGCTGGTCCCGCACTTGCCCAAAGCGCACAAGCCGGAGGCACACTCCGCACACTGCTGGCACGTCCCTCCCGCCGGCACGAGAGCCACGATCTCGGCGCTGGACAAGCCGACGCCGCCAGCGACCAAGACACGCCCGTCGAGCAATTGCGCAGCGGCAGCATCGTAACGGGGCTCGGCCATGGGAGGGAAGGGCGTCCACTGCATCGCGGTCGAGTCGAAGCTGTCCACGCTCGAAACTGCGGAGGAGGAACTCAAGTCGTACCCACCAATAGCGAGCACCGCGCCCGAAGGCAGTCGCGCCAGGGCGAGCTCGGCACGCCCAACGCTCATCTTCGATGGAAGCAGGTTCCAAGCGCCCACTTGCGGGTCGAACACCTCGGCGCTGGCGCGGCTGTCTTGCCCACCGCGTCCACCGACCACCAGCACCCGTCCGTCGATCAAGCGAATGGCCTGGTGATCGAAGCGATTCTGGTTGAGCTGACCCGCCTCGGTCCAGGTCTTGGAGTTGGGGTCGAACATCTCCGCAGCGGGCTCGGAGCCGGCCACCAACACACGCCCGTCCACCAGCAGGGTACTGGTGTGGCCGCTGCGCCCAGCAAGCATGTTTGGCACGGCAGACCAAGTTCCAGCCACGGGATCGAAGATCTCGGCGTGGTTGTCGTTCGCGAGATCTGCACCGCCGGTGACCAGCACTTCGCCGTTGGTCAAGACCGTTGCCGGAAACCACGTTCGGGCGTCGAGCATGCTACCCGTCGGCGCCCAGGCTCCGCTCGAAGGCGAATAGACCTCGGCCTGGGCGATGGCGTCTCCGTTCGTGCCCCAACCTCCCGCGACCAACACTCGCCCATCCACCAGGGCCGCCGCCGCATGGTGCGCGCGGGCCAGGCTCATGGCGCCCGTCGCCGCCCAGGTCCCCGTGACGGGATCGAACAGCTCCGCCGACGGCGTCTCGTCTGCGCTCCCCAAAGCAGCGGAGGTATGGCCTCCTGCGACCAACACCTTGCCATTGGGCAGTGTCGTAGCCGTGTGCTGCGCCCGGATGGACGTCATGGCGGCCGTCGTCGTCCACGTTGGATCCACGAGCACGGGATAGCGCGGCTTCGCGTCCGGCCAGCTCACCCGTACGCGGCAGCGCGAGGCACCGGGCGGTAGCACCGGTCGACCCCACGGCGCACGCGGCGAAGTATCGGCAGCGCACCCGTGCAGAGAGAGTCGTGCGGCAAAACGCCTGCGGCGGGAGTCGATCAGGTAAGGGTGCGCCACCCGCCAGCGCGGTGCGCCGCTCGCTTCCAAGAGCTCGATCTGGTTTCCCACCACCCGGAGCCCCGCCGCGCCGCGCACGTCGATTTCGTAGTCCAACCACGAGTGGGGCGGAGCCTCGCGAAGCTCCACGAAGTCCTCGATACCCGTCGACACTGCCCGCAACACGACGTCTCCGCCCCCGGGCGCAGCGCCCACGTAAACGCCACCACCGGTGGACGCAACGTTGGGGTTGGCATCCAACAAGCGGAAGCCTAGCTGCCCCAACCACACGAAGTCCCCTGCCCGCTTCGGAGCGCTTTCGAGCTCCGCGCCGAATTCCACACCGAATGCGCGTTCGAGACGGGAGGTGGGCTCCTCCCGCGAGGGCGTGCATGCCGCCAATGCTCCAAGCAGCAACACGACGCTGCGCTTCACCTCCGCCTCCTCCAAAGCAAGAGCAAGAGACCGAATAGCCAAAAGCGCGCCGTGCTCTGACGCGGTGCCGCTCTACAGCCGCATCCGCTCTCGTCTCCGCCGGCCGGAGCAGTCGTCGAAGTGCACTTTCCGCTATCGCACACCGTGCCAGCCACGCAGTCGTTGGAGTCGCTGCAGCTCGTGCGACATGCCCCGCTCACCTCGCATTTGTAAGGGGAGCAGTCCTGCGCGCTGCCGTTCACCACCAGCGTATGGTCGTTCACGCACTGGCCCGCCCCCGCGGGAGCGCAGTAGCAAGCGCCCGCGCCATCACACACCGGGTCTGCGCCACACACGCGGGGAGAGGTGGGATCGGGATTACACTCGTCGTCGGGGTCGGTGTTCTTGGCGACTGGAGCGCATTGGCCATTGCTCTGGCCGGTCTTCTCGCTAGCGCACGCCATGCAGCTTCCGACGCACGCTTGATCACAGCACACGCCATCTACGCAGAATCCGGAAGCGCAGCCGGCGTCACAGCTGCAGACTTCTCCCGTTGGCGCGGGGCTGTCGATGCACGTGCCGCCTTGGCACATCTTACTCGAACAATCCGCGCAGCTCGTGCACGTCGAACCCTGGTTTTGCAGAGAGAACACCTCGGCGCTGCGCAAGGTGTTCTTGGCGAACGCCTTCACCGCGATGCCGCCGGAAACCAGGATGCGACCATCCGCGAGGGTGGTCGCGGAGTGGGCGTAGCGGCGATCGGTCATGCTCGCCGTCGTGGCGAAAGCACCGCTGGCCGTGGAATAGGTCTCGGCCCCGGCACTGGAGGACGCTTTCGTGATGTCGGTGCCTCCGACGACCAAGATACCGCCGCCCTGAAGCGATGCCGCTGCGGCAAGATAGCGCGGCTCCTGGAGCGTAACCGTTTGCCAAGTGTCCGCCACGGGATCGTAGACGTCAGCGCTGTCGTCGTAGGTTCCGACGTCCCCCACGAGCACCACGCGACCGTCCGAGAGCTTGGCTACAGCCGCACCGATTCGGGAGTTCTTGATGTATGACGGGTCCGACCAAGCGTCGGCATTCGGATCGTAGATCTCCGGCAGCGGACCAGCCGCGAACACGCGTCCGTCGGCCAGCGCCACGATGGGATCCTTGTGGTAGTGGGTCGACGACATCCGCGCCGACCACGTTCCGCCAGCAAAGAGCTCGGCGCTGTATTCCGCGCCGGACTCGCCTCCGACCACCAACACTCCGGCGGGGATCGCCGCCGCGCCGTGATTCGTCCGCGCCGTGACCAAGTCGGCGGCATCGGTCCAAGTCCCAGTGTTCGGATCGTAGATCTCGGTACTGGCCAGAGCAGCGCCGGACTGGGCGCCACCTACGGCAATCGCTCGCCCGTCCGAGAGCAGCGTGAGTGTGTGGGAGTCACGAGCCTTGGACATGCTTCCGGTGCTGGCCCAAGTGTCGGTTTGCGGGTCGTAGATCTCGGCGCTGGTGCGATCCACCCCCTCGTCCTCGCCACCGCTTACCAATACGCGGCCGCTCTGTAGCAACACGGCAGCGTGGTGACTTCGGGTCTCTGCCATGAGCTGGGTAGAGGTCCACGCAGGATCCACCACGATGGGATAGCTCGTCGCACTCCAGGCGACCTCCAGCTCACACGACGGCGCCCCTGGCGCGATCACCGGGCGCCCCCAAGGGGGGCGTGGATCTCGGCTCGCCGCGCAGCCGCGCAGCTCGAGGCGAGCGGGCCGCGTTTGTCCCGCCGCGTTCACGAAGTAGGGCGGAGCCACGCGAAGGCGCGGGCTGCCGCTCTGGTCCAAGAACTCGACGCTGCCACCGACCCAGCGCAGACCCGCAACGTGACGGACGTCCACTTCGTAACGGAGGCGCTGACGGACAGGACGGCGTTCAAAGAAGGCGAAGTCCTCTACCCCTCCCCGACCCGTGACCTGCAACACGTCCCCACCTCCCGGTGCCGCGCCGGGATACACGAAGGCGCCATCGCGAAGCTCGACGGGCACGGGTTCTTCGTCCAGCGCCCGGCAGCGGACCCACAGATCGCTCCGGATGTCATCCACCCTCGCCCAGTCCCCCGCGGTTTCCGGCAGAAGCACCCGCACGTTCACGGGCACCTCTGCGTGCAGGGCGAGTCCGAAATCCTTCCGCCCTCTGTGAACGGGGTCACCCTGAGCGCCACAGGAAAGCCCGAATAGCAGCACTACCCCGACCGCGCGCTTCATCGCCGCCGCCGCAAGGAGATCAAGAGCAGTAGTGAAAGCGCCGCAAGCAGGCCGCTACCCGCCCCCGAAGTTCGCTCCGCTCGACAACCGCAACCGCCATCGTCGCTGTTGGATGCTGCTGCAGTCCCCCCGCATTTGCCCCCGTTGCAGGGAACGCCACCCGCACAGTCCGCGCTCGTGGAGCATGCATTCTTGCACTGCCCCTGCTCACAAGCGTAGGGCGCACAGTCCACCGTGGAGGACTCCGTCACCAGCTGGCTACCAACGCACGTAGCCGAACCCTGCGGCACGCACACGCAGGCGCCCTGATCGCCACACACGCCGGCCCCGGCACAGTTGGCTTGGCACTCCGAGTCTGGATCCGTTGCCGGGGCTACGGGACCGCACTCCCCGTCATTTCCGGCCTGCTTGGCCACCGCCGTGCACGCCTGACAGGTGCCATCACAGCGTGTATCGCAGCACACGCCGTCAGTGCAGAAACCGCTGCCACAAGCGGCATCGCAAGCGCATGCCGCTGCCGTGCCGCCCGGTGAGTCCGCGCACTTGCCATCCACACAGTATCCCGTCGAGCAGTCGGAACACGCGGTGCACGCGCCGCCAGCGGCTTGCGCCGCGAGCAACTCCGCCCCCTTCGTGCCGCCGCCAACGAGCAGAATCGCGCCGTTGGTGAGTACGTTGACGGAAGGCGACTTCCTTTTCTCGTTCAGCGGCGGCCCGGCGCTGAACTGAAGCGTCGCCGGATCGAAAGTCTCCGTCGTGGCGAAGCCTTCCAGGGCGAACAGATCGTCGCTCCCTGCACCCACGATGACGACCCCTGCACTGGCCGCGGCGAAGCCACTGAAGCGCGGAATGCTCAAGTTCCCCACCGGTGTCCAGACGCCTTGGGCGGGGTCGTACAGCTCTGCGCTGTTCAATGACGTCGTCAGGTCCAGACCGCCAGCCGCCAACACCCTGCCATCCGGCAGCTTCACGACCTCCGGGTCATCGCGGCGGGAAGACATGGTCGCGCTGGGAAGAAACGAGTCGCCCGCAGGGTCGAAGATCTCCGAGGAGGCATCGAGCGAGCCGGCCACCAGCAGCACGCGACCGTCGTCCAGGGTGACCGCTCGGTGGCTCGAGCGAGGCGCGTACATCGCGATTTCGCTCCCCCAAGTGCCCGCCGTCGGACTGTAGATGCGGGCCGTGGACAGCGTCGTCTTTGCCGCGGAAATTCCCCCGGCGAGCAGCACACGACCGTCCGCCAGCCGCGTCAGCGTGTGGGAACTGCGCGCCTGGGTCAGGCTCGCTGTGGCGGACCAACTGCCCGTCGCGGGATCCCAGATCTCGCATGCCTCCGTTGGCACGAGGCTCGACGAAGTCTCCGTGGTACCGCCGGCCACCAACACCCGCCCAGAGTCGAGCGTCACCGCCACGCTGCGACCGCGATTGGTGAGCATGCTCCCGGTTGTCGCCCATGTGCCCGTCGCGGGATCGTAGACCTCTGCCGCTTTTCCTCCAGAGAGCAAACGGCCGCCCGCTACCAGCACCCGGCCGTCCGCTAGCAGCGTGCTCGCGTGCATGCTGCGGAGCTGGGACATCTCCCCCGTGGTCTCCCATCCAGGGTCCACCACGGCCGGCAACGCGAGCGAGCCAGGCGTCCAGCTCACGACCACCGTGCAATGGTCGCTACCAGGGCTCAGGGGTGGGCGGCCCCATGGCAGGCGCGGGCTCGTGTCCACCGCGCAGCCCTCGACGCTCAAGGTCAAGGCCACTTCCCGCTGGTCCGCGCCGCGCGCCACCGCGCGCGTCACGCGTAAGCGTGGTGCACCGCTCGCATCCAGCAGCTCGAGCGTATTCGACACCAAGCGGAGCCCCTCCACGCCCGCTACGAGCTCGACGTCGTAGCGCAACTCAGCTGGCGCATCCGGCCCTCGGATGGTCACGAAATCTTCTACGCCCGCCCGAGTGCGGCGGAACTCCAACGCGCCGCCACGCACGGCCTCGGGATATCGATCGCCGCGTCGAGGCGCATGCACCGCGTCCAGCAAGTGCACCGATATTTCAGCGCGTTCCGCGCGAAGGCGGAAAGCGCCGTCCGCGTGCTCGGGAACTACGACTTCGTGACTTGCTGCCTGCGCTCCTGTCGCCACGCACAGCACGACTGCACCCCACACCCACCGCATCATCGCGCTCACTATAGCCCAGGACGACGCAATGGCTTCGCACTTGCGTCGTCCTGGGCTACGCTTTCTCGTCGCGAATGGCGGGGACTCTCGTACACGAACCACACGTCTCTCCCGAGCTCTCGGGGCGGCGAATCGCGGGCAAATACGAGCTCATTCGCAAAATCGGCGCCGGAGGAATGGGCGCCGTCTACGAGGCAAAAAATTTTGCGCTTCTCAAACGCTGCGCCGTCAAGCTGCTTCTGAGTCCGGAGCTGGCCCAGAACGCCAATGTGGTGAAGCGCTTCTTCCGGGAGGCTCGCGCCAGCTCGGTGATCGAGAGCGATCACCTGGTGCAGATCTTCGATTCCGGGACGGATCCGGACACAGGCGCTCCGTACATGGTAATGGAGCTCCTGAACGGGGAGGACCTGGAGCAGGTCGCCGATCGCCTGGGCGCCCTGGATCCAATAGTCGTGGCCAAGCTCATGTTGCAGACCACGACGGGACTGGCCAAGGCGCACGAGCTGGGCATCGTTCATCGCGACATCAAGCCCGCCAACGTCTTCCTCACGGAGCGAGACTCCGGAGATCTGATGATCAAGATCCTCGACTTTGGCATCGCCAAGGTGAAGATGGAGCAGTTCCTCGAGACGTCACACGGCCTCACCCGCACAGGCGCCATGCTGGGCACCCCGCTGTACATGTCGCCGGAGCAAGCGCAAGGCTCCACGGACATCGATCCGCAAAGCGACGTGTGGTCGCTGGGCGTGATGATGTTCCAGCTGCTGTCCGGCACGCTGCCGTTCGCAAGTGCGCGCTCATTGGGGGAGCTGATGGTGGGGATCCTGACGGCAGACATTCCGTTGTTGCAGGATCGCGCTCCGTGGGTGCCACCAGAGCTCGCAGAAATCACCCACCGAGCAATGTCGCGGGACATCGAACGCCGCTACGCAAACGCCGGAGAAATGCGCGCGGCACTGCTGGAGGCGCTCGCGGAACCAGACGTGGCGAGCATCACCCGGGACATGCTCGTGTCCGTGTCGCCTGACCATCGCACGCACATCGCCCCACGCCTCGAGCTGTCGGAAGACGGCTTGCTACGCGCGACTACTCGTACGGGCCTGACCACGTCGCCGGCGGACTCGGTCACCATCCCAACGCGGCGGCCGGTGGTACCCTTGGCGCTGGCGGGCCTGTTCGGCGCGGTGGTCGTGGGTGTCGGGCTCACGGCGCTGTGGAAGACGCGGCCGCCACCAACGAGCTTCGGGACAGCGTCTGCGCCACTGCCAGTGGCCGCAGAATCTCAAGAGCCTACTGCCACCCACTCCGAGCTCCGTACGTTTTCTCTACGCGTGGGTCCGCCGGGTGTGCAGGTGAGCGTGGACGGGACGCTGACGCCAGCGCCGGACGGGCGAGTACAGATCACCGGTAACCCGGGAGAAACTCGTCACATCATCGTGCTGCTCGGGGATCGCACGATCGACCGGACGATTGCCGTCACTCGCACCGGCCTGATCCCGTCCAAATTGGAACTGCCGCCTGAAGAAGCGACGGCGCCGACGTCCGCTGGCCGCGCACCCACGAAGGCTCCGGTCAAGGCCACGCCTCCGCCAACGACATCCGCCAAGCCGCCGCCGAACAACGGAACTCCGCAGATTGCCAAGGACCTTGGAGAGTTCAACTGACATGGGGCGCGTCACGCTGAGGTTTCTCGTTGCCCCGTTGCTGCTGCTGATCGCGGTACCGGCTTGGGCCCAATCGCCCCCGGCCGCGGCGTACCCCGCGGACGACGATCCGGCGCTGGTGCAGAAGAAGCAACAGGCGAAGGACCACTTCATCAAGGGCGTGGAGCTGGTTCAGAACGGCGACTGGGATGCCGCGCTGGCCGAGTTCCTGGCATCCCGAGAGGTGTACCCCACTCGGGTCGCGCTGGAGAACGCCGCCATCAGCCTGAGGCAGCTGAAGCGCCACGTAGAAGCGCTGGAGATGTACCGAGAGCTGCTGGCCAAGTTCGGCAGCAGCTTGCCACCGGACAAGGCGGAGCTCGTGAACAAGGCCATCGCGCAGCTGGAGCAGCGCGTGGGGCAGTTGTCCATCGAGATCGCGCCGGCGGGATCCGTCGTCGTGGTGGATGGCCGACAACGAGGAACCGTTCCGCTACAACGACCGCTCGACGTGGACGCCGGCAGTCACACCGTGCGGGCCTACAAGCCAGGGTACGAGACCTTCGAAACCCAAGTGCAGGTGGCTGGGCGACAGCTGAAGACCGTCAGCGCCCGTCTGGTGAGCTTGCGGGCAACGGGCACCCTCACGGTCGCGGAAGCTTCCGGAGGACGACTGAAGGTAGTGGTGGACGGTGCCGTGGTGGGCACGACACCATGGAGCGGACCATTGGCAGTCGGCGCACACTCCGTGCTGCTTCGGGGAGAGGGGGAGGTGGGCACGCCTCCGAGCGAAACCGTCGTCCGGCTCGACACGACGACTTCGCTCTCGTTGCGCGCCGTCGTCTTGGACGCGCCCATTCGCGTAGTGCCCACTCCCTCCAGCGCACAGGTGAACATCGACGGAGTGAACGTCGGCAACGGCGTGTGGGAGGGGAGGCTCGCGAGCGGCAGCCACTCCCTCGAGGTAGCGCAGAAGGGCTTCAATCCGTATCGAAAGAGCCTTCACCTTTCGGCCGGCAAGCTCCGCGTCGTCGGCGTCGAGCTCGAGCGCGATCTCTCCGACCCGATCTGGCAGGCCGGCTTCGTTCCCCACGTGTACCTCGAGGCAGTGGCGGGCCCCGCGTGGGCGCCGTCGTTGGGTGGCGGCGCGGACGCAAGCTGCAGCAGCGGTTGCGACCGTGCACGCCCCTTGGGCTTCTTGGCCGGCGCGCGCGGTGGCTATCAGCTCACGCCTGGGCTCGGTCTCGAGCTACTGCTGGGCGCGTTATATCTGAAAGAAACGACCGCACGTCCCATCGTCGGCAGCAGTGAAACCGGCGACTGGACCTCCACGGACTACGAGGACTCCACGCAAATCCTCGGCCCTCTGGCCGCGGCCTCGGTGAGCTATCGCTTCTTCGAGACCACGCCGCTCACCTTCCGGGTGTGGGCGGGGGCCACGAGAGTAACCGCCAACTTCACCAACGGCGGTCGCTTCAGCGGCAACGCGGTGTACCAGCCAGCGCCGCCCGCCAGTCCGGAAGCAACGCCCAGCACACAGTACGCCAGCATCCCGGAAGAGAAGCAGCGGCTCTGGATCCCCTTCGTGGGACCGGAAGCGCGTCTCGGCTATCGCTTCTCCAAGCACGTGTCGGTAGACCTCGGCGTCGCTCTGCTGATCATGTTCGCCCCCGACGCACCGAGAACCGGGTCGAACGCCCAGAGCCACGACGACGGCGACCGCCGGGTGGCGTTGGACGACGTACGTCGGCCCGATGGCAACCTCGCGCGCTCCGGCATTCTCGCGCTGCCCAAGGAAGACGGCTTCGGGACCTTCTTCTTGCTCTCGCCATCCATGGCGGGTCGCTTCGATTTCTGACCCGGTTCGTTTGAATGTCGGTCCGCCGCGGAACCGTCACTTCCCGAGCAGCACGTCGAGCTTCGTCGCGAGCTCCGTCGGCAGCTCGTCCCGCACGTAGAGTCGATACTGCTCGCCGTCCACGACCGGAACGTACGAGAGCGAGCTCAGCGCCGCGTCCGCTCTCAGCTGGCGCAGCGTGGCCAGATCCGCGGTGTCCGTCACGACCTTTCCGGCGCTGGTGTTGGGCGTCGGAAGGTCCGTGATGGGCCACGACAGGCTCCAGGGCACCGCGGTCACGCCCGGGGCCGGAGAGCTGTCCGGCGCCGCCGCCACTGCCACCGGCCCCGTCAGGGGGCTGCCCTCCGCCCATAGCGTGTCGTGCCACTGGTAGGCCTTCTCGAGCGCGTCGGACAGCCCGGCGGGGGCGTCGGGATCGCAGCCGCAAGAGCAGGACGCGAGGCTTTGGCCGTCGGAGATGAAGTTGCCCCCAGCGTCCGGACAGCTCATGTCCTGATGCGAGCTCCAGGCAGCGATGGACGCGCGGCGCACTTCCTGAGCCACGGTCTCCGCTCGCTCCTTCGTCAGCGTGAGGTGACGCACCCCCATCATGTAGCTCTGGCTCACGTAGGCCTCGCACTGCCCCGTGATCGCCAAGAGGGAGTAGCCGTACGGATTGGTGAACCCGTACTCCTGCTCCACGTAACCGCCGCCGCTGTACAAGACGAACCGAAGGGTCTCCGAACCATCACACAGCGGCTGGCTCTGGGTCGTGCCACCTCCTCCGCTGCTGTCGGTGGACTGCCCGCCACAACCCGTGATCGCGATCGCTACGAGAAGACACGAAGTAAGACGGTTCATCCTTGAAGGCTTTGCCGCCGAACGAGCGGACGCAAGCGACCATCGACGCGACGCAGCGTGAGGTTCGTCCGGACGCCGGAGCGACCCAATCCGGATTTGGGGCAAAAGATCGAGCGTTTTGCCCGGAAATCCGCGTCCGGATCCGTCGGCACACGGGTTGCAAACCCATCGGGCATGCGTACCTCGGGAGCCTCACTCGCGTTCGTGTTCTTCGTCATCGCCACCGGTTGCGCGGTGGAAACCGCGCCGCCGCCCATCAAGGGCGACATCGGCGACACCTCGAGCTCGGAGCTCAAGACGGCGTGCAACCTGTCGCGGGACACGATCTTGAACAGCGTGTCCGGCGGCCGGCGAACGGCCATCGAGCGCGGCTTCGGTTGGTTGGATGCCAACGTGCCCTACAGCCAGAGCCAGAGCTACAGCGGCTACCGCACGGACTGCTCTGGGTTCGTGTCCATGTGCTGGGAGCTCGGCACTTCCTACACGACGGCCAACTTCATCCAGGATACCGGCGAGTGGTCGAGCCTCGGCTCCTTCGGCGAGCTGAGCCCCGCAGACGCGATGGTGTACCGCAAGGGTAGCTCGGGTCACATCATGATGTTCGTAGGCTGGAACGACGCGGCGCAGACCGAAGCCTGCGTTCTGGAACAAGCCAGCACCGCAGAGGACATGCAGTTCCGCGCGCGCACGGTAAGCTCGCTGCAGGCCAGTGGATACCACGCGATCCGCGCCAGCAAGTTCGGCGCTGGATCGCCGAGCCCGAGCGGCACGGATCCGAATCAATGCTACTGCGACGCTCAGTGCGCCCAGTACGGCGACTGCTGCTCGAGCTGCCCGAACGGCACCGGCGGCACGGGCAGCGGCGGCACCGGCGGGACCGGTGGCGCCGGCACCGGCGGCTCCAGCGGCAGCGGCGGCCAGTGCTACTGCGACGCCCAGTGCGCTCAGTACGGCGACTGTTGCGCCAGCTGCCCGAACGGCACCGGCGGCAGCAGCGGCAGCGGCGCGGGCGGCAGCGCCGGCGGCGGCCAGTGCTACTGCGACGCCCAGTGCGCCCAGTACGGCGACTGCTGCGCCAGCTGCCCCGGCGGCAGCGGCAGCGGCGGCAGCGGCAACGGCGGCCAGTGCTACTGCGACTCCAGCTGCGCCCAGTTCGGGGACTGCTGCACCTACTGTCCCTGACCCCTTCCAGGTATCGAGACGCGCGCGGCGGCGGCCTGGGTGGGCCGTCGCCGCGCGTATTTTGTCATCGAGCGACCGAGTGCGCGTGCCCATCTTCGTGCCCGTGCCGTCGGCTGCCTGAATCCACCACGCGCCACGGTTGCAGGTGGCAGCCTGCCCGTGCCCGTTTCTCCATGCCCGTGCCCGCGATTCCCCCGCGGTTTGCCGTAGCAGTTCCAACGCGGCGGTAGACGCCCTAACCTCCCCTGCCGGGGAACATGCTGAGCATCGATGAAAGCTTCGTGGACGCTGCAGCGCCCAACGCCGCCGCCATCAAGAACGCGCGCGCGCTATTGCTCAAGGGCAAGCTGCTGGATCTGAAGAAGGACGCCGAGGAGACCATCGTCTTCGGCCAATGCAAGGGCAGCGGCAAGCAGCCCTACGCCATGTCGGCGGACTTCGTGAAGCCGGACAGTCCGGTGTATCGCTGTTCGTGTCCGAGCCGGCAGTTTCCGTGCAAGCACACTCTGGCGTTGATGTACGCCTACGCGCAGGGCAAGGCCTTTTCCGTGAGCGAGGTGCCCGAGGACGTCGCCTCGAAGCGCGACAAGATCGAAAAGCGCGAAGAGAAGCGCAAGGAGCGCGCGGACAAGCCCGTCCAGGTCGACAAGAAAGCGCTGGAGAAGAAGATCAAGGTACAGCTGGAAGGGCTGGACCTGCTCGAAGCGCTGCTCTTCGATCTCACTCGATTGGGGCTCTCCAACTTGAACGCCAAGAGCGCGAAGCGCATCGAGGCGGACGCCAAGAAGCTGCGCGACGCCTACCTGCCGGGGGCGCAGACCGCGCTGCTCGAGCTCACGCGCTGCTTCTATTCCGACGGCGGCTACGAGCAGGAAGAGCTTTCCGCGAACGCTCGGGAGGCCGTGTACAGCGAAGCGCTGGACCGCATGGGGCGGCTCTACGCGCTGGTGCGCCGCGGCCGGGAAGCGCTGGAAAAGCAGCGCGAAAACCCGGAAATGACGCAAGATACCGAGAGCAGCATCGCGGCCTGGTTGGGCCACGCCTGGAAGCTCCGGGAGCTCGCGGACGCGGGCCTGGTGGAGCCGGAAGCGGAGCTGATGCAGCTCGCCTTCGCGACGCACGACGACCGCGCGCGGCAAGAGCACGTGGACACCGGCGTGTGGGTGCACCTGGGCTCCGGTCGCGTGGTGCTGACCAAGACGTATCGACCGTACCACGCCGCGCGCTTCATCAAGAGCGACGACAGCGTGTTTCACATCGTGCAGGCGAAAGAGCTCTGCACCTATCCGGGGGAAATGAACCCGCGGGTGCGCTGGGAAGCGATGGTACCGCGGGACACCAACAAAAAAGACAGAGAGAAGGTGTGCTCCCTGGCGCGTACGGATCTGTCAGCGTTGATCAAGGAAGTGAAGAATCAGCTTCGGACCCCGCTGGCGGACAAGACGCCGCTGGCCATCTTGAAGTTCGACCGCATTGGTCAGGTGCAGGGCACGCCGGTGTTGGAAGCCGGCGGGGAGCGCCTGGTGCTCGCGGACGACCAGGCGTGGGAGGAGCCGCGCACCTGTCACCTGCTGCCGCTGTTGCCGGCCAAGCTGATGAAGCGAGGTACGCTGCTCGGGCGCTTTCACTACGACTTCAACACGCGGAAGCTGCAGCTGAAGCCACTGACCTTCGTGGACCCGGACCAGGTCCTGCGCCTGACGTTCTGAAGGAGGATCGACCATGAGCATCCCGGTCCTGATCGATTGCTTCACTGAGGTACGACGCTTGGCCATCGCCGGCAGCCACCTGGCGGTGGACGATTTCCGACTGAAACGCCTGGTGGATCCGCTGAAGGCCACCGGCAAGAAGGCGCCGGTGTTCGCCAAGGTGGCCGAAGCCGTGGAAACGCTGATCGGCGGCAGCGAGAAGGAGTCCGCCGAGAACCTGCTCAAGCTGAGCACGCTGCTCAACGCCATCGTGGTGACGCAAGCGGAAACCGGTCGGGACGGCAGCCTCGAAGATCTCGAGAGCGAGGACGTGGGCTTCGGCACGCAGCGCACGTCGGCGCGCACGTTGAAGCCCATCGTGGACGCACTCACCACCACGGGCAGTGGACGCCTCGAGATCGTGCAGGAGGCGCATCAACGCGGCGCCCTGAAGGACATCCGGCTCACGGAGCTGATCGTGCGGGGTACCAACGACGTGTACCCGGAGCTCGCGGACTTCCTGGCGGAGACGGTGCTGCCGTCGTTCGGGCAGAGAGCCGTGGTGCCGCTCTTGCGCGACGACATCGACCTGAACGGCAGCGCGGGAGACGCCCGGCGCTTGAAGATTTTGTGCCGGCTGGATCCCGCGCGCGGCTATCCCATCGCGCGTACCGCCTTGGAGGACAAGGCCTCCGCCAAGATGCGCGTGGCCGCGGTGGAAGCGCTGGCCCATTCCAAGGAGGACATCCCGGTGCTCTTGGCGCAAGCCAAGTCTCGAAGCCAGGACGTGCGGCGCGCGGCCCTGGCGGCCTTGGGCCACCACGAGCACGCGGACGTGACGGAGCTCTTGGTCTCCAGCTTGGACGGCAAGGACGTCGCGGCCGCCTGCGCGTCCATCGCCGCCACGCCCAGCAAGGCGCTCTACGCCGCATTCCTGAAGAAGCTCGAACACGCAGTGAACGAGCTGGAAAACGGCGGCCCCATCGCCGCGGTGTCGGTGCTGCTGCCGGGGCTTTGGGGCCGCAAGGACACCGCGACGAAGAAGCTCCTGCTGCGTCTGTTCGAACAGCGCGGCAAGTACGAGAAGCGCAAGGACAGCGGCAAGGCACCAGTATTCGGCAAGGATCTGAAGGAAGCGGTGGTGCACGCCATCGCACACCTGGAGGACGAAGCCGCCACCGACGCGTTGGTTTCCGCCCTTTCGGATCTGGGCGCCAACGAAACCCAAGCCGTGCTCGGCTCGGCCATCCTCACCAAGTCTCCGTCGGAGGTGTACGACGCCTTCGCTCCGCTGCTCTCGAGCCTGAAAGGGAAGGGCAAGTCACAAGCCGAAGGCGTCGCTGGTTTGCTGATCAGCTCGGGGCGCGGCTACTACGGCTACTACGACTACGTGCTCTCGCGCCGAGTGTCGGAAGAGCTCGCACAGTCACCGTTGGACGAACGCTGGCTCGATCGCGCGCTGGAGGTGGATCACACGCGGCTGGTGTGCGCTTTGGTGCGCCCGGGGCATGAAAAGGCGCAGAAGTACTTGTTCGAGCGCCTACCCAAGCAAAAATCGAACGACCGCGGTGAGCTGGTGTACGCCCTGGTGATGAGCGAGCACCCGAAGGCCGCGGAGGTCGTGGCGCAGGAGATCGAGACCAATCTCAAAGCGCGCTACGCCTACGATCAGTATCGAATCGGACGCCTGCTCCAGATGCTGCCGGCACAGACCGCGAAGCAGCTGGTGGAAGCGGCCATCGCCAAGTTCCCGGACAAGAAGACGGACTGGCTGGAAGACAGCCTCATACGAGACGCGAGCAGCTGAATGGCAACATCCAAGAAGAAGAGCGACGCCAAGAACGGTTCGGACACGCTGCGCCTGAGCGCAGAGCACCTGTTCCAGCCGGAGCTGGAAGCGTTGATGGCGAACGAGAGCCATCCGATCCCCACCGGTTGGCGTATGTCGCCGCGGTCCGTGCTCACCTACATTTGCGGTGGCAAGGCGGGCAGCACGGCCATTACGCCCAAGTACGTGGGCCATCAGCGGTTGGTGGAGATCGCCATCAGCACGCTGGTCACGGATCGCGCGCTGCTGCTCATCGGGGAGCCGGGCACGGCCAAGTCTTGGCTCTCGGAGCACCTCACGGCGGCGATCTGCGGAGACTCCACCAAGGTGGTGCAGGGCACTGCGGGCACCACGGAAGAGCAGATTCGCTACACCTGGAACTACGCGATGCTGATCGCGAACGGTCCCAGCCCGGAAGCGCTCATCAAGAGCCCAATCTACCGAGCCATGGAAGAGGGCAGCATCGCGCGCTTCGAGGAGATCACGCGCTGCGCGCCGGAAGTGCAAGACGCCATGATTTCCTTGCTGTCGGAGAAGCGCATCTCCGTGCCGGAGCTGGCGCGGGAGGTGCCGGCCAAGCGCGGCTTCTCCGTGATCGCCACGGCGAACACCCGAGACCGCGGCGTGAACGACATGTCTGCCGCTCTCAAGCGCCGCTTCAACATCGTAGTGCTGCCGCCGCCGGCGGATCTGGATACGGAGATCGAGATCGTGAAGAAGCGCGTGGCGGAGCTGGCGGAAAATCTCCAGCTGGCAGCGCCGGTGCCCGCAGAGGACGCGATCGACAAGGTGGTGACGGTGTTTCGCGAGCTGCGTGAAGGGCAAACCCTGGATGGCTCCGCGAAGGTCAAGACGCCCTCCGGCGTGCTGAGCACTGCAGAGGCCATCTCGCTCCTGACCAACAGCATGGCCCTGGCCGGCAACTTCGGAGACGGCGAAGTGGGCGCGCACGATTTGGCGGCAGGCCTGCAAGGCGCCGTGGTGAAGGACGAGGACAAGGATCAGGGCATCTGGATCGAGTACCTCAAGAACGTGATGAAGAAGCGCGGGGCAGAGTGGCGTGACCTGTACCAAGCGTGCAACACCATGAACCCCAGCAAGAAGCGCGCGGAGAGCAAGGAAGCCTGAGTCGTGGTGCAGGTCTTCGGCACACGCCACCTGTCGCCCGCGGGCGCGTGGCACGTGCGCGCGTTCCTCGATCGCGTGAAGCCCACGCTCGTGCAGATCGAGGGACTGTCCGACGCGAACGAGCTCATCGAGCACATTTGCGATCGCCGCACGCGTCCGCCGGTCGCCATCTTGGCGTACACGCAGGCCGTTCCCATCCGCACCATCGTGTATCCGCTGGCGCGCTACAGCCCGGAGTATCAGGCCATGGCGTGGGCGCTGGAGCACGACGTGGAGGTCGAGCTCATCGATCTTCCATCGGATATTTTCTTGGGTCTTTTGGTCCGCGAGCACGACGCGGAGCCCGAGACCACGGCGGACGACCCGCCGCGGAAGAGCACCTACGACGCGATCGCCGAGCGCTTCGGTGAACCGAGCTACACCAGCTACTGGGAGCGGCACTTCGAGCACAACCTGGCGGACGACAGCTACCGCTCCGCTGCGCTGGAGCTGGGCCGCGGCCTGCGGGAGCTGGAAGCCGGCAAGCCGCGGGATTTCGCGGAGAACCTGGTGCGCGAGGCGTTCATGCGGCGCCAGGTGGAGAAGGCCATCAAGCGGGGACACGCCCCGGACAAGATCGCGGTGCTGGTGGGCGCGTTCCACGCGCCGGTGATCGACACCGCGTTGCCCGCCATGACGGACGCAGAGCTCGAGAAGCTGCCACGGGCGGAGACCAAGCTCACGCTGATGCCCTACTCCTACTTCCGGCTGTCTTCGCAGTCCGGCTACGGCGCGGGCAACCACGCTCCCGCGTACTTCGAGATGCTGTGGGACGCGATGCAAGCCGGCGAGATGGACCACCTGGCGGCGAACTACCTCTCGCAGATCGTACGGCGCCTTCGCAAAGGCGGCACCTCGCGCTCCACGGCGGAGGTTATCGAGGGCGTGCGTCTCGCGCGCACGCTGTCTGCGCTGCACTCCGGGCAGGCGCCCACGCTGTTGGATCTGCAAGATGCCGCCCGGACGCTCATCGGCCACGGCCAGGCCTCGGTGATCGGCGATGCCCGCGCGCGGGTGGAGGTGGGCACGGAGATCGGCGAGCTGCCGCCGGGCGTCAGCCAAACCAGCATCCAGCTGGACTTCGCGGAGCAGCTCCGGCGCCTCAAGCTGGAGAAGTACAAGACCACGGTGAAGGCGGAGCTCGCGCTGGACCTGCGGGAGAACCGCCGGGCGAAAAGCGAGGACGCGGCGTTCTTGGATCTGAACCGCAGCTTCTTCTTGCACCGCCTGGCGGTGCTGAACGTGAGCTTCGCCAAGCCCGTGCGGCTCGACGATCGCGGCGCTTCCTACAAAGAGATGTGGCAGCTCCAGTGGACGCCGGAGAGCGAGATCGAGCTGGTGGAAGCCGTGCTGCTCGGAGAAACCGTGGACCTGGCCGCCAGCTACGCCTTCAAGCAGCGCCTGGAGAGCTGCGGCAATGCCGCGGACGCCGCGCGCATCGTGCGGCAGGCGTGTGACTGCGGCATGCCGAAGACCGCGGACGCGGCGCGGGCCACGGTGCAGGCCTTGGCCGCGACCACGAGCGACTTCGTGACCATCGCGGAGGCCGCGGCGGAGCTGGCGCGGGTGATCCGCTACGGCGACGTACGGCAGTTCGATCGCGAACCGCTCATGCCCCTGGTGAGCGAGCTGTTCGTGCAGGGCGTGCTCGCCCTGCCGCAAGCCGCCAAGTGCGACAACCAATCCGCCGGCGGCGTGCGCGACGCGCTCTCGGATCTGGACCGCGTGGCGGTGGAGAACGACGAGCTGGTGGACGAAGAGCTGTACCTCTCGGAGCTCTCGGCGCTGTCCGCCGCGGACGACCTGAACCCGCTGCTCAGCGGCTACGCCTGCGCGCTGCTTTTGGAGCGGAACCTGATCGACACCGCGGAGCTCTCTCGCGAGGTGAGCCGGCGCCTGTCTCCCGGTATCGACGCCGATCTGGGCGCGGGGTGGTTCGAGGGGCTCGCGTCGCGCAACCGCTACGTGCTGCTCTCTCGCCTCGGACTGTGGCAGCGCTTGGCGGACTACGTCGCGTCCCTGGACGGCGAAGAGTTCCGGCGGGCATTGGTGTTTCTGCGGCGCGCCTTCGGGAGCTTCAGCATTCCGGAGAAGCGCACCATCACGGAGAACCTGGCGGAGTGCTGGGGCGTGGGCAAAGACGAGCTGAGCCAGGAGCTCGAGCGCCCCTTGACGGAAGCCGAAGAGACCAAGCTCGAAGAGCTCGGTGACTTCGACTTCGACGACTTGTGATGACCAAGCTGGACAAAGAACAGCTCACGCGCTGGCGCCTGGTGCTGGGCAAGGGCACCCAGTCGGAGTTCGACAACCTGGGCGGCGGCAGCTGCGCCCTGAACGCGGACGAGCTCCTGATGGACGAGGCCCTGGCCGCCATCTACGACGAGACCGAAGGCGCCGCCGAGGGCGGGCGCAGTGCCGGACTCGGCGCCTCCGCGCCGCGCTTGGCCAAGTGGCTGGCGGACGTGCGCACCTACTTCTCCGAAGACGTGGTCACCGTCATCCAGCAAGACGCCATCGAGCGAAAGGGCCTGAAGCAGCTGCTGTTCGAGCCGGAGATGCTGGCCAACGTCGAGCCCAGCGTCGCCCTCGTGGGCACGCTCATGTCCTTGAGCGGTCAGATCCCGGAGCGCACCAAGGAGACCGCGCGCATGGTGGTGCGAGCGGTGGTGGAGCAGATCAAGCAACTGCTCGAACAGCGCATCCGCCAGGCCGTGGCCGGCGCGTTGAACCGCAACGAGCACAGCCCCATCCCCCACGTGGCGTCCCTGGATTACAAGTGGACCATCGGGCGCAATCTCAAGAACTGGGATCCGGTGCGGCGCTGCCTGGTTCCCGAGCGCGTCTATTTCTTCAGCCGTGCGCAGCGCAGCAACAACTGGCGCGTGATCGTGGACATGGATCAGAGCGGATCCATGGCGGAGTCCGTGGTGTACGGCTCGGTGATGGGCGCCATCTTCGCTTCCCTCCCGGCCCTCGATACCCGCGTGGTGGCCTTCGACACGGAAGTCGTGGACCTCACGGAGAAGTGCGGTGACGACCCCGTCGACATGATCTTCGGCGTGCAGCTGGGCGGCGGCACCGACATCAACAAGTCCGTCGCCTACTGTCAGCAGTTCATCCAAGAGCCTTCGCAAACGTTGTTCATCCTGATCACGGACTTGTACGAAGGCGGCAATCAGGCGGAGCTGGTGCGCCGCATGGAAGAGATGGTCGCCTCCGGTGTGCGCGCCATTTGCCTCTTGGCCCTGTCGGACAGCGGCGTGCCCAGCTACGACGACCACCTCGCGCGCCGTCTGTCCGCGCTGGGCGTGCCGTGCTTCGGCTGCACCCCGACGCGCCTGCCGGAGCTGATCGAGGGCGCCTTGCGTGGCGCGGACCTGCTGGATCTCGCCAAGCGCGTGCAGAGCGCCGGCAAGAGCTGAGCATTACATCCGATTATTTCGCACGCGGGAGGGCTGGCGCGCGGCTCGGAGATCGACAACGCTCGTGGGCATGCGGGCGAGCTGGGCGATCATTGTGTTGGCGGGTACGATCTTGGGTGGCTGCAGCGACGACCAGTCCGCGAGCAACCCTGCGGCGGGCGGCGCGGCCGGCGCAAGCAGCGGCGGCAGCGGCGGCACGGCCGGCGGCAGCGCGGGCAGCGGCGGCACGGCCGGCAGCAGCACCGGCGGCAGCGCTGGCAGCGGCGGCATGGCCGGCGGCGGCACCGGCGGCAGCGCGGGCAGCGCGGCGGCATGGCGGGCAGCAGCACGGGCGGCGCCGCTGGTAGCGGCGGCACGGGCGGCGCCGCTGGTAGCGGCGGCACGGGCGGGAGCAATCCGCTCCCACTCCTTGGCGTCTACAACGGGGGCCCCAACACCGACGACGACACCAAGACGACCTTCGGGAAGTACCCCGACATCGCCTCCACCTACTACCAGCCGAACCAGGCGAGCTTCAACGTGAACGGGGAAAAGGCGCGGGTCGACAAGGGCATCCGCCCGCTCATCACCATCACGTCCAAGAACACCACCTACCTGGTGGACATCGCCGCCAAGTCCGGTCCGGGCTGGACCTGGATCAACGACTACGTGAATGCCCTGAAGGCCGTGAGCGACTACGCGGCCAGCAAGAACGTCGACGTGTACGCCACCTTCGAGCACGAGTGGGAAGTGAAGGTCAACCAGGGCATCCTGACGGGCGGAGCGACGGCACCCGCGACCTACGCCAAGGCGCTTTCCAACTTCATCGCGCTCACCGAGAGCAAGGCGCCCAAGATCATCACCGTGTACTGGTACGGCGGTTTCGACGTGACGGACATCGCCGCCGTGGGCTCACAGCTTTCCCCCACGCCGGACATGTACACCATCGACCCGTACTCCGGCTCGAGCCATCCCGCCACGGAGACGTTCGAGCAAATGGGCTCCGGCAGGGTGAGCTGGCTCAAGTCCCAGTCCTGGTACAAGGGCGAGCCCATTGGCTTCTCCGAGTTCGGCGCGCAACACAGCGACGCCGACATGGCGAAGTACTTCTTCAAGGACGTGCGCCAGCAGTCCAAGAACCTTGGGCTCGCGTTCGCAGTGTTCTTCAATCGCTTCGACGATGGCTTCGTCGTGCCGCTCACGCAAGCGACGTATCCGTTGTCCACCGCGGCCTTCAGCGCATCTTTGGCGGCGAACTAGTCCTTATCGGCTCCCGCGGATCCCCGATCGACGTCCCGGGGGTCCGTGGGGTCCGCGCCTCTTACATCGGCTTATTTGCGCGCCGCGCGGGTGGTACTGCCGCGCGGCGAATGCAACGTTGAGGAGTCCTTGCAGGGAGGCTCCGAAATGCGTGCGTGGATCTACGGTATGTTGCTTTCGGCAACCGCTTGCGGCTCGAGCAGCGGCAACACGAAGGACGCGGCGGGTGGCGCAGCCGGCAGCGGCGTCGTCGATGGCGGCACGGGAGGCGCCGCGATGGGCGGCGCCGGTGGCACCTCGACCGGTGGCACGGGGGGCACCGCTTCCGGTGGTACTGGCGGCATGCCTACGGGGGGCAGCGGCGGCGAGGGCGGCAAGCCGGAAGCGTGCATTCCCGGCTGCAACGGCAGCGAGCTCGTGATCTGCAACACGGGCGGCGTGAAGGTCTCGAAGCTGTGCGACTTCGGCTGCGACGCGACCGCGAACGTCTGCAAGGATCCCGCGTGCGACCTGACGGACAAGCGCTGCAACCCGAGTGCGCCTCAGCAGGTGCAGACGTGCAAGGCGGATCAAACGGGTTGGGACGATGGCGAAACCTGCGCCAATGCCTGCGTGGACGGCGTGTGCCAGGTCCCGTGCACCAGCTGTAACGTGGTGGCCGCGGGCCTCGACTTCGATCGCCTGGAAGGGCTCAGCACCGACGGCAAGAAGCTGATCTGGGCCCACGACGGCTTCGTGTGGATGGTCGGGACGGACGGCACCGGGCTGCATCACTTCGAGCCGGGGAACTGCCTGGAGCCGTTCCAGAACCAGTTCATCGGAAGCATCGGACACTTCACCATCCGCGGCACCGACGTGTACGCGCGCATGGTGAGCGCGACCAGCGGCGCGCGTTTCTTGAAGCGCTTCTCGATCGATGCGAACGCCCAGTCTCCCTGCGAGGTGGTGCTGCCCTTCGAGCCGAGCAACACCAGCTACCTGCACTTCGATCGAACCGAGAGCTCCGTGTGGGCGAACTACGGATCGTACCTCACCCGCATCGAGCTCCCGGCCCTCGCAACCAAGAAGGTGCCGGGGCCGGCAGGCTTCGTTCCTTCTTGGACCGACGCCAATGCGCTGTATGGAGCGAAGACGAGCGGAAGCTCCAACACCATCCTGCGCGTCGCTCGCGACACGCTCACCGAAACGGTGTTGGCCACGTCCGTCCCCAGCGCGACGGGGCTCTTGAAGGCCCACGTGGTATGGGCCGACGCCGCCTACGTGTACGTCCACAGCAACCTGGGCCTGCTACGCATCCCACAAGCAGCCGGCACACCGACTCCCATCGCCGGCCCACAAAAGGCCTGGGAAATGGCCGTGGATGGCAGCGACGTCGTCTGGTACCAGCTCGACGCGCCCAACGTCTACCGCATGCCCATCGTCGGCGGCAGCGTGACGACGATCTCCACGGGGAGCTATCGCGTGCGCGGGCTCACCTGGGACGCCGGCCACTACTACTTCATGGAGAGCGCGCAGCCCTTGGGCTACGGCAGCAACTGGACGTTGCGGTCGGTGCCCAAGTGATGTTTCCGCGGCGGACCAACATACCCATGCCAGAGGTTTTCGGCTCGGCGCGATACCCGTCCCGGACGTCAAATCCCACGGGGCGCGCGGCGCTGCCCGAGACCGCCCTGGGGCGTCGGCCACCACGCGCAAGTGGGCGGCTGCGTTCCGCCGCTCGCGTACGCGTGCACTCGATCATCGACGACCGTCACGAGGGCGCCAGCCGCATTCTGCAGCAGCCAACGGCTCGGCACCTTGCCGGACGGCGGTAGCTCACGCTGCCACGCGGGCAGGCCGTTGGCGCGATTGAGCGCCGAAAGCTTCGTCGTGGTTCCGGCTTCGAAGCTGGGCCCAGTGATCAAGAGCACGTGGTCGCCGTCGTCCAAGATCGGACCTCCGATCCAGGAGTCCGAACCGATGATGCTCCATTTCGGATCTCCAGTGGCGGAGAAGCGCCCCACGAGATCGAAGGTTTGCTTGGACGTGCCGGGACTCAGGTTCCGCGCGCCGATGCTGAAGAGCTCTCCGGCTTCGTCGATGACCGTCGCGTTGCCCCAGGAGATGAAGTTCGGACCGCCGCCGACGGAATCGTTCATGAGCGTGCCATCCAGCGACATGAGCCACAGGTACCAACCGGTGACGTAGCTCGGCCCCGATGCGAGATAGCCGCCCACGCCCCAGCTGGGAACCTCCGCGGAAAAGACGCTCTTTCCGGCCGCCGTGAACGCTTCGACGCGATCTTGCGTGCCCCCTGCCAGCACGATGTGCCCGGCGGAATCGAGGACGAACTGCTGCTTCCCGAGCGGATATCCGAAGCCGCCCACGTAGCTCGCCACCTTGGCGACGGGGCTGGGCTTGCCGCTCGGGGTCACCTTCACGATCCACGCATCGCTGTCGTTGGCGACGACGCTGAACACGGTGCCGTCCTTGCGGGCGGCGGTGTAACCGAGGGACTGCACCTTGCCGGGGCTCACGCCCAGGCCGCCGCCCTCGGCGAACGCATCCAGATCCGCGATCCACACGAGCTCGCCGGTGTCCGGATCCAGCGCCACCAGCGCGCCGACAGTGACCAGCAACAGATGCCCGCCGGTCACCATGACCTGAGGCACGTAGCCGCTGCCCGGCAACCACTGCGACACGTCGACCTGCCAGCGGAGCGCTCCGCAGGCGTCGAGGGCGAACACCTTCTTCAAGTACAGTCCGCCTTCGGCCGCCAAGAAGAAGGTCGTCCCGCGCTCGTCGGCGGCTGCGGGTCCGATGAGCGAGGCGGTGCCCACGTCGGGGCTCGTGCTCCAGAGCTCCGTGCCCGCCGGCGCGCTGGCGTAGGACTCGGCGCAGGCGTCCACAAGCGGAGGCGCACACGGATCCGCATCCGAAACCTGGGCGGGCGGGGTCGAATCGTTCAAGGCGCTGCGAGAGCCACAAGCCGTGAGCAGCACCGCGAGGCACATCAGGGCGCGCATGGGCGACAGTGTAGCGCGGGCTCCCCGGTCATCGTCCGCGTCGCAGAGCGGTTCAAGGATCTCAAAACGACCTTAATCAGTTGCTACGGCCGCTCGCTTGGGAGACCATGCGGCGATTTATCATGAGCATCCGAAACACGACTCTGGTCCCGGTAATGGTGGTGGGCGTCGCGCTCCTGGCCTGCAAGAAGGAAGAAGAAAAAGCCCCGGCGGCAAGCGCGGCTCCGGCGGCCACGCCGGCCGCCACGGCGAGCGCCGGCAAGCCGAGCTTCGAAGAACAAGTCGCCCAGTCCAAGCCGGTGGTGGCGTCGCCCGCGGACCAGCCGATGGGCACGATCACCGTGAAGGCGGAGGTGTGCAGCATCGAGGGCGGTGGCCCCTTGGGCAATAGCCGCACGCGCGTGATGCCGTCCATCGCGATTCAGGGCAACCGCGCCTACGTGGCGGACGCGGACGAGAAGTTGCGCGCATACGACATTTCCACCAGCGGCGGCTGCAAGCTCACCCCCGTGAAGGACTTCGGCACCGACGGCGTGATGACCACGGACCCCAAGACGCGCACCGTGAGCGCCTCCAAGAACCTGGTGGTGGCCTCCAACGGCGTGTTCGGAAGCACCGTGCTGAAGGACGGCAAGGTCTTCTACAAGTGTGACGCTCGGCCCCAGGGGTACGTCGCCATCCATCCCTCCGGCAAGTGGGGCATCGGTAGCTTTGCCAACGCGACCACCGCCAAGGTGAGCTTCTCCGATACCACGTGCACCAGCGAGCCCTGGGTGCTGCAAGACCTGAGCAAGCCCAATCGCAAGGGCGATCTGCAGAACGTGAACAGCATCGGTTTCATGGGGGACACGGTGCTGGTGGGCGGCGTCGTCGCCAAGGACAAGAACCCGAAGGAGCCGCGGGTGGTGATCGCCATGACGGCCGCGGGCAAGGAGCTCTTCCGCCTGGGCAACCTGGACAAGAGCTTCGCGGACGACGGCCTGGGCTGGGTGCACGCTTCCAGCGGCTGCAGCGCGGGCATCTGCGTGCTGGACGCGAACTACAAGAAGCTCGTGGTGTGGAGCAGCACGGGAAAGTTCGTCGGCAAGGTCGAGCTGGACAAGTTGTTCGGGCTCAAGTCCGCGTGGATCCCGTCCTTCGCGGTGGCGCCGGACAAGTCGCTCTACTTCGCGGTGGGGGCCGATCGCGGTGACAGCAAGGTGGCCGAGGGCCTGGTGTTCCGCGTCACGGGTCTTTAGAGCCGTCGGCGTCGGGCCAAGCCCAAGAGCCCGAGCACCAGCCACGCGCCGGCACCGCTCGGCGCGCGCTGGGTGCGGCAGCCGCAACCGCCGTCGTCTTCTGTCGGCTTCGCGGACGCGCTGCCGCCGGTGGAAGCGCCGGCGCTGCCGCCAACGCCGCTGATCCCGGCGCCGCCGCCCCAGCCGCTGCCGGCCGTGCCGAAGCTCAGAGTGTAGCTCCGTTCGGCGTGGCCCACGTCGTTGTCGACCCGCGCGCTGATCTCGACGGGCGCGGCCAAGGACTCCACGGTCACCTCGCCGCTCTGCTCGTCGATCGTCACGCCGGCGGGGGACTTCGGCAGTGACCACAGCAGCGGCGCGTCTCCCGTCGCCGTGAGCGTGGTCTGATACGCCCCCGCGCTCGTCGGCTCCGGCAAGCTGGTCGTGGTGATCGCCGGCGCTTCCGTGGCCGCGCTCTTCCACACCTCGATACCTTCGCTCGCCACGAAGCTGTCGGTGAATTGATACAGCGCCTGACCCTTGTAGTACGCGAAGAACAACTTGGGATCGAACGGCACGTACGCGAGGCTCTCCGCGGATGCGGGCGCCAGCGTCTGCTGGAAGTGATACGCGGCGCCGTCCCACTGCTCCACCTGGGTGGCCTTCCAGGCGCGGTAGCGCACCGCCATCACGCTGCTCTTGGTGGAGTCCGGCGCGGGGTACACCAGGTTGGCGCCGAAGGCCGTCGCCTTCTGGTAGTCGCCCTTGTCGCTCCAGTCCGCGACGTAGAAGCCGTGCCCGGTGACGGCAGGCGCCGTCGTGGCCAGCGACGCGAGCCCGTACACCACGCTGGCGCTGCCCTTCGTCACGTCGCGATACAGGTTCGCCGCCGTGGGCCACGCTCCGGGGCAGTACGGAACGAGGCCGAGCCACGCGCCCAGCTGCATCTGATACGTGTTCGTCCCACCGCCGCCGTCCACCAGATCCTTTGCCGTGTTGGTGTCCACGTGCACGTGATCCAAGAGCGTGCGGCACAAGCGGGTCATGTCGCTCGCGTCGAACACCAAACCGGCCTCGAAGCTCTTCACCGCGAAGTCCACGTTGATGGCCGCGTGAGAAATGTCCTCGCCCTTGCCGCTGGACCACGCCTGCCCGGAGTAGGTCCAGGCGTAGGCGGTGCCGTTCTTGCTCATGCGGTTCTTCAGGTAGCGCGATAGGCCCTCCGCGCGGTCGCGGTACTTGGTGTCGCCGGTGAGCTGCCACAGCGCGAGCTCCGCCCGACCGAGGGCGTTCATCATGTTCAGCGGCAAAGGGCCACCCGCGAACGACGTGAACGTGGCTTTGGCCTCCGCGATGTAATGCATCTCGCCGCTGCCCGGTCCCGAGACCAGATCTGCGTCGAACACGTCCACGGCTTCGATGAGCTTTGGCTTCGCCGCGTCCGCGATGCTCTGCACGGTCCCGAGCCCCTCCACGGAAAGCTCCGCGTGCTCGGGGTGCTCCGCCACCAGCCCCACGAACTCGATCATGGGCGCCAGCAGCATGCCGCTGTGCACCGCCCAACAGTACGGTTCCTTGCCGGCGCCCGAATACTTCGTCGCCTGCCAGCACTCGCGGCTGCGTCCCAAGAAGTCCTTCACGCCGCGGGCCGCGTCCGTCGCGTCCAGCATGCCCTGGACTTCCCGCGCCAGTGCCACCAACAGCGCCGGATCGTGCGTCGTGCGGTACAGCGCCACCCGCGACATCATCAGGTAGCTCTCGCCCCAGCCGAGAACACCGTTCTCGTTGGTGTCCCCCAGGTAGCCGTCACCGCCGTTGATGGCGCTCAGCGCCGCCGGCACTCGCGAACGAAACGTCGCCCCCTCGGCGTGCCCCTGCTGCGACGAACCCAGCACCGAAACCGCCACCCACAGCGCGACCTTCCACCGCATGCCCACATCCTATCACTCGCTGCTCTTGTTGGTCCGCCGCGGGCCCATCGCGGCACGCCTCAACCCGCTAGCTCTTGGAGCAGGGCCGCAGCGCTCTCGTGCTTGGACGTCATGAGTCGCTCCGCCACGTGGCGGGCGCTCGCCTTGACCAGCGAGCGCGTGGGGCGGGAAAGCCCGGAATACGAAGCCTCCAGCGCGCTGGGCTCCAGCGCGGCGAGCGCCGCAAAGAGCACTGCTGCTTGCATGCGATCCTTCTGGACCTTGTCCCGAGACCGCGAACGCAGCTGCGAAAGCACCATCTTGTGCCACGCGAAGATCTCCGGGCGAGGAACGTTGACAGGGATCACACTGGACTTGCCCAGTACGACCGAGTGCTCCACGTGCTCCAGGAGCCAGGCGAAGTGAGGCAGCGCCGTTGCATGGGCCGAAAGCTCGGGGATCGCCAGCACGCCGATGCTGGTTCGCCGCGTGGGTGCCAGTAGATCGATGCGAAGGGGGTCTGCCCCCGCGGGCTTGAAGGAAGTCGGCGGCTTCTTTCCGAACTGGGAAACGGGCAGCAGCTCGAGACCGGAATCCTTCAACATCTCCTCGAACGACCTCAGCTCCGGCAGCGCCAGAGACCGGGGCCGGGCGAGATCCACGTCGTTCGTCGCGTAGCCGGCAGCGCGGACACCCAGCTCGTTCAAGAGCGCGCCGTAGGCGTGAGAGCCCACCAAGACGGTACCGGCTTCGAAGAGGCCATTGTCGAAGAGGGCCGAAAGGATGGCGTCCGTTCTCGAGTCTACGCGCGCGTAGCCGGCGCGCGCCAGAATGCGCGCGCGGGCGAGCAGAGCGTTGGCTTCTTCGATTCGCTCCGACGTAGTCTGCGCTGCGCGCTCGGCTTCGTCGGCGCCCACCGGGCCAATGTAGTCCGCCGCCTTCTTGCCGTTGGGGTCGTAGTACTGCCGGTAGTAGAACCCACGCCCGGTCACCGTGCGAATCGTGACGGAACCGGGGGTGCCGACGAATACGGAGTGCTGCTCCTGCGCCAAGCGCTTGAGCTCCGAATACTCCGTCTGGAGAGAGAGTGGGTGGGTCGTGAACAGGCGGGCCACTTTGTTCTCTATTTTGCATTGCAGAGAACAATTCTCGAACTTCCAGAGCGTTCGTCCAGCGACTACCCCCCCGCGCGTTTCACGCTTGGTTCCGCGGCGAACCAGCATGATCTGGACCCCTTGTTTGCTCTCGGGGGTCGCGGCACTGTCAGCGGGTGACCGTCAGCGAGCCGGAAGACACGTCCCCCGTGGTGGACGGCAGTGTGCTGGCAAGCGAAGAGACGCGCACTCGGCGTGGAGCGCTGCGCGCGGTGTTCTTCGCGCTGGTCGTGTTCATCGCCATCGTGGCATTGATGCCGAACAAGACCGGCCTCACCTGGACGCTGCTCGGCATCTACACCGCGGCGGCGGTGGCGCTCCTGATCCTGATCGTGGCGACGCGGCATCGCGCCTATGGCGATGGCACGTCCACCGTGATTGGCCTCGTGGTGGTGGTGTTGGTGCTCGGGTCGTGCGTGTACTTTGGTCTCGTAGGTGGGCCCACGGTGATCTTGCCGGCCATCGTGTACTACTACGGCCTCGGGGATTCGAAGACGCGGCGGCGCGTGGTAGCCGCGGTGGCCATCCTTGGTTACCTGGCGCTCTCCGCGCTGGTCGTGCTCCACGTGGTGCCGCCCACCGGCATGATCCCTTCGGAAGTGTTCCTGGGCGGTCGCCACGTGATCTTCACCGCGCTCAGCGTGGCGACGCTGCTCGTGGTCACCTACTGGCTCTCGTCCCGCGGGCGGCGCAACACGCTGCTCGCGATGGCGGAGCTCGAGCGAGCGCGCCGCGGGATCCGCCAGCGCGACGCGCTGCTGCACGAAGCGCGGGACGACCTGGATCGCGCCGTGGCTGGCGCCCGCATGGGGCGACTGACGGGGCGTAGCGTCGATGGCTACGTGCTCGACAGCGTGATCGGCCGCGGCGCCGTGGGCGAGGTGTATCGCGCCACCAAGGACGGCGCCGAGGTCGCGTTCAAGGTGCTGCTGCCGCACATGACGGAGTCCGACGACCAGGTGGCGCGCTTCTTTCGCGAGGCGCAGATCATCGCCGCGCTCTCGTCACCCCACATTCCGCGGTTGTTCGCCTCCGGCGTGGACGACGACGGCGCGCCGTACCTGGCGCTGGAGCTGCTGCACGGCGCGGACCTGGGGGCCGACCTCCGCCAGCGCAAGTCCCTGACCCTCGACGAGGTCGACACGCTGGTGCAGCACGTGTGCCTGGCGCTGCACGCGGCGCACGAAGCCGGCGTGGTGCATCGCGACATCAAGCCACCGAACTTGTTCCTCACTGCAGACGGCGTGTGGAAGGTGCTCGACTTCGGAGTGTCCACCATGCTGACGAGCGCGGGCACGCTCACGCAAGGGGGCGCCGTGGGCACGCCGTCGTACATGGCGCCGGAGCAGGCCCTGGGCAAGAACGTGGACCGCCGCGCGGACGTGTTCTCCCTGGGCGCGGTGATGTACCGCGTGGTCACCGGGCGGCCGGCGTTCACCGGCACCACGGGGGCGGCGACCATGTACGCCGCCGTCCACGCGCAACCCATCCGCCCGAGCGACCTCGCAGACGTCCCCTCCGACGTGGACGCCGTGCTCGCCCTGGCACTGGCCAAGGATCCGGAGCGCAGGATCGCGTCCGCGGAGCAGCTCGCCGAAGCGTGGCGCGCAGCGCGGCACCAGCGCCTGGACGACGACCTCCGGCGCGACGCCCTGCACCTGCTCTTCGCCGATCCATGGGATGCGAGCCCGCGCTGAGGGCTACGTCGCTCGTCGCCCGCCCCCAAGATTTTCGGGGGGGCTGGCGCGCCGCAATCGGTTGATATGCGTACTAATTTTCGCGCGCCCCAACCCCTGGTTCCAACCCTGCGTCAGCCCTCGTCGCTACCCGCGCTGGCGTGGAGGTGCGCTGGCTCACCCGTTCCTACCCGCAACGGCCTTCTGCTTCGGATCTCAGGGGGGCGGGCGCGCCGCAATCGGTTGATATGCATACTAATCTTCGCGCGCCCCAACCCCTGGCTCTTCCCGTGTGTCAGCCCTCGTTGGTACCCGCGCTGGCGCGGATCATGTCCTGGACAACCTGCGTCACGCCTCGTCGCTACCCGCGCTGGCGCGGATCATATCCTGGGCAAGCTGCGTCAGCCCTCGTCGCCACCCGCGCTGGCGCGGATCATGTCCTGGACAACCTGCGTCAGCCCTCGTCGCTACCCTTCCCCCTGCGTCAGCCCTCGTCGCTACCCTTCCCCCTGCGTTAGCCCTCGTCCCGCTACCCTTCCCCCTGCGTCAGCCCTCGTCGCTACCCGCGCTGGGGCGGAGGTGCGCTGGCTCACCCGCTGCCTAACTGCAACGACCTTCTGCCTTGGATTTCGGGGGGGGGCGGGCGCGCCGAAATCGGTTGATATGCGTACTAATTTTCGCGCGCCCCAACCCCTGGCTCTTCCCGTGTGTCAGCCCTCGTCGCTACCCGCGCTGGCGCGGATCATGTCCTGGACAACCTGCGTCAGCCCTCGTCGCCACCCGCGCTGGCGCGGATCATGTCTTGGACATCGTGCGTCAGCCCTCGTCGCTACCCTTCCCGCGCGTCAGCCCTCGTCGCCACTCGCGCTGGCGCGGATCATGTCTTGGACATCCTGCGTCAGCCCTCGTCGCTACCCTTCCCGCGCGTCAGCCCTCGTCGGTACCCGCGCTGGCGTGGAAGTGCGCTGGCTCACCCGCTGCCTAGCCGCACCGGCCTTCTGCTTCGGATCTCAGGGGGCGGGCGCGCCGAAATCGGTTGATATGCGTACTAATTTTCGCGCGCCCCAACCCCTGGCTCTTCCCGTGTGTCAGCGCCCTCGTCGCTACCCTTCCCGTGCGTCTGCCCTCGTCGCTACCCGCGGCGGCGCGGATCGCGTCCTGGACAAGTTGCGTCAGCCCTCGGCGCTCCGCGCTGGCGCATCACGGTGCGTCAGCCCTCGGCGCTCCGCGCTGGCGCATCACGCTGCGTCAGCCCTCGTCGCTACCCGGCTACGCAACCTGCGTTGCTCTTGTCGCCACCCGCGCTGGCGCGGATCATGTCCTGGACAACCTGCGTCAGCCCTCGTCGCTACCCGGCTGCGCAACCTGCGTTGCTCCTGTCGCTACCCGCGCTGGCGCGGATCATGTCCTGGACAACCTGCGTCAGCCCTCGTCGCCACCCGCGCTGGCGCGGATCATGTCCTGGACAACCTGCGTCAGCCCTCGTCGCTACCGCGCTGGCGCATCACGCTGCGTCAGTCCTCGTCGCTGCCCGCCTCCGCGACCTGCGTTGCCCTTCGTCTACCCTTCCGCCCGCGTCAGCCCTCGTCCGCGCCCGCGCGGAGGTGCCGCTGGCTCACCCGTTGTCAGCTGCAACGGCCTTCTACTCCGGGTTTCGGGGGCCTCGGCGCGCCGAAATCGGTTGATATGCGTACTAATTTCGGGCTCCTTAGCCCTCAACCCTGCCATGTTGCAGGCGATCTCCGCGCACGGCGGAGGTGCCGCTGGCTCACCCGTTGTCAGCTGCAACGGCCTTCTACTCCGGGTTTCGGGGGCCTTGGCGCGCCGAAATCGGTTGATATGCGTACTAATTTTCGGGCTCCTTACCCCTCAAGCCCGCCGGGTTGCAGGCGATCTCCGCGCACGGACGTGCGCTCCCTGGCGCCACCTGCCCATGCCCAGGACGACTTGCGGCACGCTCCGTTGATACGTGCGTTCGCGAGGGGCGATTGCGGAGTTACTCGACGATCTTGTCCGGATCGCCCAGGAACTCGAAGTGCATCGTGTCCTCCAGCTCGTCGTGACCGAGCCAGTGGAAACCGTAGCGCTCGAACACCTCCACCCAGCAGCGCGGCATCTTCATACGCTCGTAGACCGAGCTCACCTTTCTCTTGCAGGCGTCCGCGTCCGGCCAATGTCCGACGCAGTGGCAGCACGGATTCAGATGGGAATCGATGTCCACCGCGATACCGTACAGGTGATTCGAGACTTCGTAGTCCTTGAAGGTGTTGTCCACGCGAATGCCGCCCACGGACTTCGGCTGGTAGGGGTGTTCCGTGCAGTCGCGCCGGAGGGCGGCCTCCACGCACTCGAGGGCCGGGATGATCTTCTCGTGCACCACCACCGGCACACCCATGAACTTGGTGCGCTTGGCGTAGTGGTAGGGCGGGAACTTGTTGTCCCGCCGACTGCCGAAGCCGGACACGTGACCGTACTGCTGCGTGCGATAGTCGACCGAGCGCTTGCGCGCCGCGAAGATGCTGGCGCGCTCCTCCTTGGACGCGCCAATCTTCGCGATCTGATCCTTGCGCAGCAGGAAGTCCTGCGCGGGCTGCTCGCGACAGGTGCGCCCGCTCGCTTGAATCGGCGCGACGGACGCGTGGATCTCGGCCTTTGCTGCGGGAGCCGAGGCCGATGGCGGCGAGGCTACAGGCGGAGTGGGCGCCTTCGGCGTGGGCGCGCTCTCATCCGCCTTCGGCGTGGGCGCGCTCTCATCCGCCTTGGGCTCACTGGCACAACCGAGGGCCAAGAGCGCTATCGCCGCGTATGTCCAAGAGCCACGCACCGCCGCCGATGATAACCGCCCCGATGACGCTTTTGGCGCTCCGTTCGCCGCGAACTTGCCGACGTCCAAGCGCCACGCACCGCCGATGACGCCCGTTCGCCGCGAACTTGCCGACGTCCAAGCGCCACGCACCGCCACCAACGATAACCGCCCCGATGACGCTTTTGGCGCTCAGGTGCCTGACTCTGGGAGGGTGGAACCCCTCGCCTTCAGACGACGCCTTTAGGAGGCTTGCGGTACATTCTACCGGATGAGTGAATGCCGCCGGGCCGCTCATACCGTCTACCGGTTGCGCTACCACTTCGTGTTCTCCACGAAGTACCGCAAGCCGGCGCTCAAGGGGGAGGTGGGTCGGCGCGTGAGCTGATTCGCGAGATATGTCGGACACATGACATCGTCATCGTGAAGGGACATGTCCGGCCAGACCACGTACACCTGCTGGCGCTCCGTTCGCCGCGAACTTGCCGACGTCCAAGCGCCACGCACCGCCGATGACGCTTTTGGCGCTCCGTTCGCCGCGAACTTGCCGACGTCCAAGCGCCACGCACCGCCGATGACGCTTTTGGCGCTCCGTTCGCCGCGAGCTTGCCGGCGCCACGCACCGCCGATGACGGATTTGGCGCTCAGTTCGCCACGAACTTGCCGATGACCCAGTGGGCGTTGTGGCCGTCGATGCCGAGATCGATGACACCCTGCTTCTTGGTGCCGTCGGCTTTCTTGGAGACAACGAACTTGTAGCCCACGGCGGGAACCGCGAACACGTAGTCGATGCCCGCGCCGCCCACCACGGAAGCGCGCGCGTTCAGGGAGCTCGGATCCCATGCGGGGTTACAGCTGTCCTGAGCGCGCGGGCGGTTGAGATCTCCCGTGACCACGACGTTGCGGCCCTTGCCGATCTCGGTGGCGACTTCCGACTTCAGCACCTTCCACGCCTGCTTCCAGTAGTCCTTGCGCTGAGCCACGTTCGATTTGCAGGACCAAGCACCGGCGATGAAATGCGTGTTGATGGTGGAGAGGTTCCGGTTCTTGTGGAACGAAACGACGACGAAGCGCGTCGGGCTCACGCCGGCCCACCCCGGCGAGGCAAATGTGGCGCGCGTGCTGATGGTGTCGTTGGCGCCCTTGGACGTGATGGGCACCTTCACGAGCTCGCTGCCGCCGCCCGGCTTCTTGCCGTTGGGATGTACCGTCTTCCAACCGCCGGCAGTGGTGAAGCGCGCCAAGAGGGCGTTGATCTCGCAGCTGGCTCCGCACGGGTCTCCTTCACCGATCTCTTGCCAACCGATGAACTTGGGACCGCTCTTGCCCCCGATGACGTCTCCGACCTTGTCGAAGACCTTTTGCACGTCGGCCTTGGTGTTGTAGCTCCGCCCAATGTTCGCGGTCGTGTACACCATCTCGACCTGGTACTGAGCCGGCGGTCCGGGATCGGGACCCGGGCCCGGACCCGTACCTGAATCCGTACCCGCCGCAGCGTCCACAGGCTCGGCACCGGAGTCTTCTTGTGGCTGGGCGTCCAGCGCGCCCGCCTCGAAGGTGCCCGGCTCCGCATCCGCGAGCCCGATGCCGCCGTCGTCCGGCGTGCTCTGGGGCGGTCCCTCGTTGGACGCGGCGTCTTCCGCGCCGCCACAAGCGAGCAACACCAGGGCAGCGAGCAGCGCACTTCCCGCGTTCAGATACGACTTCACGATGCGAGCAGGGTATCACTCGACGCGGCTTCGACCAACGGCGTCAGGACTCGTCGCGCGTCTGTGCTACGATTGGAGCATGGGTCGGGGTCTTTCGGTGCGCTGCGTTCGCGTGATCACGCTCACCGTAGCACTGCTCACCATGGTGGTTCCGGTCCACGCCCAGCCGACGCCCACCAACCCGCCAACGACCCAGACGAAGACGCATCCCCGAACCTGGCTCTGGGTGGCGGGTGGAGCGTTCTTCGCCCTGGGCTATGGGCTCGCGTTGGGCACGGCGCTATCCGGCGGCGACGATATTGGTCCCGACGGCAAGTGGACCCTCGGCAACGAGAAGTTGCTGTACATCCCGTTTGCGGGCCCGTTCATGTACGACAGCAGTCGGTGCAATGACGGCGATGAGCGTTTCTCGTCGCACGCGGTGGAAGGCGCGCCGGATCATGCGGACTACTGCGGAAGTTTCTACGGCAACGTCGCAGGCGTGCCTCAGATCCTCGGTGGGCTGATGATCGCGTTGGCTTTTGCCACGCCGCAGCGCTCGGCAGCGACGTCACGCGCGGCCACGCCGCAGCGCTCGGCAGCGACGTCACGTGCGGCCGCGCCGCAGCTCGGATTCAGGGTGCGGCCGGGGGGAGCCGTGTTGGGGCTGAACGGGAGTTTCTGAGACGCGGCTCGCGACGGGGATCGCGCCGGACCAACATCCAAATGCCCAGAGGCATTCACAGGAGTTGGACGAGGCCGCTGGGCCAGGTGCGGAGCGTGAGCTTTTCACCCGCGGAGTGCGTGGCGAGGGCCGCCTCGTTCGGGAGCGGCGCTTCGCGTAGTCCCGCGGGCGTGCGCACGACGACCGTGTACACCTCGACGCGCTGGGCGCGTTCCTGCTCGCCCTTGCCGAGCTTCTTGCCGAGAGCGACCTCCTTGTCCGTAGGCCACTCCGTCTGCGTTCCGGTGCCGTGCTTCTCCAAGGTGCGCTGGGGTGCCCACTCCCACACCGTCCAGGTGAACCAAGCCTGGTTCACGGCGCGCTGGCCGTACTCGGGCACCTCGCGGCTCTTTTGCACCTGCTTGGTGCGCGGCACCTGACGATACTTGGTGACGGAGCAGTAGCGCGTGGTGCAGCTCTGCCCACCACCGCTGCACGACGTGCGGCAAGTAGCAAAGCCGTTGCCGTTGGGAGTGCACACCTCGCGGCAGCTTTGAGGCGTGCTGGTGCAGTCTTGCCCGCACGCCTCTTGCTCCGTGTAGCTCTCGGTGTCGAAGCCGTCCGACTCGGTCACGGTGTAGTGCTCGGTGTGGGAGCCCACTTGCACCGTCTCGTTGTGGTGGAAGCGCTGTCCCGCCGCCTTGACCTCGAGAGCATCTGGCGGGCGGCTCTCGGCAAAGCCCTCTTTGGCGACCTTCTTGTAGCGCTGCACCTCGATGCGATGCTGCCACTTCACTTGCTGCACGGTGCCGTGCACGTCCTCGAAGGGCAGGCGCAAGCGCTCGGCGCTCACCTTCGCCATCTTGTAGATGACCTGAGTCTTGGCTTGGTAGCGCCAGATGCCGCAGGTAATCAGCACGAAGAAGACAAAGCCCACGAGCGCGACGTAGAACGCCATGCGAGCCCAGCGCATGCCGATGGCCACCTTGGCGGCGACGGCGCGCAGGGGGCTCGGCTTCGCATCTCCGGAGGGCGCGCCGCATTGGCGACAGGTTCCATCCGCCCGGCGCTGATCACTGCGACAATATGGACAGCGCCAGTTGGCGCCACCGCGGGCGATGGCGAGCAGCGACGGCTGGGTGACGGTACGCGCCTTGCGGGTGTCCGCCGGCATCTCGTACTTCTCGCTGGCGTCTTTCGCGTCGCCGCAGCTCTGACAGACGGTGTGCCGCCCCAAATTCTGGTAGCCGCACATCGTGCAGCGCCAGGTCATCTCGATCTGCCGCTCGGACACTACTTCGATGATACCAGCGGATGCGGGTAGGTGTACGGCGTGTAGCCGGGCTTGGGCGTGCCGTCCTTCACGGCGTCCCGGCCCCACTGGAAGAAGTCGTCGAAGCTGAAGCCGCAGGGGTTGCCCCAGTTCCAACCAGCGGAAATCTCCTGTGCGCCGGTGTTGCCCCACAGGTAGAGCGGGTCGGTGATGGTCTTTGCACCGTCGTGGCCCTGACCGATCTGGTGCGGCACCGGGTAGCTCGTGTTCGCACAGGAACCCTGAGGGCGATCATCCTCGGCGCCGCGAATGGTGAAGCGGATCTCTTCTTTCTGTCCCCAGTAGGAGCCGGCCAGGTCGTCGATCTGGTTCTCGAAGATCACGCCGGAGCCGCCGCGGATCCAGATGGCCCAGTTCTGGTTGGCGATGGGCTCCGAGCCGCCGAGGTGCTTGAACTGGTTGTCGTACACCTCGAAGTGGCGCACCCCCGCGGGGGACGACGCCCAGCCGTGTGTGTTGAAGGACGAATAGGTGAGCACGTTGTGGCGGTAGACGACACGCGACGCATCGTCCGCGTCGATGCCCTGATTGGTGCCACCGTAGAAGGTGTTGCCTTCCACGTACACGTTCAGCTTTCCGGATGTGTCCTTGTCTCCCAGGCTGTCCGCGCTGGACCAAGAGCCTTCCGCGTCTTGGGTGTCCTTGAGCTGCAAGAAGGAGTCGTCCCACTCCCCGGTGAAATCGTTGGCTGCGATGACCACGCCGCCCACGACGTCGATCAGGAACAGTCCCGATCCGGAGATCGTGAACTCGTTCTTCTCGATCACGACGGGCTCGGCGTTCTTCCAGGATCCGCCGACGGTCCAGCCCTTGCTTTCGTTACCGCCGCCGCTCTTCTCGAAGCTGAAGTCCGACACGCGCACCACACCCGCCGCTTGCTTGGTGAGGGTGTTGTTGCCGCCCAGGGTGATGTTCGTCTGACCCTTTCCGGCGCCCCGCAGGTGCACCGCCTTGTCGAGCGTGAGTCCGGACCAGGTGCAGTCGCCCGCGGGTACGGCCACTTCGTCCCCCACGCCTGCACCGGCGATCGCGCTCTCCACGTCCGCCTGCGCGCACGACGCGGCCGTCACCACGTTGCCCGAGCCACCGCTGCCGCCCGAGCCACTGACACCACCGCTGCCACTGACACCACCGCTGCCGCTCGCCCCACCGTTGCCGCTCACTCCACCGTTGCCGCTCACTCCACCGCTTCCGCTCACTCCACCGCTTCCGCTCGTCCCCGCGGAGCCGCCGCTGCCGCTCGGGGCCGCGCCGTCGTCGCTCCCGCAGCCGAGCATCCCCATCGCCGCAAGCACCCAAAGCCCTCGGTTCATGCACCGAGTATCGCACTATTCGAAGCGAACGGCGGGACGCTCTTCCACCGGCGTCGTCGGCGAGCCCTTCTCGTACCCCACCACGCGGACGTTCACACCCCGGTCGCCGTGTGCTTCGAAGGCGTGGTTCGCCCGCGCTTCGAACTTGTAGCCCTTCAGATAGGCGAACACGCCGTACCCGTGCCCTCGGTACACGAGCAGCACGCCCAGATCGTGATGCCCGGAGCGCACGCTAGTAGTGAGCACCGGAAACGCCTTGCGCTCGAGCAGCGCCGGATCGTTGCTGTCGAACACCAGATCGCCGTCCAGCGCCAGGGCCACGCCCACCAGCCGGAAGCTGCTCGTCATGGCGTTCTGATGCGTCACGCGCAGCGGCACGCCGTACAAGTCCTCCGTGCAGCCGCGCTCCGCCTCGTAGTGCGCGCTCGGCGAGCACGCGATGGCCGGCGGCGCACCGACCTCGCCCGTCGCCACGCGGGGCTTCGGCATGGCGGGCCCGGCCGTGCCGGTGGAGCACGCCGTCGTGATCAGGACACTGGCCAGGGCCTTCTTCGTATTCATGTCGGTCCGCCGCGGAACCTCACCAGCCCACGCGTACGCGCTCGAGCTTGCCGTTCATGAGCGCCCGCTCCGCCACGAACAGAAACACGCTCTGCTCGTCACCCCAGGACATCTTGGCGTGGATGTCCGTGTCGAAAGCAAACAGCACGCGTTCGTTCTTGTTCTGATCCGCGCGGCGTACTCCTCGGACAGCGGGTAGCCGAGCTTCCAGCGCGCGAAGTACTCGTCGGGCTCGTCGGTCAGCATTCGGAGATGCGGATAGCCGAGCGCCCAAGCCAGGTCGTCCTCGGCAGTGAAGCCGAATCCCTTCTTCAAGTAGCGCGCGCCGTAGGCCGCCGTGCCGTGCATCAACGCTCCGACCGCAGCTGTTTTCTTTTTGGAGCGTTTCGCCTGCTTCCCCGCCGATGCCGCCATGGCACGAAGATAGCCGGCGGCGCTGCTTCCGTCACTGCTGTGCGGTGTACTGGATCTTCGTGATCTTCCGGCCTTGGCTGTCGTACGCGTCGTAAAACAGCGCGAGGCCGGTGGTGGAGTCGACGTTCGTGGAAAACTCCGCGCGAAAACGCTCAGCGGCGGCGTCCCAGGTGACGTCCGTTGGCTCGAACTTCCAGTGCCAAGTGCCGCCGACGTCGCGGTAGCCGAAGCACACCTCACCTTGGCCCAAGTTGGACTCGTACTGCGACGGCAGCATCTCGACGCTCAGGGTGGCGACGTGGGCTGAATCCGTGGCGGGAAGGTCGGAGTCCGGGTACTCGACGTGGTCGAGCATCTGCGTGTGTTGTGCGTTGCAATCCGCGTACGTGAAGGGGGCAGCGTACACACCGGGCGCCGTGGCTTCGTACCCCGTGTTCGGAAGCGCGTAGCTCCGCAAGTGATGCGCCAGGTCGACGGAGAACGCCACGTGCTGCCACGCGCTCACCTCGAAACCGCCGCCCACGGTGCCCGTGAAGTCCAGGGTGTACACACCGCCGGGCACCTCCGGCTGTGGATTCATGTGCGGCGCGCCGTCCGTGTCGAGCGTGCTCTTGCCGCCGCACCCGGCGAGCACGAGTGCCAGTGCCGTTACCGCTCGGCCCGCGCCGCCTCCGCCCCGCATGCACCCGACTCTGACCCGATTGCCGGCGCGACGCCAGGGGCACCGCGATGGGTCGCGACGTCCGGGGCGCGACGGGGATCGCGCCGGACCAACATCCTGATGCTGAAGAAACGAAATGGCCCGGTTCACGTCATCGAGATGGCCGGCACGGTGCCGTTCGATCACTCGAAATGCATCTTTCAGCCTGGTCCAGGTTTGTTGGAGCGCTCAGAGGTCGGGGAACTCGGGCTGCTTGCGCGACATGAAGGCGGTGATGCCGTGGGCGCACTCGCCGGAGGCGATCAGGGCGACGGCGCGATCCATTTCCAGCGTGAGGGCGTCGGACTGTGACAGGCCCGGCGTGCGGCGCAGCACCTCGAGGGCGCGGCGCACGGCGCGGGGGCCGTTCTTGGCGATGGCGCCGGCGAGCTCGAGGGCCGCGGCGAGGGCGCCGTCGCTCTCGCTGACGCGATTGGCGAGACCGAGGGACAGCGCCTCTTCCGCGGAGACCTTGCGCGCCGTGAGGATGAGATCCGCCGCGCGGCCGGGACCGATGAGGCGCGTGAGGGCGACGCCGCCGCCCCAGTCCGGCATCAGCCCGAGGCGCACCTCGGAGAAGCAGAACACCGCGCCGGGATCGACCACGCGCAGATCGCAGCGGGTGGCCATCTCGGCGCCGCCGCCATAGGCGAGGCCGTTCACGGCGGCGATCAGCGGGACGGGCAGCGCGCACAGGCGATCGATGACGCGGCGCTCGCGCTCCAGGAACGTGCGCACGGGGCCTTGGTCGTGGCTCTGGATGGCCTCGACCAAGCCTTGCACCTGGGGATTGTCGGGGGACAGATCTTGTCCGGCGCAGAATGCCTTGTCCCCGGCGCCGGTGAGCACGACGGCGCGGGGCAGGTCCGTCTCCACCTCGGCGATGCGTTCGTCGAGGGCGACCCACATCGCTTCGCCCATGGCGTTGCGACGCTCTGGGTGATCCAACGTGATGATGGCGGTGTTGTCTTTGCGCTCGAGGCGGACGGTCCCGGCTTCCATGACGGAACGATGCCCGAGCGGCGCGCGGGGCGCTAGGAGGTCATGTCGAAGTACTTCACGGCGGTTTTGCGATCCACGCGGCGGGCGACCAAGGGGAGCACCGCGAGACAGGCCAGGAGCAGCAGTCCGGCGCCACTGAGCAGACTGCCCACGCGGACGACGAGACTCGCGTCATCCATGACCATGGGAGTGAGCGCCAGGAGCATGCACACGACGCCGAAGGGGCCCGCGGCGAGGGACCCGTAGCTGGTGGGGGCCTGCTCGGCGTTCGGCGTGCGGAGGGGTGCGTCTTGCAGCAAAGAGGCGATGGCCCTGGCAAAGGCGACGCCGTCGGTGGTCTTGCGGAGCTCGACGACGCGCAGCACCTTGCGGGGCAGCACGACGAACACCGCGGTGCGATCTTCGTCCGGTCCGTAGTCTCGCTTCACGCGCCACGTGGTACGGGTAACGTTGCGCACGTCGCTCACGGGCACGTCCACGCCGGGGGCGCGGAGGCGCAGGGTGCTGCGGGTGGATGCCGTGCGATAGTCGTCCGAGCTCTCGCCGGGCACTTCGTAGACTTCGAGCTCGCGGACCTCTTGGACCCACGGCTCCAAGCTGGCGAACACGGTGGCAGCGACGGCCAGCGCGGCGCCCACGAACGACAGGACCCAGTGCAGGGTGCGCTGCGCGGGCGCGTAGACCACTACCGCGGCGAGCACCACATTGGTGGCGACCGCGACGGCCAACAGCGGCGTTGCGAGCACGCTCGCGGGCGGCCAGCCGCGCACGGTGACGCGGCCCTCGTTTCCGCGGCGCTCCAACAATACCCGGCCAAAGCTCTCGTGAGGGGGTTCCACGAGGGGGAATGGTTACGCGGCGGCGAGCATGAACGGAAGCGCTACCGGCTCGAATCCACGGGTCCGGCGGCATTTCAAGGGGGGTTCGCGGCGCGAAATCGGTTGACATGTAAACTGTTCGCGGCGCGCTCGCCCCCCTTTGAGCCGTCAAGGAACGCACACCCGCAAACGACCGCCGCGCACGGGCGGTCGACGGCGCCCGCGATTTTCCAGCGTTTCCGCGGGCACGCGCGTTGCTTTGGGGCGCGGCATGCGTCGCTTGGCACTGGTCGCAGGCGTGTTCGCCCTCGCCTGCAGCTCTTCGAACGACGACCCCGCAACGCCCAAGGTCGACGGGGGCGCGGACGCCGCGGCGCCGGAGCCCGCGGTGCGCTTCTTGATGGACGGCAAGGAAGCCGTGCGCGCGTTCTGGGGCGACCCCGTCACGATCGAGGTGACCGGCATGCCGCCCGGCAGCAGCGTCACGCTGCGCGCCCGCGCGGACATCGTCAATCAAGAGGCAGAGTCGTGGGCGACGTACACCGCGGACGCGAGCGGCACCGTGAACGTCGACACCACGTCCGCCGTCGACGGCAGCTACACCGGCGTGGAGCCCGAAGGGCTCGTGTGGTCGATGACTCCAGCGACGGACACCGCGGACGAGCTCGCCTTCGACGACTTTCGCGTCCGCGTCGAGAGCGAGGGTGCCACGGTGGCCGAAGGCACGCTCGGTCGCTACTACCTCGCGGACGACGTCACGCAGATGGACGTCGTCGAAAGCGGCCTCGTCGGCGCCTTCTACGCGCCCCCGGGTGGCGCCCATCCCACGCTCATCACCTTCGGCGGCTCCGAAGGCGGCCTCACCGGCGGTCAAACCCTGGCGTGGTACTACGCCTCCCTCGGCTACAGCGTGCTCGCCCTCGCGTACTTCAACGTCCCGGGCCTACCGCAGTACCTGACCCAGGTACCCCTCGAGTACTTCGACACCGCGCGCCAGTGGCTCGAAACGCGCCCCGAAGCCGATACGACTCGCATCGCCGTGATGGGAGGCTCCCGCGGCGGAGAGCTCGCCCTCGCCCTCGGCGCCACCTTCCCCTGGGTGAAGGCCGTAATTGCGTCGGTACCCAGCGGCGTCTCTTGGGGCGCGCCGCAGTTGGGCAACACCGAGGTCAGCTCCTGGACCTACCAAAGCCAAGGCCTCGCCTTCGTCCCCTTCGACTGGACGGCGCAACCCACGTTCACACAAGACGCCGACGGCGTGGAGCTCGAGCACGACCGCGCGTTGTTCGAGTCCTCCATCGCCAAAGCAACGCCCACGGAGCTCGATCTCGCGAGCTTCCGCGTCGAACAAACCCAAGGCCCCATCCTCATGATCGCGGGCGCGGACGACCAACTGTGGCCCAGCTGCCAGCTGGCGCAGATCGCGTGGGACCGCCTCGAGAAGAGCGGCCACGTCGACAAGTACGGTGACGAGCTGGTGTGCGCGCCCGACGCCGGGCACTTCTCCCCCGTCGTCGGCTCCCCCACGGTCGGCCTGCATCGCGCCTACCATCCCATCACGAAGCAGTGGCTCGCGCTCGGTGGCACCCCCGCCGGCACCGCCCACGCCAAGCGCAACGCCGACACCAAGATCCGCGCCCTGCTGCAGAAGGCCCTGGCCAGCCCGTAGCCGCGCCAAGCGCGGTCGCCCTCCACCTTCATGTAATGGGTTTGTTGGTCCGTCGCGGAACCTCGCGTCACGAACACGAAGGCCGTCGCGGAACCTCGCGTCACGAAACGCGGGCGGCGCCACACCCGCGGACACTGGCCGCGCTGTCTTAGACCCACTGTTCACCTGGGTTGACCACCATCGGTGCCACTCCGACGAGAGCGACGGACAGGTGCCGCCGCTGCCGCGCGTCGTTCGAGGGCGGACCAAGCGGCCGGAATGTCTGCAACGATGGCGATCCGAGACGAGTGCGAAGCGGACGACAGAATTCGACGCCGCGAAGACGATTTCAGTTGACGAGATTTCGGACGCTCCGCGCTCTCATTTCGTCGCTCTCGTTCGCACAGTGCCTGCGCAGTGCACGCATGCGCCCACTGGGCGCGGTTCGAAAGCAAATCGCTCTTCGAGCTGTCCCCGTCTGCGAAAGCGTCTCGAGAGGGCGCTGAAGAAGGCGAATTTCCCATGGTATGCCCGGGGAAACCACGGGGGTTTGTGTCGTCATCGTCCAAAGCCATTTCCGTAGAACCGTCTGCCACCGAGCGCACTGCGCTCTCCGCACTTCAAGACCTCTCCAATCGCGATCTCTGGTCCAGCGCGGTCGTGGCCAACGCCGGTCGGCGCAAAGCCACCGCGCACTTGGTCGCCCACCTCGCCGAAATCGACCGGCGCGGTGTTGGATCAGGCAGCCGGCTGGAATGGTCGCGGCACGGGGTTGGGCCCCCGTGCGGGGTGTGGGGCGCAGCCCCACCGAGAATGCCGGCGGGGCCGGCGCCGACTGGCATCGAATGAGCACAGGCGCGGGGCGCTGTCGGTCTGGACACGTAATTCAACCCTACTCCTCCATGTACGACTTCTGCGTGCGCGGCCTCGGGATGAGTGAGGGCACGGCGTATCGGAGCATCGCCGGGGCGCGGGCAGCGCTCTCGTTTCCGGTGGTGCTCTCGCTGATCGCCAGCGGAGATCTGCACCTCTCCGGGCTTTCGCTCTTGGCTCCGCGGCTCACTCGGGAGAATCACGCTGCGCTCCTGGAAGAAGCCGCCGGCAAGACGAGCGCGGGGATTCGCGTCGTGCTCGCGCGCTGGTTCCCGAAGCCCGACGTCCCGGATCGGGTCAAACCCAGTGCCGGGAAAGGGTCGCGGGCCGGCGTCGAGCCGCTCTCGGAAGGGCGCTTCGAGGTGCATTTCAGCGCCAGCGAGAGCCTGAAAGCGAAGCTCGAGCACGCCCAGAATCTGATGAGCCACGTGAGCCGGGAGCTGGAGGTCGTGGTCGAGCGGGCGCTCGACGCGCTGATTCGCGAGCTTTCGAACAAGCGCTGGGGCGTTACGGACAAGCCGCGCCGCTCCCGCGGAACGAAGCCGGGCGAGCCCGGCCGTGCAGCCCGGCGCGAGGTGTACGAGCGCGACGGGGCCCAGTGCTGCTTCGTATCGGAGTCTGGCGTGCGTTGCACGGCGAAGGCGTATCTCCAGTACGACCACATCGAAGCCACCGGCATCGGTGGTAGCGATGGCGCCTCCAATGGTCGGGTGTACTGCAGGAGCCACAATTTGAATGCGGCCAAGAAGACCTTCGGCCGCGAGTACGTCGAAGAGAAGATTCGCCTTCGTCAGCGAAGGCGTTCAGACACCGAGGACGCTGCGGATGCGGAGTCGCGGGAGAAGCAAGACAAGCTCCTCCTGGCGCTGACGAGCCAAGGCTTCAAGAAGGCCGAAGCCAAGAAGGCGACGGAGAAGCTCGCTGCCGAAGCCCGCAGCCTCTCGCTGGAAGAGCTGCTCCGTCGTGCACTGGCATTGCTCGTTCCGCGATAAGCGGGATACGCGCGCGGGCTGATTCCGCGCCGAACGGACGCTGGGCCGCAGCTTGTGAGAGAGACCGACTCAGGTGAGCACTGGGCTTAGACCCACTGTTCACCTGGGTTGACCACCATCGGTGCCACTCCGGCGAGAGCGACGGACAGGTGCCGCCGCTGCCGCGCGTCGCTCGATGGCGGACCAAGCGGCCGGAATGTCTGCAACGATGGCGATCCGAGACGAGTGCGAAGCGGACGACAGAATTCGACACCGCGAAGACGATTTCAGTTGACGAGATTTCGGACGCTCTGCGCTCTCATTTCGTCGCTCTCGTTCGCACAGTGCCTGCGCAGCACGCGTGCGCCCACTGGGCGCGCGTTCGAAAGCAAATCGCTCTTCGAGCTGTCCGCGTCTGCGAAAGCGTCTCGAGAGGGCGCTGAAGAAGGCGAAATTTCCCATGGTATGCCCGGGGAAACCACGGGGGTTTGTCATGTCATCGTCCAAAGCCATTTCCGTAGAACCGTCTGCCACCGAGCGCACTGCGCTCTCCGCACTTCAAGACCTCTCCAATCGCGACCTCTGGTCCAGCGCGGTCGTGGCCAACGCCGGGCGGCGCAAGGCGATCGCGCACTTGGTCGCGCATCTCGCTGAAATCGACCGGCGCGAGCTCGTGTACGACGAGGGATACTCGTCCATGTACGACTTCTGCGTGCGTGGCCTCGGGATGAGCGAGGGCACGGCGTATCGGAGCATCGCCGGGGCGCGGGCAGCGCGCTCGTTTCCGGTCGTGCTCACGCTGCTCGCGAGCGGAGATCTGCACCTCTCCGGGCTTTCGCTCTTGGCTCCGCGGCTCACGCAGGAAAATCACAGTGCGCTCCTGGAAGAAGCCGCCGGCAAGACGAGCGCGGGGATTCGCGTGGTGCTCGCGCGCTGGTTCCCGAAGCCCGACGTCCCGGATCGGGTCAAACCCAGTGCCGGGAAAGGGTCGCGGGCCGGCGTCGAGCCGCTCTCGGAAGGGCGCTTCGAGGTACATTTCAGCGCCAGCGAGAGCCTGAAAGCGAAGCTCGAGCACGCCCAGAACCTGATGAGCCACGTGAGCCGGGAGCTGGAGGTCGTGGTCGAGCGGGCGCTCGACGCGCTGATCCGCGAGCTGGAGAAGAAGCGCTGGGGCAAGACGGACAAGCCGCGCCGCTCCCGCGGAACGAAGCCGGGCGAGCCCGGCCGTGCAGCCCGGCGCGAGGTGTACGAGCGCGACGGTGCCCAGTGCTGCTTCGTGTCGGAGTCCGGTGTGCGCTGCACGGCGACGGCGTTTCTCCAGTACGACCACATCGAAGCCACCGGCATCGGTGGTGGCGATGGCGCCTCCAATGGTCGGGTGTACTGCAGGAGCCACAATTTGAATGCGGCCAAGAAGACCTTCGGTCGCGAGTACGTCGAAGAGAAGATTCGCCTTCGTCAGCGAAGGCGTTCAGACACCGAGGACGCTGCGGATGCGGAGGCGCGGGAGAAGCAAGACAAGCTCCTCCTGGCGCTCACGAGCCAAGGCTTCAAGAAGGCCGAAGCCAAGAAGGCGACGGAGAAGCTCGCTGCCGAAGCCCGCAGCCTCTCGCTGGAAGAGCTGCTCCGTCGTGCACTGGCATTGCTCGTTCCGCGGTAAGCGCGATGCGCGCGGGCTGATTCCGCGCCGAACGGACGCTGGGCCGCAGCTTGTGAGAGAGGACCGACTCAGGTGAGCACTGGGGTTAGACACGATCCGCGCTGGCGCGGGTTGCTTCACCGTGTTTCTCACCCGCGGACATTTGGCCGCGCTGGCGCTGGCGCGGGTTGCTTCACCGTGTTTCTCACCCGCGGACATTTTGCCGCGCTGTCTTAGACGCGATCCGCGCTGGCGCGGGTTGCTACGCCGTTCTTCTCACTCGCGGACATTTGGCCGCGCTGGCACTGGCGCGGGTTGGCACGGTGCTGCTTGCGCCCGGCGCCGGCGCGGAAGCCCTCGCGCAGGCGCGGAAGCTGGTGGGACCCCTTCCGGAAGAGCTCGAACAGCTCTTGAAGATCAACGACGGCGAGCGCGAGGTCGGCGGCCTGCTCGGCGGCTATGTGCTCCTGGGCTGTGCGTCCCTCGGCTCGGAGTGGGAGCAGTTGCAGGAGCTGCACGCGCAGGGGCTGCTCGGAGAGTGGAGCTCGCGCTGGTTGCCGTTCGCGAGCGACTTCGGCGGTAACTTCCTGCTCATCGACGCCGACTCCGGCGCCGTCTTCGAGCGCGACCACGAGACCACGGAGATGCTCCAGCGCGCGGAATCCTTGCGCGCGTACTTGGAAGAGCTGGCGCGGGAGCTGAACGACGGTCTGTGGAGCTGGAAGGACGATGACGGCGAGCACTGGCTGACGCGCGCCGGCGACACGAAGGACGAGGACGGGGCGTGGCTCGTCGGGCAGCCCCAAAGTGTGTTGGAAGCGGCCGACCAGCGCCTCAGCGTCGCGCCGAGCTGGACCGAGCGCGACGAGATCCTCGTGCGCGTGACCGCGGCGCTACGGCTCGACGCCGCGGAGTGGTTGACGCGGCACTGGGACGACCCCGAGCTCTCGAACGGCGCACGCATCCAGAGCGCCGCCGCGGTCTTTCCGCCCCGCCGTGCGGTGGAGCTGGCGCTGACCCGCTACGGGGGTCGCGTGGAGCTCCTCGAACCCGTGGCCAGCGCCGCGCTGCTCGATCATCTCGAACGCTCGCCGCCCGAGATCGCCGCGCGGGAGTGGGGACCCGTCGTGGCCGCCAGCCGTCCGCGCTGGGCACGACTGGAAGGATGGCTCACGCGGGGCCGGCCCCTGAGTCTGATTGCCCTCGACGCGATCTTGGTCGCCACCACGAATCTGCTGCCCTTTGAGACGCGAAGCGGCAAAGCGCGCCCCAAGGCCGAATGGCTGCTGGAGGACGCCCCCGCAGTCGAGAAGCTGAAAGCGCGGCTGGAGGCGTTCGCTGCGAGCGACGGGTCCGCCCGTGTCAAGAAGACGATCGCCGTGCTGCTGCCGGCGTTGAAGTGACGCGCTCGGCGTCGCGACGGGTATCGCGCCGTCCCGACATCCAGATGTAGGGCAACTATTTGCTCCGATTCGTGATCGAACCGGGGGGCATGGTCGACCATGTGTCCCGGTTTGATCACTCTCGTGAGCGTTTTTCGGACGCTCTCGTGGCAAGCGACGCTGCCGAGCGGGGATCAGGCGATGTTGCCGACGGGCAGGGCGAGGACGAAGCGGTTGCCACTGGGGCTACCGGGCTCCACCCGAATGGATCCGCCATGCGCATCTGCGGCTAGCTTGCAGAAGGCCAAGCCGAGGCCGTGGCCGCGCCCCACCTCACCGCGGGCGAGCGGCGAGAACACCTTCGCGGCCTCTCCGGCGGAGAGCGGCTCGCCCTGGGACACCACGTCCACCTCGAGCCCAGTGGAGGAGGCGGACACGCGCACCTTCACCGGCGACTTCGCGGGCGAGTAGCGGAACGCGTTCTCGATCAGGTTCGACAAGACGCGCTCCATCAGATCCGGATCGAGCTGACCGACGGCGGGCTCCGGCGGGAGCTCGAGCTCGAGGCGATCGCGATACAGCGGCTCGTGGAGCTGCGTACGAATCCCGCGCACCAGCTCGGAGAGATCCGTGGTCACCGTGCGTGCCTTCAGGCACTCCACGTCTGCCAGGCAGATGTCCAGAACGTCCAGCAGCATGCGCTGCATGCGCCGAGCGGACGCCAAGATATCCCGCAGTAGATCGCTCTGATCCGCGTTGCTCATGGCCAGCGCCAGGATCGCGGTAAGCGGTCCACGCAGATCGTGGACGACCATGGAGGCGAGCATCTCTTTCGTCTTCTGCCGGTGCTCCATCGCGTCGAACTGTTGCTGCAAGATGGCTTCCTTGCGGTGGAGCTCGAGGGCGGACGTCGCCAGCTTGGCCAGCGCGTCGAGCTGCGCCAGCTGATCGGCGTCCAAGCTGCGGGGCTGGGAGTCGACGATGCACAGGGTGCCCAGGCCGTGCCCTTCCGGCGAACGCAATGGGACGCCGGCGTAGAAACGGATGTTGGGGTCCGCCAACACCAAGGGGTTATTGGCAAAGCGCGGATCCGCCGTTGCGTCGGAAACCACGAGGGGACCGTCGTCTTCCACGGCGTGCGTACAGAAGGAGACGTTTCGAGAAGTCTCCTCCGCGCTCAGTCCAACCTTGGACTTGAACCATTGGCGGTCCGCGTCCACCAAGCTCACCAGCGAGATGGGAACTCCGAAGAGCGATGCGGCAAAGGTCGTGATGCTGTCGAACAGAATGTCCGGAGGCGTGTCCAGCACCTCGTAGTCACGCAGCGCCTTCACCCGCGCTGCGTCGTCGAATCCAGCTCGCATCCGGTTCCCCTCTCGTGCATCAACGAGCCAGTCCATCCAATCAGCGCTCCAATTGCAACGTGGTTCTCGGACCTACCTCGCGTCCGGCCTTGTCCTGGTCGAAGCGGGCGGACAAGCGTTACGTAAGGTAACTTTCTTCAGCCGCGCTCAATACTGAAATCACTTGTCGGCTGCCTTTGTTGGTGCAGCGCGATGCCGTCCCTTGTCGAGCACATCGCGTCGTGGAAGCGTCGAGCCCGTGAGCAGGGGCTACAAGGTCGGGATCGCGCTGTTCGTCGTGGCGGCGACCCGCTGTTTCGGCTGCACCTACGCCACGCCCAAAGTGCACGCCCCCGAGCGCTCGGCGCAGCTCTCGAAGCACCGCCTGGAGCTCACCGAGGTCACCGTGGTGAACAACGGCGTCGAGGTTCCCAAGGAGATCGCGGCGTACGTCCACGAGGCCACCCAGGAGATCCTCGAAGACGCCGCGCCGCCCCATCCGGGGTCGCGCGCAGCCAAGATGAGCGTGCACGTGGACTTAAAGGACGAGCAGAACTACCCGGCCATCGTCGGGGCGCACGACGGCTGCGGCGCGGTGCCGCTGTTGGTCGCCGCCCCCGCCGGCGTCAAGCTGGAGAGCGCCAAGCTGAGCGTGGACGTCGCAGTGGAGACCGACGGCAAGCGGCTGCGCGGCCATGGCGAAGCCGAAAAGGAAGGCAGCCTTTACGTCGACGCGCGGCGACGTGCGCTCGCTGTAGCGCTGGACCGCGCGCTCGCAGACGCCACGAAGGGCGGCTGAGCGCGCGGTCGCGACGCGCGGCGGCTACAGCTGCAAGTCCCACCAGCCGCAGTCGTTGCGGATCACCGAGAGGTAGCCGTCTTGCGTGGCCTTGCAGTCACCGGTCACGAACGGTTGGCCCACGGTTTGGTCGTTCTTCTCGCAGTGGCAATCCCATCCGCCGCCGGTGGAGGCATCACAGATGAATTGATACTTGTTCTGCGACTCACAGACCACGGAGGCTTTGCACGTCGTGCCACCGAAGGTGTCCAGATAGTCGAGCACGCACTTCTCACCCCCGCTGTTGTTGTTTCCGCCGGAGCTGCCTCCCGACGAGCAGGCGCCAAGGGTGATCAAACCGAAGACGAACAGGATCGCGTAGCGCATCAAAACCTCCTTCCCGAGAGCGCATCCTAACGTCGCGCACGCCCCGAAACCAGGTGCATTGCGCGACACATTATGTCGCATTGGCGTGGACATTCTCGACCCACCGTGCGGGTGCAAAATATTTTGCGCCTGCTTCGCGCGGGTCCAAACGCAGACACTTGTGCCAGCTCAACGCTCCAAGTTGCCCAGTTCCGCCCGCAGAAAACCGTTCGGTTCCGAACGACTCATGCCAATTGATGTTGGTGCGGCGCGATGCCCGTCGTGGCGCGCGCTCTCATCAGCTGCCCGCGAGGCAGTCGAAGCGCGCGAGCTTCACTCGGGTGCGCGAGAGCATGCCAGGCTGTGCCACGGATGCGTTTCTGGCCGGGGCGCGTACGCCAAACTGTGCCAGCACGACGACTCTGGTCGTATGCCTTGCGGAGCAGCTAGCTCCGGCGCACCCTTTCCGCCATGACTTGGCAACGCCGCCTGCGTGACCTGCTGCTCGCCGGAGGGACGCTCGCGATGGTGGCGTGCTCCAGTGAGAACGGTGACGGGAGCGCCTCGAACGGCGGCGCGGGGGGTACCGGCGGGAGTGGCGGCACGTCCGGAAGCGGCGGAGTTCCGTGCTGCAACGCCAACTACGATCCGTGCTGTCGCTTCGAGTATTGCGGCGAGCCAATGTCGCCGGCGTGTGCCTGCAAGCTCGACGGCGGAGCGTACGATCCGACCTTCGACACGTGTGGGCCCGGAGACGCGGGAACGGACGGCGGCGGCGATGCCAGCGTGGACGCCAGCGATGCGGCCGCTGACCAGTGAGCTGCCCCCGCCGCAGCTCGAGTGCTTCTCCGATGAGCAACTGCGCTTCGCGACACTGGCCTGGCCCATGCGCGCAGCGGAAGAGCTGCGCTCCGCGCTGATCTTCCGCGCCCTCGCCCATTCTGCGCGGCAGCTGCTACCACCACCCTGGCCGGCGCGGCTTCGCGATGCGGTGCGTGACGAGCTTCGCCACGCTCAGCTGTGTGCTCGCGTTGGCGCGGCGCTCGGCGCGCCGCAGCCCGAGTACGACGCGCAGCCCGTGCGCGCGCGGCTCGCGGCGCTGGCCGAGCCGTGGCGGCGCACGGCGGCGCTGCTGTTGGTGGAGGTGGCGATCGGCGAGACCCTCTCCATGCTGCTGTTTCGCGCCGGCAAACAGAGGGCGAGCGAGCCGCTCACGCGCGCGGCGCTCGCGGCCATCTTGACCGACGAAGCACGCCATCAGCGTCTTGGCTGGACGGCGCTCGCCACCCTTTGGCCGCTGTTGCTCCCCGGCCAGCGCGCCATGCTGCAGCGCGAGGCGGCGGCGGGGCTCGCCGCCTGCGAACGCCAGCAGGCGGTGCCGGCTCTGCGCTGGCTCGAGCAGCGGCGCGCGTTCGATCCCGCGTACGCCGCGCTCGGCGTGTTGCACCCGGAAGTGCGCATCGAGGTCTTCTACGACGCGGTGGAACGCCTCGTAATCCCGCGGCTCACGCGGCTGGGCCTCGACGGCGCGCGAGCGTGGAGCGAGCGATACCGGCGCTAGCCCCACGGGGGTTCCGCCCGCGGAAATCCGTTCGGTTCCGAACGACTCATGCCGATTCATGTTGGTGCGGCGCGATGCCCGTCGTGGCGCGCGACCGCGTCAGTTGCCCGCAAGGCAGTCGAAGCGCGCGAGCTTCACTTGGTGCGCGCCGGACGACGGGCCTTCGGCCCAGCCCACGACCACGCTGTCTCCGTTCGGCGATCCGACGGCGGACACTCGTTCACTGAAGTGGTCTGCGAGGGTGCCACGGCCCAAGACCGTGCCGTTCTCGTCGGCGACGCTCACGACGATGTCGGGACCACCGTTGCCGTCGTCGTTTCCCCACGCGACCGCCAAGCGATTGCCGATGGCCGTGGCGGAGAAGCCTTCGAGGGGGGCGTCGCTCGGCGCGGTGAGATCCACCGGCCCGACGACGGACGACGTGCTCACGTCCACCCGCGCGATGCGGATCGGGGCGCTCTTGCCGCCACTGACCACGCGCCACACGACGTAGAGCCCCGACGGATGCGCCACGGTTTGCACCGCGGCGATGGGCGCCGATTCCTTGATCTTCAACACTGGTGTCACGCTCACGTCCGTTGCCACGCGCTCGATCTCGATGACTGTCGCCGGACCGGGCACGTTGAAGGTGCAGTCGGTGAGGGTGAGCCCGGGCGAGTTCGAATGCGCCACGAGCCAACCGTCTCCGTGCCCCACCGCGCTCGCAACGATGCCGCCGGGCGTACAGCCCATCGCGCCGGTCTTGGTCGTTGACGGATCTCCGACGAGGCGAACCTGTAGCCAGGTGTCCTGGAACGTAGCCGCCAGATGCAACGGCGCCGGCCCCTTGGCGAAGAAGTCGCCCAGCATGGGGAAGCACTTCGAGAGGTCCGCCTGCGTCCAGCTCGGATCGAAGCTGCGGCAAGAAAAGCTCGGGAAGGGAGCTTGGGCCTTCAGTCCCACCGAGAACGTCCCGTCGAAGGACTCCGTTGCCCATGCTCGATAGTCTGCTGGGAGCAGCGGCCCACCGATGTTGAAGTGCTTCGTGTTCAAGCCGGGCACTGATGGCCACGGTTCCCAGGCTGAGATCGTAGCGACGTCTAGCGGCGTAAACGCGACTTGGCTCTGCGGCACGAACGCAACCACGACTTTCTCATGGTCTGCGCTCAAGTACGTCAGAGCTGGCGAGCGGTGGTCTTCGCCGCTGAGTTGCTCGAGCTCGAGGACCGGATCGAGCGGCGTGAGGCTCGCGCAGTCGTTGATGCTGCCGCCGCTCCCGGCACTGCCGCCGGTGCCCGCGGTGCCGCCGGTGCCCGCGATGCCGCCCGTGCCCGCGGTGCCGCCCCCTCCGCTCGTGCCGCCGCCGCTCGGCGCGCCGCCCAAGCCCGCGTCCGCGCCGCCGCTCGACGTGCCACCCAGCCCACCGATCGCGCCGCCGATGCCGCTGCCCACGGGTCCGTCGTCCAACAGCGTCGAACGTGAACCGCAGCCACAGACCGCCACTGCGGCCATGCCCACCCAGAGAAAGCGCCCCACCATGAACCAATACTACACCCAGCTGACGAATGATGTCGGCCCGGCGCGATGCCCGGAAACCTTCGGCGCTTCACGGCCGCGGTCCGGCGCACGAACGAATGACGCACGCTACACGCACCTAAGCTCGAACACGTCCGCGCGGTGCTCGCGGGCCTGCAAGATGCGAGGAAACGACGACGGTGCGTGCACGCGTCGGTCGTTGGGCTTGCAGTGCGATACGCGCCGCGACGTTACCGCGGCGGGCCGACATGAATCCAAAACTACAATAGCTACGATTCCTACTGTCCATTCGGTGAGCACGCGCTCTCGGTCCTTGACGGCGCGGATCGCGATTGAGTATTTTCGTTCTGTTTTACCGAGGGTTGGCGGTGGCACGGGGGCACATGGGGACAATCGGGAGCGGACCGAGGTGCATTGGGCGGGTGCTGGCGTTCGTGCTGAGCGCCTCGCTACCGAGCAGTGCGAAGGCGGATCCGCCGCCGGCAGCGCCACACGCCGATCATCGCGAGACGAACGCAGCGCCAGCCGGGCATGCGAACCATCGCCAGGATGAGCCGATGCGGGTCGGGCCGACGCTCCTCGGCGGCCATCGCGACAAGGACCCGCAAGGCACGATCCATACGGACCGGCCCGCACCGACCAAAGTGCCGCCACCCGTACCGGAAACCCGAAGGGCCAGCGAGCACGGCAAGCAGTACCGAAAGTCCACCGCGCTACCGGCGGGCCACGTGCAGGTGGCGGCGCTGTTCACGGAGCGCGGCTTTGCATGCTCGGGCGTGGTGATCGGCAAGCGCGCGGTGCTCACGGCTCGGCACTGTCTGCCCATCACTCGCGTGCGCTTTGGACAGGACGCTTCGAAGCCCGTGGCGGAGCGGCGCGTGCGGCGCCACTACCTGCCGCCCGCTCGCGGGCTGGACATCGCGGTGCTGGAGCTGACCGAGGACGCGCCCGTCACGGCCTACAAAGTGTCGCACAGCACGCAGCCGCCCCAGCGCGTGCGGGCCGTGGGCTACGGCGCCACGGACGCCCACGCCAGCCGCGGCGCGGGACAGCGGCGCTATTGGGATCTGCGCATTCGCGGCTGGTCGTGTGATCCAGCAAGCAGCGTGAGCACGGCCTGCAAGCCGGGGGTGGAGCTGGTGCTGCCGCGCAGCAATGGCCTGGATACCTGCAACGGCGACAGCGGCGGGCCGCTTCTGTCGTGGGTGAAGCATCGCTGGGTGGTGGTGGGCATCACGTCGCGAGCGGTGGCGAGCTCTTTGCTGCCGTGTGGCGACGGCGGGGTGTACGTGCGGGCGGATGTCGTTGCCGGGTTCATTTCGGACACGGAAAGGAAGATCGAGTCATGGCGTGGAAGAAAACGGCGGCAGTAGGGCTTTGCGGATGGCTGCTCACGGCGTGCGGCTCGGCGCCGAAGGAGCGCTCGACCACGCCGGCGCCGGCGTATCCGGCGTTCGCATCACAGGAAGCGCCGGCGGGCGAGTACCAGGTGTACACCGTCGCCCTATCCACCCAGCCGGCCACGCGTTTTCGCTGCACCTTGTACACGGCGCCCTTCAACGCCGGGGATCCGCAAGAGCCTCACGTGCTGGAGTGGGATCCGCAAGCGTCCGCGCCGCTGACGCGCAGCATTCGCTCCGCTGGGGTTGCCACCTGCTTGGAGTGCGGCTCGGAGATCCTCGCGCTTGGCGAGGAGCGCCGCGCGCACTTGCTGCAGTACGCGCCCCCCAAGCAGCCCCCCGCCGCGGCGGACGCGGGTCCGCTCTTGTGCGGCGGTTTCATGCTGCCGTCGAAGACCAACGAGTGGCCCTTCGAGCTCCGGGACTCCCTCTCCGATGGCGGCGGGGCGCTTTCGAGCGTGACGGTGAAGCTCGGCGCCAACCCGGTGAGCATGACGGGCGCAGAGCTCTTGCGGCGCGCCGCAACGCCGGTTGCGCGGACGCGGTCGCTGGAGCCGCTCACCCCGTTGGCGGAGGATGCGCTGCGCGTCGTTGCCAACGTGGCCGTGGAGCGCGCGAAGAAGACGGGCAGCCTGCTCCTGCGCCGGGCGATGGAAGACTTCTTCTGCAGCGACAAGCTGGGCGGCAGCAAAGGACCGTTCCGGGGTATCGTTCCGCCCCACGATGTCGCGTTTCCCAGCACCTGTGCGGTGCTCAAGACCGTGCGCATCGAAGACATTGCCGCCTCCGGACGCCTTCTGCAGCGCGCACTGGCCAAGGATCTGATTCATCTCGGCGTGACGCAGATCGTTCGCGTCGCCGTGCCTTCGCAGGGAGAGGCGCAGTTCCGCCAACCCCTCGAGAGCATCGAACGGCTGGTGGGAGATCTGCTCGACGGCCGGAGCATCACCACCGAGCGGGACGTTCAGGTCGCGGTCTTGGACATCATGCGTTGGGCATCGGCGGGGAAGAAGTCCACGCAGCTCTTGGACAAGGGCCTCGCCGCCCTCGCCACGTGCTTGGAAGACGGACCCTGCACCGCAGACCAGCTCCTGAAACAGCTGCAGGGCGTGAAGTACGCCGAGGCCTGGCCGGAGCTGCCCCAAGTGCTGTCCCACATCATGGACGTGCTTCGGCCGCCGCCCGGTATTTCCGCCCGCGCGACCGCCAAGGCGGCGATCAACGTGGAGCTCGACGTGCTGCTGCATGCGTTGCAGGAGCGGGTCAGCGGGGAGATCGAACGCAACGTGGAGCTGCTGCGCGCCACTGCGGGGCCGGCGCTGGAGCAGTGCCTGAAGAGCGAGCACTGCGACTTCGACGAGCTGGCGGGCAAGTTCGGCAAGGTGAGCGCCCAGCTCCGCTGGCTCGGGCCCGTGGTCTTGGCGATCGAAGATCAAGGCGACAGCCCGACGGTAGATTCGGTGTTGGCAGCCGCGGCGGAGCGGGTGCAGCAACATCCGGAGCTCTTGAACGGACGCCTCGCCAGTTGGTCGGAGACCATCGAGCACCTTCGGGCGCTGGTCAACGCGGTGCTGGACGACGACGTGGGGCGCGCGGTGCAGAGCGCCAGCGCCTTCGTGGGTGACGCGATCGACACCGCCTGCGACGAAGACGCCATCAAGCCGAAGCTGTGCAAGCTGCCGGTGTCCACCGCCACGGCGCGGAAGGCCTTCAGCATCGCGGGCGCCTTCGTGGCGTACAGCGCGTCGTACCGCCCCAGCACCGACGGCAGCACGCTGAGCCAAGAAGAGCTCGATACCCGCGCAGAGGAACGCAAGAAGGCGATGGAGTCCTTGATCGACGCCGCGACGGAGCGTCAGGACCGCAAGGGAGACGTCGTCGTTTCCGCCGGCGCCGCCGTGGGCGCTGCGTACACGCCCGGCACCTGGGCCACCGAGGGCGATCGCCGCGGCCAGCTCACGCTCCCCGTCGGCTTCTCCGTGGAGTCCCTGCCCGGAGCGCCGTCGGTCTGCGGCATCGGCAACGCGCGCGTCTTTGGGCCCTTCGGTTGCCACTTCGGTCTCACGTTGCTGGACGTAGCCCAGTACGCCTCCACGGACGGCGACAGCACCGCGGAGCCCGAGATCGGAACCGCCGTGTTCCTGGGCGGGCGCGCGGGTCTGCTCATCGGACTGCCGAACGCGTCACTGCTGGTGGGCGTCGACGGCGGCTACGCGCCGGGCATCAAATACGGTGACGGCACCCGTGGCGTGGCTCGCTTCGGCGTCTTCGCCGGAACCTACGTCCCCTTCATCGACTTCAACTGATTGTCGGTGCGGCGCGATGCCCGTCGCGCTCGTCTCGCCGCGACGACGGCCAGCAGCGCGAGCCAACCGAAGCCGCGGGGCGACGAGTCGTTCCGCGGTGTGCGGCAGCTGCAGCCGCTGTCGTCCGCTCCGCTCGGAGCGCCGCCCGCGCCGGCGTCAGTGCCGGGAGCGCCGCCCGCGCCGGCGTCAGTGCCGGGATTGCCGCCGGTGGCTGCGTCCGTGCCGGGAGTGCCGCCCGCGCCGGGAGTGCCGCCCGTGCCGGGAGTGCCGCCCGCGCCGGGAGTGCCGCCCGTGCCGGCGCTTCCGCCCGCGCCGGGAGTGCCGCCCGTGCCGGCGTCGGTGGGAGTGGCATTGAGGCCGACCTCGCCGGCGGTGGTCGCGATGCGCAGCTCGTCGATGTACCAGTCCTGATTCTGCGGCGCGCCGTCGTGATAGTAGGGCCCGATCAGAAACTCGTTGAAGCGCATGCTCGAGCTCTTGCCGGTACGCCACACCATGTCGGAGATGTCGATCACGGGCTGCCCGTCGAACCAGTAACGCACGTGGCCGTCCTTGCTGGTGGAGGTCGGCGTCACGCTGTTGAGGCGCATCTCGACGATCACCTCGTGCCAATCTCCTTGGAAGTAGGGCCCCGCCGTCGCCGTGAACACCGGGGTGAGCCCCGACGGCTTGAAGGACTTGCCGTTGCGATACAGCGTACCCGTGGAGTAGCAGTCGCCCTTGCCGTAGGCGTCACTGGCTCCGTTGCAGCCGTGGGCGCCGCGCTGCTCGGTGATCTGGGTGAGGTCCACGCCGATCTGGGATTGATCGACGTTCAGCGTGTCCTGTCCCGAGATGGTCGGCTTGCCCTCCACGTGCTCGATGTAGCCCGTGAGGTGGGTTTCGGCCGGGCCGATCCACTTGCCGTCCAGGTTGGTGAGCACGTACAGCTCGTGGGGGCCGTAGCTCGGGCGAAACTTCCAGGTGGCGCTGTACTTGGTGTAGTAGCGGACGAACAGCACCTCGGATTCCGGGAACTGGATGCGCAACGTGCCCTTGCCGCCAGGCGTCACGTCCCCCGGTGCGTAGTGGTAGCGCAGGCAGCCGCCCTGCTGACAACCGCTGCTGTCGATCGTGACGTTGGTGGCATCGAACCAGCCGCGCGCCGCCACGTTGGCGTCGTCGAAGGGCTCGTCCACCAGCACGTCGGCGTGAGCGCTCGAAACGAAGAGCAACACCGCCGCAGCGAGGGCTCGTCCCACCCCTTTCGGTGCCGGCACGTGGCGCGCAGGCGCGCACGGAGGCAAATCCGGAATCAGGCGCGGGGGCGATGACTGCGACGCGCGTTTCATGTGCTCTTCGACTTCCTCCCGCCGAGGATCTCCCGGCGCGCCGGACACAAGCACGCCGCGCGCCAACCGCGTTTTCCGCGACACGCCGGCCGCCGCTGCCGCCAGCGGATCCGTTGGCTCTCGCCCCAGGGCGAGCGCGCGGATCCAGTGGATCCCGACCTTCAGCGGTTTGATGTTGGTTCGGCGCGACGCCCGCTTTGGACGTTTCCGCGGCGAGGCGACATCAGGCGACGGCTTCGAGGAAGCGATACGCGGGAACGACGGTGACGCCGTCTTGCACGTAGGTGCGCGTGCCGTGGAGCACGCACTGGTACACGTGCGGAATGTGGAGGCGATCCCGGAAGTAGCGCAGGGGCGAGCCAATGGCGGTTTCCGTCGTCTTCGCTTCCACGGCGAACCACGGCTTTTTGTCGACCGTGACCAGGAAGTCCAGCTCACGACCGTTACGATCACGAAGATAGTGGAGCTTGGCGGCGCGGCCTTCGACGTCTTCCAAGTGGTGGCACAGCTTCAGCAGGTGACTGGCCAGCATGTTCTCCAAGCGGGGTCCGGGGTCGGATACCAGAGACCAATCCCAGAGGTAGGTCTTCTGCTCCTTCTTGAGGCCCCGAATGGCGCGGTGTGTGTACGGCGGCAGACGAAAGGAGAAGTACAGCCGCGAGAGGATCTCGAGCCAGTTGGACACCGCGCGGTGGCTGACTTCCAGATCCCGGCACAGCGAGTTGACGGACAAAGGGCTACCGACGCGCTCGGGCAGCATGTCCACCAGCAGCTCGATGTTCGCCAGGTCTCGCACGGCCTCGAGCTCGCGCACGTCCTCGCGCACGAAGCGCTCGCTGCGTTCCTTTCGCCAGCGGCGGCGGCTGCGCTCACTCCCGCTCAGGAACGGCTCGGGGAAGCCGCCACGTTCCAGCAGCTGAGTCGTGCTCTCCTTCGCCGAGCCCGCACCTGTACCCAATGCCAGCGGCTGGCCGGGCTCCGCGCCGGGGAGCAGTCCCGCCAACTCGCGCACACTGAAGGGGTGCAAGCGATGATGATGGTAGCGCCCTTGGAGCGAGTCCCCGCCGCGGCGGTACACGTCGAGCCGCGCGCTTCCAGTCACGAGATAGCGATACTCCCCAACGTGCGCGTCGTACTCGCCCTTCAGCCAGCGCTTCCAACCGCGCTGCTTGTGCAGCTCATCCAACACCAAGAGCGCCGGCGGCTCCGGCCACTGTCCGGCGCGGGCAGCCCGCCGATGCTGGATGTTGTCCCAGGAGAAGTAGGCGCCAGCCCCCTCTAGCTCCAAGACTTGCCGCGCCAGTGTGGTCTTCCCGACCTGCCGAGGGCCGGCCAGGAAGACCATCTTTTCTGCCAAATCTTCGCGAATCATGGGCAAGAGAGCCCGGGCGTGCATGCCGGCAAATTTAGCTACAAAGCAAAAAAAGTCATGACAATTTTTGCTTTGTGGCGAAACACGCCCGGGTGATTCCGCGGCTTCGCAGGGGGTTTCGCGCGCCGAAATTCGTTCGGAACCGAACGATCTCAGGCGCATGGGTTTTCGGCCACGGCGGCGCTTGTGCAGAGCTCGCACAAGTTGGCAGACAAGTTGTGCAGGGTTTGCACAATGGGAAGCCGCGTTTGCTCCGACTTCGGCGTGACGAATCGTGCTCCAGCCACCTCCCGTGCGTCCCACAAGTACGCCTGGATCCGCCCCTTGCACGCGAGGCGTTTGCCAGGAGATCATGCCACGGTCATGCGCCTCGTCTCGCTCTTGACGCTCCTCGCGTGTACGGCGTGCGGTGGTCACAAGAACCCCGTCAGCTATCGCTTGGTCACCGCGCCAAACGGCATCCCCGGCGCGTGGATCACCTGCAAGCGTGACCAAGGCGCATGCTACGAGAAGGCTGGCCTGCTTTGCCCTCACGGATACGCCGTGCTGCGCGACGACGGCACCATCGTTGGCCAGACCTCACAGGGCGCCGCGTGGGGCGGCCCCAACGTAGCAGCGGCCAGAGTCGAGACCGAGAGCAAGTACGAAGGACATCTCTTTGTACAGTGCTGGGCGGCGCGACCGACTGCGCCTGGTGCGCCCGCACCCCAAGGTCGACCGTAGTCTCGCACGGTCGATGCCGCGAGAGCGGCGCCGGGCTACTGGCGGGTGAGCGTGCAGGCGTAGGTGGACGTGCAGAAGGAGCCGTCCGAGCAGGTCACCGAGATCGTGTTGAGGGACGTGGCGGAGCTGCCGTCTTGCGCAAACGTGGTCTTGAATGTGGAGCTGATGTTGCAGCCGTTCGCGCTCTGCTTGCAGTCCGTGTCCCGCGCCGTGCAGCCATCCTGCTCGATTCTGGCGCACTTGATGGGATTCGCCACGGTTCCATCGCTGCCGATGTTCGTGACCGAATCCGGAATCGACCCGCAGTCCCCGGACTGCTCGCTGCAATGCACCAGGTAGGTGGCCCCGGGCGTCGCACACGGGTTTGCTTTGTTGGTCGCGGCGCCACCGCCGTCATCCGTGCCACCGGAGCAGGCCACGAGCAGAGCCCAGAGCATGAATCCCAATACGCGCTTGATCACTGATCACCCCTTTCACCCCTCACTGTAGGGGGCCCATGCGACGAGACGGGTCGCATCCGGACAGGCGGTTCACGACTGAACACGACGAGACGTCACGTCGCTGGAGAGGGTTCCTTGTCGGAAGTAGCCCAGGGCGTTCCCTTGCCCAGTACCTGGCGCCGCAACCCGAGCTCGGCGTGCGCCCGTACGCCGACGCGTTGCGTGAGCATCTTGTTCGTCATCGCGCCGATGCCGATTCCCACGAACGGAACAGCCAGGAACAACGTGCGCGCGCTACGTCCGGCGGCACTCCGAACCAGGCCCTGACCCACGACCTCGAGCAGCAACTTTCCGGTCTCCCGCGGGGCGTAGTTCCACACGGCTTCCATGGACGCAATACCGAGGCTCGCGAGCGCGGATTCCTTCTGCTGCACCTCGAAGGTGCCCACAGAGGCCAGCAACATGGCGAGGCGCCGCTCCTGGGGGCTATGAATGTCGAAGGAGTGAAGCGACGCCAACATCATGCACAGCTCGGACTCCATCTTGAGCACGTAGAGCATCTCCGTGAGCACGCCGCCCATTACCGTCAGGGCGGTACCAACGCCTGGCATCACGGCAGGCACCGCCGCAAGGCCGCCGGCAATGGCGGACGACATGGACTGCTCGGAGATGATGCTGTGAGCGGCACGCTCCAGGTTGCCGCCCCGGGCGGCGAGATGCTCTCGCACGCGGCGGACCAGTATCTCCGGTGGATACATCAGTCGTTCCACGGCGCTCACGAACTCGCGTGGGGTGTTCTGCTCGGACGTCGAAGTCATGGCTTCTCCTTTCGTCCAGGGCCTCAGCAACCGGCATGCCGGCGTACCTGCAGGAAAAGCGCTGCATTTCCTTGGCAGCAGGGGTGATCGCGATCGCCGAACCCAGCGTGAGAGGTGATCGCAGACGCTAGATGAACGCCGCCGCCAGAGCTGAGTCGACTACAATGCCGTCGTGCACTTCGCTGCGGGGGAACGCATCGACCGGTACGTGCTGACGGCGCCACTTGGCCAAGGCGGCCAGGGGTCCGTGTGGAAGGCGACCGATGCACTCGAAGGGCAGCCCAGAGCCGTCAAGCTCGTGGAGATCAGCGACGCGCGCACTTCCCAGATGGAGCGTGCCCGCCGCGAGGCACGTGCCCTCGCCGCCCTCAGTCATCCCTCACTGGTTCGTTGTCACGGACTCTTCGAAGATCTCTCGCGCAGCACACTGGGCATCGTGCTCGACTTCGTCGACGGCGTCACGCTGACGAGGGCGCTCGCGGATCAACAGCTCGGTCCAGACCAGCGCGCGTGGGTCGCACGTCACATTTCCCATGCGCTCGGGTACCTCCACTCACAAGGCCTGGTGCACCGGGATCTCAAGCCGCAGAACGTTCTGCTGGCACACACGTTCTGGGCGAACGCTGGCGACCCAGCGGGCGTCAAGCTGGTGGACTTCGGCATCGCCGTCCGCGACAAGAACCCACGTCCGCTCACAGCGGCGGGTCACGTCGTCGGCACGCCCGCGTTCATGGCACCGGAACTGCTCGACCCGCTGGCCTTCGGAACATCGTTGCCCAGTCCTGCAGCCGACGTCTTCGCGTATGGCGTCATCCTCTGGCAGCTGATGGGCGGCGTGCATCCCACCGGGCTCGGTGCGGGCTCCGAGCACGCGGAGTACCTGCAGGAGTACCGACGCTTTGCCCACGGCGGGGCGCCGTGGCTCACGCGTGTGCCCCCCGGAGCTTGGCGCGACTTGGCGGCAGGGTGCTTGGCGCTCCAGGTTTCCCAACGCTTCCCGACCGGCGCACACCTGGCAGCACGCCTCGACGTGATGCCGGGGCCGTTACCCTCCGTCGCAGCACCGGTGACGGACCTCGAGGCTTCCGCGCTGCTAGCAACAACAGCACAGCCAACACTCTCGGGCGTGCGCCCGAGCCAGGAGCCGACCAGCGCGCCCCACGTCTCGCTGCCGGAGCGTGCGGCCGAGCGCGGTTCGCCGCTGGTGCTGTGGGCCGGGTTATTCGGAGTGGGCACGGCGTTGGCGCTGGGCGCTGCGGGTGCCTGGCAGGTGCTGACGCGAGGCGAAGCGCCAGCGCCGCTTCCAACGATTACCGCCGGCGGGACAAGTGAGGAGACTTCACTCAGCCCGAGCTTGCCAGAGGCAACATCAGCGCCGGCGACGGAGTTCGTTTGTCCGTCCGACACGCTTGGGCAATGCGGCTCTGGCACGGACTGCGGAGGACGCTGCAACGACGTAATCCCTGCGAAGACAACGTTCCGCCTGCGAACGGGTGGTGCGGCGGTCGAGGACAATGGCAAGACGGCCGACATACAATGTCGCTACCCAAACGCCGAGGTGTGCTTCCGGATCGCTGGCGTGGGACGAGACGAGGCGTGCACCGCTCTCAAGACCACTCAGAACAACCAGCTCGCATCCGAGTATCTGGAGGTGACCGCTGGCTTGGTAGCCCAGCACGGCCTTTCAGTAACCATCAAGAACGGGGCGATGGTAATAGCAAGAGGAGAAGTGCACGCCGACCTGCAGCGCGGCGTGCTTTGCAGGGGACTGGTGAAGGGCGGGCGTTTCACAAGCGCTATCGGACTTCATGTGAAGAACCTGACCTTCTTCTTGGACGATCCAAAGAACCCTCCGCCGCGACGTTGCGGCAAGTTCTCTTGCCGGTGACTCAACCCATCCCGTTCGCGGCCAGAAACCGCAACAGCTGCCCTCGAGACACGCCGAGCTCGCGTGCTGCGCGGCTGCGGTTTCCATTACACTTGTCCAACACCTGTCGCACCCGCTCCGGGACCAGCGGCGCGGGTCGCGACGTTGGAGCGGGCCCGACCACCTTCTCCACGGATGACAGCCTCAGGGCGCCGGACGGATCGAGTGACCCGGCACGCAACAGTACGGCCTCCAACTCGCGCACGTTGGCGGGAAGCGCGTGCAGCATGAGTCGCTCCACTGCTTCCACCTCTACCTGAAGCGGGTCCAGCGGCATTCCTGCTCGGTCACGCAGCGCAGCGGCGATCGCGAACACATCTTCGGGGCGTTCCCGCAGTGGCGCGATCTCGAGTCGCGCGGCGGCGAAACGCGCGAGCAAGTCGCGGCGGAATGCGCCTTGCTCGACCATCTCGTCGAGAGGGCGGTTGGTGGCTGCGATGATCAGCACGTCCACCGTGGTCGCGTGGTCTGCACCCACAGGCAACAGTTCGCGATTGTCGAGCAGACGCAGGAGCTTGGGCTGCATCTCAGCGGGAAGCTCGCCGATCTCGTCCAGGAAGACGCATCCGCCGTGGTGCCGCATCACGATTCCTGGGGAGCCACGCCCACTCCCCGAGAACGCGCCCGCCACATAGCCAAAGAACTGCGACTCGAACACTCCGGAAGCCACACCCGCGACGTTCACGGGAGCGAACGGGCGACCTGGACGGAGCTGGGCCGCGATTGCGCGAGCAACGAGCTCCTTTCCGGATCCGGTTTCCCCTTCGATGAGAACGTTCTGCGTGGGGCGCTTTGAAAGCGCCAGCATCTCCCGACGAAGCGCGGAGAGTCCAAGCGGTGCGACGAGTTCTCCAATGGGCGCTTGCGGCTGGGCCTCGCCCCGATAGCGCTCGCGAAACACCAACAGGGTGCGTCCAAGGCGAATGACGCTGCCGTCTCGAAGCGGCGCGCGGACATTTGGCTGCAACCGAATGCCGTCCAGCCAACTGCCGTTGCGCGCGCGGGCGTCAGTGATTCCGGTCGCGGCTCCAGCCCGCGCGAAGCTCACGTGCTCTCGGGAGATCTTGGAGTCCGCCACGCCGCGATCTTCGAACCAGACACGCCCTACCACGGCGCCCGACGGCGGCAGCGGAAGCACGGCCGGCGTCGGGTAGGCGACCAGTAGCGCAGGCTCGTACTGCTCCTCCGGCTCCGGCGACGGCCCCGCATGGTCGTCGGTCTCCGTCTTGGACTCGGTCACAGTGTCACGTTCAGGCCACCATACCCGGAGGTCAAGGCGGCGGGCCCATGACAGCGGTTGCGCCCCGTGAGACGGTGGCTCGAGAAATGGCACGCGAGCTCGATGACCGGCAGAGCCAGCGGTTATCCGCCGGCCGCAGTCTTCCTTCGAACCCAAGCATCACCACTGTGTTCGCCCTGCTCGACCGCTGGCGTCACCTTCCGGCGTACCAGCTCGAGCGACGCGCGGACGTTTTCTTCGCGCTGTACCTCCGAGAAGTCGTCAGCGCGCATGTCGGGGTCGAGCTCCACACGGTGATGATCCCCGAGCTGCCGCTCCGCCGCGGCATGCTGTACGGCGACGGGGAGCCATCCCCCAACAAGACCGCGAAGGCGGACTACCTGCTGGCGACGGCGAGCTGCGACACGTTCTATCTGCTGGAGCTCAAGACGGCGCAGACGTCGCGCCGAACCAAGCAAGACCAGTACCTCGAGCTTGCCAAGAAGGCCGGCCTACGCGCCATCGTGGATGGCGTGATCGCGGTGGCGGCAGCATCCAGCTCGAAGTACCTCCAGAAGTACCTGCATCTGCTGAGCGATCTGTCCGCTCTGGGGCTGGTTGAAGTACCCGCGCAGCTCTATGACGAGGTGTTTCCGAGCGTTCGCGCACGCGCAACGCGAGGCTTGGCGCAGGTCCGGAACCTCGTGGGAACGCCCGAACCGCCGCTTCGAATCCTGTACGTGCAGCCCGAAGCGGAGAGCGCCGCCAACACCATTGGCTTCGCCGAGTACGCCGCCATCGTGAATGGGCACGACGACGACGTCAGCCGAGCGTTCGCGAGGGCGCTGCGACAGTGGATAGAGCCCGCGGGGCAGGTGCGGCCGACTTCGTTGTAACGTAGTCCGGCACCTCGTCCCAGGTGCGTCCGTCGAGTACTCGGCCGGCCTTCTTCTTGTTCTTGCCGCCCCACTGCTTGAAGAAGAACGGAACCTGGGCGCGGCGGCATTGGTCGCGGAGATCCAAGACCCACTCGGCGTCCATTGGCCGCGAGCGGGGCCCGGACTCTCCGCCCACGATGACCCAATCCACGGCGCGCAGATCCAGATCTAGCAGCGGACCCAGCAGCGGCTCCAGCGACAGAAACTTCGTCGCAGCGCCCGTCGCACGCAACCCGTCGATGCGGTTCCGGTATTTGTCGCTCTCCACGCTCACGCCCATCCAGATGTTGGGCGCCCACTCGAGCTTTGGGCTCAGCTCCGCGAGGCGATCCGCCCGCTTGGTGAGCACCTGAAAGCGGTGCCAGTGCGCCCGAGCCATGACGTCGAAGACGCGGCGGACGTAGGAAAGCGGCACATCGTGATGAAACAGGTCGCTCATGGAGTTGACGAAGATGGTCTGCGCCTTCTTCCAGCCGAGTGGCAGCTCCAGCATGTGCGGCTGCAACGTGAGCCCGAAGCCGTTCGCGTAGTTCGCTTGCCCCATGGCCTGCAGGCGCGCTGCCATGCGCTCTGCGTAGCAGTGCTTGCACCCGGGGCTGATCTTCGTGCAGCCGGTGACCGGGTTCCAGGTGGACTCGGTCCATTCGATGCCGGAGCCTCGAGCCACTAACGCACCTTCTTCAACAAGCTCTCCGCAATGCGCAATGCCGTGGGCCTACCGTGCTGGTTGCCTACGGCGAAGCACAAGAGGTAGAGGGGATTGTTGGCCGAGTTGCGCAGAACACCGGGCTCTTCGGCAACGCCGGCAAACACATCTTTCAATCGATCGTTGAAGTACCGGCCGATGGTTTCCATGGTCGCCTTCACGACGTGATCTTGGTGGTCGCCGAAGAGCGTCCGTGTGCTCTCCACCTCATAGAATTCCTCATACCAGCTCGTAGACCCCAGCAGCAGGTCCAATCGGTGCCTCCAGCCGTCGGGGATGTCCCCAGACCTCGTGAGCAGCCGGTTCACACCCATCCCGAGAGGGAACAAGAGCCACATGTCGATGGCCTTGGTCGAGGCGATAGCCTTGATGGTCTCCCATTCCACCTGCATCCCGTAGGGGTCTAGAAAGAGCACGGCGCGATTGGATGTCCAGTTTTTCCGGCACAGGCTCTGAATTCTGTCATTCGCGTCGCCCTGCTGGATGTCGATCCGGTCGGCCTTATCCGGAAACTCGCTCTTGAGCACTTCGAGCTCTGCGCAACGCGCAGGGCTGCGCTCCACAAAGATGTAGTGATCGAAGGACGGCTCGGTCAGAAGAGCCAGCCGCGCCGAACCATCCAGCAAGTCTTGGGGCTCCTTCTCGGCCAAGTCTGGGAACAGAAGCTCCTGCGATTGCGACTCGCCATCGGATCGGCGGGCATTCCGATATCCAGTCCCAGCGAACGCGTCGATGAACGCCTTTCGAAATGGCCGCTCAACGCTGGGCTTGTCGCGCAGAGCGGTCGTGTACGCCCGCATGTACTTTTGAAGAACGTCGAGTTTCTGGGTCGTCCAGTCCCCGCCGAACTCGTGCCCCTTTCCCACTTCGCGTCCCCCGCGTGGCTTCATCCGCCGATGCTAGCTCGCCCGCTCCGCCAGTCCAGGCGACATGGCCAAGCACTGACACTGTCTGTCCGATCTCTCTTCGCAAGGCTGTTGGCTCGGCGCGGAACCACTCGCATCGGACGAAGTTGCGACGGACCCGATCGCAGACTGGCACGCCTGAACCGAGGTCGCCCGCCGCCTCCGCCGCTACTTGTCCGCGTACGCCGCCGCGGCGGCGATCTGCTTCTCGGCGCGCTCGATCAGGCTGATCGCGCGACCGCGGTGTCCGCCGAACGGCCGCTTGGCGTGGGTGGCGTTGGGGTTGGTGGAAGCTTTCAGCAGTGCGACGGCCTTCACCAAGTGCGCGTGGGCGTCGTCGAGCTGGCTGTCGTGCGCGTACGCCATGCCCGCGTAGAACGAGCCGGCCAGGCCGACGGCAACGGAAAGGGACAGGGCGGTGCGCCTCACGGTGGCGGTATCGAGCGTCATGGTCGTCCTCCTGAACGGAGCCGCACATCGAAACGTCAGCAGCGGCTCCGCCAAGGCGATACCACGTACGCGCGCTCGCTTCGGATCCGCGCGTACCTGCGATTTGCACGAAGCGCTCGCTGCTGTTGGCGCGACGCGATGCCCGTCGCGCACGACTACTCGCGCTACTTCCACCGGGCACACTGGGAGCGCGTGTTTCACCGTGAAACTGTCGTGGACGGGCGGCATGGGCACGGTTCGGTCAATCCGAGTTGGCCCAGACGAAGTACAAGCGAGGCGCGCTGTCACAACGCGACAGCGACACGGCGGTGGTTTCGATTCGCGACCAGACCTCGCCGAGCGTCGGGCCGAGCGCTGCGCGGGGCGTCGGCTGTTCCGGGATGCTGCCGCCCGAGTTGAAGTTGTACTCGGGGGCACGCCGCGGGTGGCAGATCAACACCCGCCAATCGGCCAGTGTGGGCGGCAAGGCCGGCAAGTACTGAGAGATGGCCAGCGCTTCGGTGTAGCGCTCGATGGCGGGACAGTCTTTGAGCACAACGCGCCTCAGCCAAGCGGCAAAGGCAGCGACGGCTTTGGGATCAGTGACCCACGCCTGCGGCATTCGGGCGACGAGCGGAGAGTCCGCCAGCCAGTCGTCCACTGCGCGTCGCTCCCGGGCGGTCCACCCGTCACGCGCGATGGGGTGCTCACCGAGGCTCTTCATCGCCAGCAGGGCGGTCGCGGGTGCCTCGGACCACGCCAGGCGCTCCAGGTTGTGCTCGAGCAGCAGGCCCGCCCCATGAATGGACATCTGCGCGCAGGCGGTTCCTTGGAACTGGTGGTCGAATGTATAGAGCGCCGACTGCCCCGGTGCTGGAACCACGGAGCCGTCCACCTCACACCCGACCACGAGGAGTGGCGTGAGGTCGTGACCCGTCGGAATGAGGACGCGACCTGCCACGACGCAGACGATAGCTTGCCGCGATCAGGTCGTCGACTTGGCTACACGCACGGTCGTTGCGGCAGAGATGCTCCGCCCTGACCAACGCCTTCGACCCCGACTCAGATCCCCCGCCCTTCGCGTGCAGCAAAATGCCCCGCACCAGCGCGTTGGAGGGCTCGGGCGCGAAGCCTCGCTTGTTCAGGTTCAGCCTCTCGTCGCCCACCGCTTTCGACGGTTCGCCGGAGAGCGGGGGCACCTCGACCATCACCTGCGCACGGACAGCTCGGTTCACGCAGTGGTTGTCGTTGAGCCAGCCCTCATGCCGCACGAGGATGTCCCAGTCCGCTTGGTACAGGTCGTCATAGGGGCGCCGTGGTGCTGGGCGTCCAGGATCACGCGCGCAGGCAACGCCCGATCTCGCTGCCGAAGGATGCGAGCGGCGCGCTCACGTCCCCCACGCCATCGTCCAGCGCGACGGCGTGGCTGCGCTCGCCCGGCTCTCGGTGGTCCCCAGCGGGAAACAACGGATAGTGGCCGCCTGCGTCCAGCGCCCGCCCGCGTTCCTGCACCATCATGGGCTCGCACGCTGTGAGCGCGCGCCGCGAGCGTCAAGCACGACAGCGCGCCCTCGGTGGTGCACAATGCCGTCGGGCAGGGAGCGATGAAGCCAACCATCCTCGTCGTCGATATCCGTCACTGGCTGGACGACGCCGGGCAGCTGCCGGAAGGACCGGTACGGCTCCGCCAGCAGGCACTCCGCATTGCACGGCTGATCGAGTACGCGGCAACGCTGCGGCCGAAGACGATGGGGGAAACCCCGGTGGAGTGCTCGCGGCGTCCCGGTCGCAAGCGTTGCATGGGCCTGCTGTGGGTGGAGAAGCTCACTGACAACCGAATCAACGCGTGGTGTCCCGCTTGCGGAGCGGACGAGATCTTCATCAGCGGTTGGGAACACACGCCCTGGGCCAGCGGTCCGATGGATCCCGAGCCCGCCCTCGATGCCAACTCGCTGCACTGAGCCGCGCCGCAGTCGCTCACGGCTCCTTCCGAATGCTGTCGTTCCCCCGCGGAAACGCACCGGACTGTCCTCTACGATTCTCCAGGCTTGCGGGCCCGGTCGGCGGCCTAACGCTTCCGGCTCTTCCAGGGCTGACCGTGCAACCGCTCCACGAGCGCGGCTCGCACGCACGCTTCCGCGGCGGCCACATCGTACTTGGTATCCGACGGCAACAGCGGCTGGAGGTCCTCGCGGAACTGCTTGGATTCCAGCTTGGCCGCGAGGTTCATCTCGAACTCTGCTTGCGAAACAGATGTGCCACCGTGCTCCATGTAGCGCTCGAAGCACTGGACCACCCTCGAGGCGTCGGCGCTCAGCGTCGTAAGCCCAAGCCAGAGGTCGTATAGATCGCGCCCCTTCTTCCTCTGGTACAGCGCGCGGAGCTTGGTACCGAGCAATTCCTCGAGCTGGTAGGTGTTGACGTCGACGGCGCGAGAAAACCAAGCGCTCTCGACCGCGAACGCGCACCGGTGGAGTCCCAGCACGGTGAAGTGCTCTCGTGTGTTGATTTCGACCTTGAGCCGCATTTGCCGGACCGGCTGAAAGGTGGTCTCGAAGCGGTAGACGAGGGAGAAACGTCCCTGGCCAAGGTTCCTTCTCGGTTCGCCCAGCCATGGATCCAACACTGCGCGAATGGCGTCGAGCACCGCCCCGATGGGACTTGCATCGACCTGCACCAGGTCGATGTCTTCCGAGTAGCGCCCGGGCGGATTCAGGAACAGCTTGTGCAACGCCGTTCCTCCGCGAAACGCCATCGCCTCGGCAACCAGAGGTTGGCTGAACAGCTCCACGACCGCACGGGAAAGAACCAAGTCCTGCTCCACCTGTTCGTCGCTCGGCCAGGGAGCACGTCGGCGCCAGCCGGTGATCTGCGCGCGGGGGATCACAGGTCCGCCTCCACGGTCACATTAGGGACGACGCGCCACCGCTCGTCGGGCGCCATTGTCCCGCTCCCTTCAGCGGGCGCCAACAAGACCGGACGGCGGCGCCGCTGGTCGAGCGCTTTCAGTAGAGGTACGGCGAGGTCCTGCCGCCCGATGACGTCCAGCAGATAGCCTAGGCGCTGAACGTCGGGGACCGTGTACTTCGAGGCAAGCTCGACGAGCTTTGCAGCGTCCATCTTCTCCGCAAGCTCACCGAGCACAGTGGCCACGTTGTTCCAATGTCCCCCCGCTTCAGGAAAGCGCACCAGATCGTAGCCTGTAACCTCGGGCGTGGCGACGCGCATGGCGCCGGTCTCCGTCAGTACGTCGACCACCGGCGCGTGGTCGACCATCGTGCTCATATGGAACTCGATCCGCACCCGTCCCGCCTTCCCTGTGCGCGTCGGACGATCGGTCACCACCTGGAAAGCCATCGGCTGCTGGTGCGACGCTCCGTGGATCGCCGCAGCGCTGAGCAGGGCGACATAGTAGGGCTGGCCGAGAAAGCTCATCAGGTCGTGGACGAACCAACTCGCGGGAGGGCACCCAGCCTCGCTGTACTCTGGAGGCACGATCACGAAGAAGCCCCGCCGAGGAGTTGCCAGTCGACCTTGCTTCTTCAGACGACGAGCCGCTGCCTCGAAGGCAACCCCAGAACGCTGCGGCGCAACCACGTCCTGCCGAGTGAAGCTGTACTTCCCTTGGGATTGCAGCTCGCGAATCTGGGTTGCGAGCCTCTTGGGTCTGGATACGGGCCGCGCCACTGGACTCATGAAAAGTTACTATTTTCGTTAGATTACGCAATAATATCGGCCGACATTCGCCGTCGCGATTGCGAAATCCGCTGCTTAATGTCACTTTTCGCAAGTAGATCGGCACCTGAGCGAGCCAGCGTTCCGCCAGCAGGACAGGTTTCAAGCGCTTGGCTCTGCCCTCGCAGCGCCCACTTCGGCCAAGTGTTGCAACGCAATCTCGCGCTGGCGTGCAATCTGGAGGCGTATGCGTTCCTGCCTTGCTTCACGAGCCGCACGCACGCCCGCGCACGCTCTCGAGGCGAGGCCCTGAAGCTGCTCGCCACTGGGTTCGAATGCTGGGTCCGCCAAGTTGATGGGGTCAGCCATGACGCGAGTAGCGCGGACGCATTCGCAACGGGTGCGCACACTCCAGCGTCAAAGATGCCGCCGTCATGCGTTGGCTGATGCTGTCGTTCCGCCGCGGAAACGCGCGAGAGCGACGGGACTGGTCGCATCTGGGACGTGAAGCGGCGCCGGACGGCGGAACTTCGCGTACCCTACCTTCGTGCCGGACTGCCCCTTCTGCTCTCTGGGCGACACGCCGCTCGTGTACGAGTCGGAGCTCGTGGTGGCGTTCCGCGACCGCTTCCCGGTGACGGAAGGGCATACGCTCGTGATTCCGCGACGCCACGTGGCGACGTATTTCGACGCGAACGCGTTCGAGCAGGGCGAATTGTGGCGCGCCGTGGAGCACGTGAAGCGCGACCTCGACGCGGGCAGTGCGCCTGACGGATACAACGTCGGCTTCAACGCGGGCCAGGCCGCAGGGCAGACGGTCATGCACCTGCACATTCACGTGATACCGCGGCGCCACGGCGACATGGACGACCCCCGCGGCGGCGTGCGCGGCGTGATCCCGACGCGGCAGAAGTACGACGCGGATGCGCGGAACGACGGCAGGGACGTGCCGGGCGGGGGCGCGTCGCGGGACGCGGGCTCGACGGGCGGCGCCGATGCGACGCGACGCGCGGGCGCGTCGCGGGACGCGGGCTCGACGGACAGGGCAAGCGTGGTGGGCGCGGGCAGGTTCGAGGATTTGCCGGCGCTCGTTGCGGGACAAGAGCAGCATTTCGTGCGGGCGCTGCGGGCCGCGCTGACGCGGGCGGACAGGGCAGATCTGCTGGCAGCGTTCGTGCAACCTTCTGGGCTCGCCTTGCTCGCGGGGGACATTGCCGATGCGGCGCGCCGAGGCGCGCAGATTCGCGTGCTCACCGGTGACTACATGGGCGTTACCAGTGCGGACGCGCTGCGCGCGCTGTGGCGCCTGAGTGAGGAGCACGAGCACGTGCAGGCGCGGCTGTACCACGCCGAACCGCCCGCGACGTTCCATCCGAAGTCGTACATCTTCCGAGCCGCGCCCCGCGACGGCGATGCGCGGCGCGACGGCGATGGGCGGCGTGACGACGGTGGGCGGCGCGACGGCGATGCGCGGCGCGACGGCGGTGCGAGGCGCGACGACGGTGGGCGGAGTGACGACGGTGGGCGGAGTGACGACGGCGCGTGGAGTGACGACGGGGTGGCGTACGTGGGGAGCAGCAACTTGAGCCGCGTCGCGCTGGAGGACGGCGTGGAGTGGAACCTCCGGCTGGTGTCGTCCAGCGACGGCGCGGCGTTCCGGGAGATCGTCGCGCGGTTTGCGCGGCTCTGGGAGTCGGAGGCCGCCGTGCCGCTCAGCGCGAAGGTGATTCGCGACTACGAGCAGCGCGCGCCCGTGCCGGTGGCCGCGGCGCACCAACCAGAAGAACGAGCAGCAGCTCCCAAGCCCACTTCAGTGCAGGAAGCCGCGCTCTTGGCGTTGAAGAAGACGCGCGGCGAGGGCAAGCGGCGGGGCCTGGTGGTGCTGGCCACGGGGCTCGGCAAGACGTTCCTTTCGGCCTTCGACTTTCGGGCGATGGGCGGCGAGCGCGCGCTGTTCGTGGCGCACCGAGAAGAGATCTTGGACCAGGCCAAGGAGAGCTTTTCGCGGGTGCATCCGGACAAGACCCTGGGCACGCTGGGCATGGGGCGCGCGGAGACGGAGGCGGAGGTGCTGTTCGCTTCGGTGCAGACGCTGGCGCGGAAGCATCAGCTGGCGCGGTTTCCGGCGGACCACTTCGACTACGTGGTGGTGGACGAGTTTCATCACGCGGCGGCGGCCACGTATCGCAAGGTGCTCGGGCACTTTCGGCCGCGCTTCTTGCTGGGGCTCACGGCAACGCCGGATCGGTTGGACGGCGCGAGCTTGCTCGAGCTCTGCGACGACAACCTGGTGTACCGGGCCAACCTGATCGAGGGCATCAGTCGTCGGCTGTTGGTGCCGTTCCACTACTTCGGCGCGAAGGACGTGGTGGACTACGAGCCGATCCCGTGGCGCGGTCGCTTCTCCGCGGAGGCGCTGACAGCGGCGCTGGAGACGGGCGCGCGTGCGGAGCAAGCGCTCGCGGAGTACCTGAACAAGGCGCCCACGCTGCCACGCCGCACGCTGGCGTTCTGCTGCAGCACGGCGCACGCGGACTTCATGGCGCGGTTCTTTCGGGAGCGCGGCATCGCCGCAGCGGCGGTGCACAGTGATGCGACGAGCGCGCCGCGGGCGGAGTCCCTGCGGCAGCTGCGGGCGGGGGAGCTCGAGATCATCTGCGCGGTGGACGTGTTCAACGAGGGGCTGGACGTGCCGGACATCAACGTGGTGCTGATGCTGCGCCCCACGGAGAGCCCGGTGATCTTCCTGCAGCAGCTGGGGCGTGGCCTGCGCCGGGCGGACGACAAGACACACCTCACGGTGGTGGACTTCATCGGCAACCATCGCAGCTTTCTGCAGAAGCCGCAGGGCCTGGTGTACCTGGCGGGGGACGAGCTGCCGGCAGCGGTGGCGCTCGCGCGGCTTCGCGAGCACGCGCTCACGCTGCCGGAGGGCTGCTCCGTGGAGATCGAGACCGAAGCGCTGGACATGCTCGAGCGCCTGGCGCGGGTGAGCAAGGAGGACGCGCTCTTGTACGAGTACGTCACCTTTCGCGACAGCCACGGGCGGCGGCCGACGGCGGCGGAGCTGTTCAGCACCGGTGTGAGCCTGAGGCCCGCGAAAGAACGCTACGGCGGCTGGTTCGAGCTGGTGCAGGCGCAGGGCGATCTCACGGAAGAAGAAGCGCGGGTGCTCACGCGTCACGCCGCGTGGTTCCGCGATCTGACCAACACCAAAATGACCAAGGCCTACAAGGCCGTGGCCCTGCAAACGTTGCTGGATGCGGATGCGCTGTTCGAGGGGATGGACGTGACGGACAACGCGCAGCGCTCCCACGAGGCCATCGCGCGGCAGCCGCTGCTGCTCGCGGAGCTTCGGGAAGACACCGAGCGGCATCCGTTCTCCACCGCGGCGGCGCGCAAGTGGCGGGAGATGCCGCTTCGGGTGTGGGCGCGGGGAGAGAGCACGAGCGAGCCGTGGTTTCGGCTGGAGGGCGATCGCTTCGAGCCTGCGTACGCGGTGGCGGAGGCCGATCGCGAGGGCTTCGAGGCGATGACGGCGGAGCTCGTGGAGCTACGCCTGCGTGATCACCTCCACAAGCTGCAGCGCAAGACGCCGGTGGGCGCGGGGGATGCGCCGATCGTGCTGGCCGTTTCGCACTCCGGCGGGCGTCCGATCTTGCGCTTCGATCGCGCGGTGCGATCGGACACACCCAGCGGCGAGACGCCGGTGGAGGTGGACGGCGAGAGGTACACGTTTCGCTTCGCCAAGATCGCCGTGAACGTGGTGACGGCGGCGGGGGGCGGCGCCAACGTGCTGCCGGCGTTGATGCGCGGGTGGTTCGGGCCCGCGGCGGGGCAGCCGGGCACGCATCACACGGTGGAGCTGCTGCGCACGAACGAGCGCTGGCTGCTACGGCGTGCGGAGAGCCCCGCGCTCGAGACGGCGCCGGGGGCGGAGGTCATCCCCTTCCCCAAGCTGCCGTTCTATCCGGACTTGGAAGTGGCGTGCGGCGCCTTTGGCAAGGGCAACCCCACGGTGGATGCGGAGAGCGCGCTCGCGGTGGAGACGGAGCGCGCGGTGGATGCGCAGCGCCACTTCGTGGTGCGCGCTTCGGGGGACTCCATGAATGGCGGAGACCACCCGATCCAAGACGGGGATCTGGTGTTGGCAGAATGGTGGCGGGGCGGCGCGGTAACCGAGGTGGAAGGACGTCCCTTCCTGATAGTGGGACACGATGCGCCGGACACCACGTTCGCGGCGCTGAAGGTCCCGATCCGGAAGCCCGATGGCGGCTGGCTGTTGCGGAGCGACAACCCCGCGCACGCCGACCGCGCGCTGCCCGCCGGCGCAAAGGTGGAGCCGGTGGCGCGGGTGCTGGGCGTGGTGAAGGAAGCGACGGGCCTCACGCTGTGGGGCAAGTACAACCGCGACGCCATCGCCCGCGCCTTTGGCCACGCGAACAATCCTTCGTGGCAGGTGGGCCACCGCGACGTGAACGTGCAAGGCCAGCCGCACACGGTGCTGATGGTGAAGCTCCGCAAGGGCAGCGGCACCAAGCCGGAGCACCGCTACGCGGATCGCTTCCTGACGCCGGCGGAGTTTCAGTGGGAGAGCCAAGCGAGCACGAAGCTGGAGTCCGCGAAGGGCCGGCACATCACCCAGCACGACGCCGAAGGCCGCCGCGTGCACCTGTTCACGCGCTACGACGACCGCGACGACTTCGTCTACTGCGGCACGCTGCACTACCTCCGCCACGAAGGCGAACAGCCGATGCGCGTGTGGTGGCGCCTGGACGTGGAACTGCCGGAGGGTTTGTGGAGGTTGTGGAAAGGGTAGCAGGTGGATGTTGGGGCGGCGCGGAAGCTCGCGACCGAACCCCGCATTCAGCTGGACGGTGGGGGTTCATGGCAGCGCGCAGTCCTTGACCGCGACGCAGTACGGCCCGATGAGGCCGCCAGCATCTGTCTCAATGAGGCAGCAAGCTGCGTTTGGAGGGCACACGGAGCCGTTGCAGCTGCAGGCGTAGACCGCCGCTGGATTGCATTCGCCGTGGCACATCTGGCCGTTGCAGCATGTTTCCAGTCCCGGGCCAGAACCAACCAGGCTGCATCCACCCTCGGTGGACGCGCTGTCCTTCTCCTGCTGTTCCTGCGCTGCATCCGACACTCCGGTCGCGTCACCTTGGCCAGCACCGTCGGCGTCTTGGTCACGGGACGCGTCATTGTTCGCGACGTCGGGCGCAGCGAGCCCCCCGCACGCAATCAACAACGCCGAAACGTTCATCCAAGCGAATCGCACACGCCACTTCCGCCGCAGACCAAGAGGTCGCTGTCCTTCGCGAGCAGGCAGCAAAGTGACGGCAACGCACAGCCGCCGGCTATGTCCCCGCACTGACACTGTCCCTGTTCACACGTTCCTAGGCACACGTGCCCATTGCAGCAGGAAAACCGGAGCTTTCCGGTGTTGGGATGGCCACCATCCTTGCAGACCCATGCGTACTTCTGGTCGGCGGTCTCCCCAGCCGCCCCTCCTACCGACGTCTCCACCTGAACGTCGTAAGATGAGGCGTCAGACGCGTCCAGCATGCTGGCGTCCAGGCCACCCGTGCCACCCCCGCCAGTTCCTACCGCGTCAGTCTCTCCTCCACAGCACGGCAGGACGAATGGAACAACGACCCATAGAGCACGCATCAATCCACCCAACCCCACGATACGACGTGAAGATTCCTGCCCTGACGTGGATGGCTCGACTCACAACCGCGTGATTCGTCGCTGGAGTACACCGCAACATGGCGCCAGTTTGGGTTGGTCGGAATCGGCGGCACGGCAACGAGAGCGAAGTAGTCCCCCCAGTAGTCCCCGCTTGGGTACCTCGCTGGGCACACCAATGGGTCCGGGGCGCCAAGTGGTTGGAACGTCACGGTAGGGGAAATCGCAGAGGGCAACGTGCCCGAAAGTGTCGCCAAGGCAATCTGGGCTCTTCCGTTGCCAATCTCAGGTCTATCGAACTCGTAGAAAGCGTAGCGCCAGTCTGCCCCGAATCCGTCCTGTGCCTCACTCTTGTCTACTAGGTCGATGTTCGGTTGAAGCTGCATTCCAAGGCGCGCTAGAGTCCCCCACTCATCGACGTCCTCGCACGTTAGTGCGCCAGAGAGTGAAGCAAGGACACATCGCGTCAAGCCCACATACGGTCCGAGTGTTGGGTTGCCGGTTCGGGAGTACGCGAAAATGAACTCGCGAAGCATCAATTCCGCAGCAACCACGCGATTCACGGCGAAGTCAGCGGAAGAACCAGACCGGAGCGTTTGCGGCGAGGCTACACCTGCGGGCAAGATCGCGAACAGGTCTACATTCGACGTGACATTGCCAACGAACTCGCAGCTTTGGTCGGTCACGCGGCAAAGTTTCACCGTGCCAAACGCGTCGGTGCCCGACATCCACACCTCGCCACTTTGGTCGCGCCGAAGCTCCGGTCCGTGCGAAGCGCTACCCATCAGAGGGTCAACGGGAATCTTGTTGAGGAATGGAGCGGGAACTCCGAGATAGATGAGCTCGTACAAGAGGATCTCGTCATCGGAGAAGTCGTCCACCGCAACATAGACTCGGTCACCTCGACCAATCGCTGCCGTCGTTTGATCAGTCCCAACAATTCCAACATCTGCGTCGCGAGCGCAGACAACGTCCTGAAACTGGAGCCCACCGTCGAAGGACAGCGCCACGCAGACGCTGTCCACTATGCCTTGCCCGTCTGGCGTGTCCACGTCTGGCGGCCAACCGAAGAGCAAGTCTTGCGCATCGGTTCCTGACGTTACGGCATCGAAGGATTGCTTGCTCACTGCCAGGCTCGCGTATGCGACCAGGGACTTGTTGGCATACCCGACCGCGAGCGCGGGGTCGCTCCATAGGAGGGCAACGGGATCCCCGAACCCGAACTCAGGGTAGATCTTCCCGGGGGCCTGCCAAGCAAAGCCACCGTTGGTGCTAAAGGAGCGGCCCATGATGGAAGAGCCTCGACGAAACACGACGCCGTCCGCCGTGTTCGGGCCGTAGAAAATGTCCGGATTCTGCCCTGGCTCGTTGTTCAGGAAGTAGGGGCCGGTAAACCGGTGACCGACGACGATTGTTGTCGTTCCATCCAGGGCCTGAGCCACGACTGCGTCGGTCTCAGCTTGTTCGCCAGACTGGTTGGGCTCCTGCGGGGCCCCAATGAGAGGTGGGGTTGCTGGGTCCGAAACCGAGCAACCGAAGGTGAGAACAACTCCGACAATTCCTGCCATCAGTCTCCGCCGGGTGCGTTTTCGCAGCGGTTCAACCGAACCATGCCGTGCACTCAATGCCACGGTGGATACCCGTTCCCCATATCCCATCACCCCGGTCGCCATGGCGAACCTCCAACTACCTCGAAGCCTACCTCCAAGGTGCGACGATGCCCAGGCTTCAAGCGGACCTGGCATTCGGACAGAGGTGGCACCCGGACCTACACTCAGGCCAATTGCTCCGTCACCCTTGGCCACGCGAACAATCCTTCGTGGCAGGTGGGCCACCGCGACGTGAACGTGCAAGGCCAGCCGCACACGGTGCTGATGGTGAAGCTCCGCAAAGGCAGCGGTACCAAGCCGGAGCACCGCTACGCGGATCGCTTCCTGACGCCGCACTACCTCCGCCACGAAGGCGAACAGCCGATGCGCGTGTGGTGGCGCCTGGACGTGGAACTGCCGGAAGGTTTGTGGAGGTTGTGGAAGGGGTAGCAGGTGGATGTTGGGGCGGCGCAAACGGGATGCGTGGTTGACCGAGCCCACGCGCGGAGTACGATCACGGAATGGGAGGGACTATGCGAATCCAGCGGCAAATTGTTGCTGCTAGCGTGCTTGGTGGGGCGCTGGCGGTGAGCTGTTTCCAAGATCCAATCATCGGGCCTGGAATATCCGACCAGGAAGTCCAATCCGAAACGGCGCTCACGACCGCGAAGAACAACGTGCCCGGCATCGGCGTGACAGATGTTGCCGTGATGTCATTCAACGACTACACGAATACGCTGTTGAGCGGCCAGCTCGAATACGTGTTCTCGAACGCCAACACGGTGCGCGAAGTCCGCAAGGGTTCCTCCCTGATGGGATTCGCAACGGGATTCCCAAGTCCCGCTGGCGTAGGCTGGGCCTACGGAGGGAAGATCCATTTCTCCGGCTGGACGATCTGGGCCGATCCGTCCAACGTGACCGACCCACTGAACGCGAGCCGTGTGTACCTAGCTCAGCTCGGAGCGTCAGACAGTTCGTTTCTCGCCGAAAGTGGGGGAGCCGACACCATCTCCGAACCTAGCGGTCACGTCTTGGCCGCAGTCGACGGATTCTGCGTGGCGCGCTCCGAAGACGGTGGAACGACCTTCAGCCCGCAATGCGTAGCGGTGCCGTACGCAAACCCACTCCAAGAAACGTGCACAGCAAACTCTGACTGCCCCAACTCTGGATTCAAGTGCGAAGAGGGGTGGTGCCGAACGCGACTGCTCGACAAGACGGCCGTCGGGGTGGACGATGAAGGCCGGGTGTGGGTTGCGGTAGAGGACTTCTTCGCCCAGCACCCGGATCCGAGCGAGCCGAATCTAGGAAGCGTCCGCCTCTTCGTAGTAAATCTGGCACTGAACCAGGGTGGCGGAACTTCCAAGAGGTGGCGGTGCCGGCCGGAGAAGCTTCGCTTGGGGTGGGTCAGCGGGAGCCTAGAATCAAGTCGGATCTCGCTGGAAACGTCTGGATGGAGTCCGTTCACGTGTCTGATTCCACCTCTGCGCCGGAACTTCGCGTACTGGAATTCGGGCAAGGCCAGTTCGGGGCTTTCATCATCAACTCTCTCGCGGGTTGTGACCTGAACGCAATGATCCCAGGGTCCGCCACGCCCAATGCACAGGTAGGGGTAGGCGCCAAACAACGTACGATCCGGAACGCATTTCGGCATGACTTCGACGTTGGATTCGAGGGTGACGCGGGAGTGTTCCGCTTTGCGTTTCACTACAAGGACGCCAAAGGCATTGACCGGATTCAGGTCGGCGAGACGCAGGACTTTGCTGAATGTTCCACTTCTCCCTTTCTGAACACAGAGGAGCTGTTGGTCGGAACGAACGACGGGAAGCAATTCCAGCCTACGCTTGACTACGCACTGCGCAGCGATCCCGTATCAAGCCCGTTGGAGTGGCAGCTGGCCTACCTTTCCACGACCTTCGTGGTTGACCCTACTGACCACTACGTTGCGCCGTGGGGCACAACGATTGGTAGCCGGACCGTGGGCGGAGTGAGCGTCCCTGCTTTCACGGGGTTCCATCCTCTGGCACCACTGGTCCTGCCGCAAGGTGGCTCTGACCATGTCATCGAGTGGTACTCGTGTCCGAACTCGGAAGGCTATTGGGGGGACTATTTCGGACTGACTCAAATGTGGAATCCGGTGGGATTCGATCTCGCGCCGGTGGGCTTCTGGCAGAACGTCGCCGCGTTCACAGACTCGAGACCGGCACCGGAGCTCGAGTGTACGAATGAGACCAGTGTCTTGGGATCTCCCCAGCACCTGTCCAGCAACGCTTGGGTGAGCACGGATTTCGTGCCGTGACACGAGTAGGGTTCTCCCTTGTGGTCGCCGTGGCCGTTGTCTTGGCCGCTTGCGGCACGCGTTCCGGGATTTCGGACCTGTCCAGCTCTCCGCCAAACGCTGGACTCGGGGGTGGGCCAACTCAAGGTGGCGGTGGGACTTCGCCAGATGGCGGCAGCGGCTCCGGAGGCGCACCACTCCTAGATGGTGGCGTTGCCGGGTCGGGAGGCACCATGTCGGGCGGTGCCGCAGGCACAGCGGGAGGCGGCGCCTCCGCCGGCGTCGGCGGCGGCACGCCAGCATCATGCGATGATGTCGGAGGGTACCCAGGATACGCCACATGCTGCCAAGGCAAGTACTGTGCGGGGGCGTGCTACCTCGGGCAAAGCTGCGAGTGCGGAAAGGCAACGGGTGGCTGCCTGTGGCCGGAAGTGTGTTGTGGCTTCCAATGCGTCGGACCTTTCAGCCCCAAATGCGACGGCGCATATCCGCTCGAGGCCGGGGAATACGTTGAGGTCGACGGCGGCTCGGCGTGCTTGCCGAAGCTTGGGCCGAACTACGTTCTCGTCAAGCGGAGCTGCTGCAATGGCAAGCTCTGTGAGGGCAAGTGCTTGCAGTTCAAGGGCCAGTCCAAACCAGAATGCTGGTGTGGAGATCTTCCCTCGGGCGTGCCGGGCGGCTGTCAAGGCGGCCACGTATGCTGTCAGAACAACTGCACGGACCTCGTGAACTGCCAGGTCGGTGGCTAGTGTGAGGCAATCCACCCGCGGGTTCGTCGCGATCGCAGGGTTGGTGGTCGCGGTGGCGGCGGCCTGGTGGATGAGCCGCAAGACAGAAGCCCGGGTGAATGCTTCGACCTCTGCACAGCAGCGCCGACGGCCTGAGCCTCCCGCCGCGACACGCGTGAGACGACCGGATGCAGGGAGTTGGGTTCATCGCGCGAGACGCGATCCCGGCCTCGTAGCCTGCGGAGACGCACCGTGCAGGGTTCCACAGCAGCGTTGCTGCATGTCGGCGCAGTCCGAATCCAAGACCTGCGTTGCTGCCACGAGCGCTTGTCCGGAACCGGGATACGACATCACGTGCGACGAACCTGGCGACTGTCAGACGGGCGAGGTTTGTTGCCTCGTGCCTGGCGGCTCAGCTTGCATGGCGGCGAGCGCGTGCACGCAAGCGCGAGGTTGGCGTCTGTGCGTGGAAAGGAGCGACTGCGAACTCGATGAATACTGCCACAACGGGCGCTGTGCAAAAGAACCAAGGAGTCCGCCCCAGAGCACTGGGAGGCTCGTCCTCCCGAAACGCTGAGTACCGCACGCTTGGCTCCGGATGGCGGTCCGATACAGCTCCTCCCCCGTTGTGACGGCGGCGAGAGTGCTGCACAATCGCTCCATGGCAGGGGAAGACGACGTACCCATCGAGTACGAGCTACTGAAGGACGCGGTGCTGGCGGAGATCACGGTACTGGACACCGAGATCACGCCGACCAGCGCGGACGACCGGCATGTGCGCATGGAAGGGCGGCTCGGCATCGAAGAGGAGGACGGCGAGCTCTCGAGCGACGTGGAGCACTATGCGTTCGGCTTCATCTACGCCCTGGGCGTCCTTTCCTTCGCCCACGCCCGGCCGCGCGGCGTATCCGACATGCACTTCGAAGATGGCGACGAGTGGACCGCGGGGGACATGCTCCGCCATCTGCGCTTTGCGGACGGCACCCTGCACTTCTACGCCGACTACGTGCGCGGCCGCTGTCTGAAGACGACCATCACCGTGCGCGCCGACGGGAGCTTCACGCTGGACACCGTGAACCGCGGCGAAGCCGCCACCCGATGGATCACCCAGCTCCAGGGCAAGAAGACGCTGCGCGCCGTACAAGCCAACGAGCCCCACGCCTGACAAACGCCGTCATCCGTCCGCTTCCAGGGCTTGTCGGCCCGCCGCGGAACCTCGCGCTCCGGCCGTCGTGGCCCCCGGGCGGCAGCTCGTCAATTCTTCGCGCAACTGGGCGTAGATGTCAGGACGCGCTTCTTCGGGGAACGCGACCTCGACCACCGCAGACGGGCGCGGAGCAGCGTCCAACCGCGCCGAGCGGATTCGCCACTTTCGTGGACAGAATCACGGATAATTGGGAAGTTTGCCTCGTGGCCACGCCGAGCACCGCCTTGGATAGCTCCGAAAGGACCGTCGAGTCGGAGCTCGAGGAAGAGCTGT